>NZ_CAJQUB010000004.1:0-478307 GCF_907163215.1 Candidatus Accumulibacter sp. ACC005 | reverse complement strand
GCGCGTGCCGGCGATCTTCGCCGCGAGTGGGAAATCAAGCTCGCGGAAGCTTCACCGAGATCGCGTGATCCTTGACGGCAAGTCAAAGGCGCCGCGGCGCGCCCCAGCTCTGACTCGGACGTTGTCGGCTTCCGATTTGCCGCTCGGCACGCTCTCGTCCGGCAGGTGGGGAGACGGCAGGAAGGCGTCGAGTTCCTGGAGCAGTTCGCAGAGAAGCTCGTTGGCTTCCATGTTCGTCTTTCAGCGCCGCCACCTGGCCCATCCCGCGCGGCGTCCTCGCCGCGGCCTTGAGCATGCCGACCTGCTTGGAGAGGCTGTGTGGCGGATGGCATGCAGAATAATGGGTCCGGTCTGCAGCGCTTGCGCTCGACTTTCCAGATTTGGGAAAGTCGTCCTGTCGAGTACGAAACCGCGGGTTGCCAGGCGCTCGGGCGAGGGCGTCGATGTCGTTGCGCAGGTGGTTGGATGTCGAGATGCTCAGTCCTCAGATTGAGCGATCGCCGCTGCGCGCTTCGCCCTCTTCCGCTGCTCGCGCCAGGTCGACGGAAAGGCTGCGCGCGATGCGAAATGATGTTGTTGGTCGGCCGCATAGGCAGAGCCCGGTGTTCTCTATTTCCTTCGCCCGGCGATCGAGCGCGCAGTTGAAACTTTCTGCGACACAGCTTTTCACGATCAGGAATTTAAGCCCATTCGCTCGACCGGTCGGTACACTCGACGACCGGCATTGCCCTTCAGGGATTCCATAGTGTCTCGCCGGCGGCCTGTAGGAGCGAGCTTTCTGGTCGTGCGCGTGCGGTAGTCCTGCCGTAGCGAGCGTCTTCCAGCGCGTCGGCGCCGTGCGAAGTGTTGACCTTTCTTTGGTAACGCCGCGAAGCGTCTGCGGCGATGAAACTCCGCGCTTGTCCGCATTTATACGCGAGGGAGGGCCAGGACGTTTTGGACTTGTGCGGCACATGGCCAGTGTAGAGCACCGCTTCCCCCGGCAGCGCCAGCTCGGCTTCTGACGGTTAGTCCTAAGCGTTTCGACAGTATCCGGCCGGCGCTAGAGGGGATGCGCGCCGCGCGCGGGTCGGCCAGGCCGATGTTCCAAGGCCTGCGCACGACGCGGCGCGCCAGGGTAGCGCGGGTTCGGCGCCACCGGCGAGCATGGCAGGCAGAAAACCAGTACGCGCGGCGGCGTCTCCTGTCTTGAGACGAACAGCGCACCGCCTTGTGCAATGCCGAAAATCTGCTAGTTAGAAAGCGTCGCACCCTTGTCGAAGCCGCAGATCTGGTGCCATGTGGTTTGTGCCGAAGAAAGCGCCGCGATCGTCGTCCGGCGGCCGTCGATGCGGGCGGTGGCGAGCTGTTCGAGGTTGGTTGAGAAGGCGTCCGCGCTGTCGCCATCGCGAGGCCGATCAGACGCGCGCGCGGTATCGTGCGAAACGGGCTCGGGCAGAAACCGTGCGGGCGCGTTCGAGGAGCTGCCCGAGTCTCCTCGCTGGAGAGGGCTGGCAGCACGTAGACCGCGGCGCGTGAGGAAGGTCAGCGCCGAGTTGACCTCGCAAGGACGGGTCACGGTCGTGGCACCGACAAAAGTCAGCAGCCCGCCTTCGTAAATAGGGCAGGAAAGCGTCCTTGCCAGGCTCTTGCTGAAGCGCTTGTGCACTTCATCGACGAAGAGAGAGAATTCGTGCGCCGGCCGTTGTGCGCTGCGCGTCAGTCTCGGGCGGGGCGACGGACTCGCGGAATCTCCCTGGACCCCACGCAGAAGCGCCGAGAGGTGCGATGAAGTCGGCGTCGAATGGCGTCGGCCATCAGTCCGCCTAGCGTCGTCTTGCGAACCGGGCGGGCCAGAGGATTCATTGCTGGCATTGACCGGAACGAAAGGCCATCTCCCGAGGCTTGCCGTGCGGCCAGCAGATGCGCTGTCCGATGGGAACTCGGACACGGCCTGCGTGGAACCGCGAAGACGCTCGGACAGCGGTGCGTCGGAACGCTTCTCGGCAAACAGGGCTTCATTTCTCTTTCACGTCGTTCACGGGAGTGCGTCGGTCCCTGCGGGCAAACGCCCATTGCCGGAACAGACCACGCAGGTCTAGCAGCTTTTCCCGGATCGCGCTCGCGGAGCCCATCGTCGGCAGCTCGAAATCACGGATTTACTTGAGGCCGTGAAATTGCGCACGGAAGCCAGAGGGGGAAGCCGCCTATCTTTCGTCCATCAATTCCCAGAGAGCACAGCAGGGACTCATTCGGTAGATGAGTGCAACAGAGAAAAACGCAGCCAAAGCAGACCGCGCAGCCACGATATCGTCCGCCGGAGAAAACGCCGGAAACGCCGGACAAGGCGAGCGAGGCTTGCCGGAAACTAACGGACATGCCTTCGAAGAGTCGAGGCTGAATGGCCCGTGCTGGGCAAACAGGCTTCCTGTTCTTACGTATTTCTTACAGTGGGTGGAAGTGACACCCACGTCGTGGTGGCATGCTCGGAATCGCGCGACACCTTGACTGCTGCGCTGTAGCAAGAGGCATGTGAGGGCCGCAATGGCCCTCGCGCAAGATGAAACGAGCATTTGAAACCCCCCCCCGGGTGCATGCCACGGTCTTTTTTTTGCCGGATTTCGTGGCAACGGACCATGTCGTCAGGAAAACGGGCCGGTGGGCGTCGAAAACCCGCTTCATTCGGTTCGCGGATGCTTCGCCCACGTAGATACCCCCAAGGCGCTGCGAGGTGGGGCCGTCGCGCTGCATCAGCCGGAGACGAGCGGGCCGGCGTAGCCTGAGAGGGTGATGTTGAGGAGGATTTCCAGGCCTGGTTAGCGTGCTGATCGGGGTGCAAATTCCCCAGGCGGGGCCCTTGAGGTAGAGAGAAACTCGGGCGGCCCGGGAATATTGGAGACCAGCGTGTTGCGATCCCCCCCGGCGGCAGCCGTTCGCGAGCATCGATCGTCGGCGAGCTGTGCAACGACGTCCGGTGCTCAGGCGTTTGTAGGAGCTCGATCGCGTCGGGTTGCGACGCTGTCGGATCATCGAGGCGCACATGCGCAGTGGAAAAACAGATGTGCGCCAGGCCACATAGGGGTCGTCGGTGGGCGCGACAATGCGACAGGATGATGCCGATCTTGTTGCCGCGGACCTGTGTTTCGCCCGACCTTGCGGCAGATTGCAACGGCATCATGGTGATCGGTCTGGCAAGCGGACGCCTTCGTCGTGAGATAGCCGGTCCCGCCCGACCCCCAACCCCCGGCAGCATCGAGCAGGTCAGTGCGGAAAGGTTCAGAGTCGGACCGCGACCGGGCACAGACTCCTTGACGACGCACCCATGGCGACGCTGGCAGTCGCAAACTGCCGACCTTGCGGGCACCGCCGTGTCAGCAGGCGTGTTACCGTGGCGCAACAAAGGCAGAGAAAGGTGAAATGGCGTTCTGGTCAGCTTGGGGGGCCGACCTTCCAGGCGAGCCGCGGCCAGGCGAGGCGATTCCCAGCAGGCGCTGCCGGAACCCGAGAGGTCGCTTCCGCGAAGGGACTGGTCACCACTTCGCTTGAGCCGATTCGCTTGCTGTCGGCGGCCCCGTGGCGACCACCCACGCGGCCGCAGTCAAAGATCGACCGCCGTCAAGGCCAGCGAATCGTGCGGCCCCAGCGCACCTCGTGACCGCCATTCGGCGCCTGGCATGAGCATCTTGACCGTAAAATGGCGAAAACGCACGTTCGATCAGGCCGTATCGATAAGGTTGCATGCCCATAGCGGTCGCGAATAGGTCGAGCATCGGTTGATGCAGCTCGGAAACCAGCCGATAGAGTTCCGGCCGGCCATTGTGGCCGCGCCGCAGCCGGTGTTGGAAGAGGTGTTGATCGAGGTCGACGGCGTCGCTCTCCCGCCAGGTCGGCATGCCGGTAAGCGAGAAGTGGATGATGCGGTTGAACGGCGCCTGGACGTCGCTGCAGCTGAGCAGCTCCCGGTACAGATCCGAGACAAAGCTGGCCGGCGACCTGGCGGGCCGCTTGTAGATCATCAAGCCGCCGACATGTTTCGGGCTGGCCGCCGATTCGGCGACGAAGAAGGCGAGATCGAGCAATGACAGTTTGTTCATCGAGGCACTCTTCTTCCTTCGTGTGCTCTGCGCCGAGACACCAAGGGCGGCGGCCCCGATGGCCACCTTCGGCGCCTGCAAGCGGCAAGCATACAACATCGAACAGCCGCCACTTTAGAGGAAAACACCCAGGGATTTAGTGTGTGCCCTCTAGCGATCGTCGCTAGACTCGCTTTTGTCAGCTGCACTGGCAGTTGCAGGAAATTTCACGTCCAGTCGGACAAAGGAGAAACGAAATGAGCAAGAGACAGACGACATTGGTCGATCGCCCTGGCAACGAGCAATTTCTTGCCGGCGCTCAGGAATCGGTGCGCAAGTTGTGGCTGTGTGGCCTTGGCGCCTACTCGCTGGCCACCAGGACCAGCGCCCGGGCGTTTGCAACGCTGGTCGAGGAAGGCAAGGCCCTGCGCCGAAAGCTCGTCGGCAGATCAAGCAAACCTCGGCTGAACTGGTGAGCACGGCCAACGAGAGCTTTGATCGTGGCGAACGGCTGTTCAGGGATCGCTTGCTGCAGCCACTGAATTTCATGGTTCTGGCCAGCAAGCGCGATGTCCAGCATCTCGCCGCCCGCCTTGGCCAGCTGACCACCGAGGTGCGCAAGCTGACCCGCAGCGATGACGCGCCAGCGGTGAACAAGAGCGTCGCAAAAACAAGCGCCAAGCCAGCCGTCAGGCCGGCGGCCGGGTCAGCGCCGGTCAGCGACGACGCAGCGACCATGCTCGGCGCTTCCTGAGCACCAACGTCCGGCGGCTGCCCGCTGGGCCGGCAAGTCCTCGCATCGTCGCTGCACAGCATTCAGGCAGCGCCGAAAGCGAAACGACGCCAGCTGCTACGCGGCTGGCGTCGCGCTACCCCTCGCGCACCTTCGCGGCCTCGGCGAGCAACCATTTGCGGAAGGCGCTGACCACCGTACGCTCGGCGACGGCTTCAGGAACGACCAGGTAATAGGCCTGCGCCGGGCGGATGACGATGTCGAAAGGCATGGCCAGGCGACCGGCAGCCACTTCGCCCTCGATCAGCTGTTTCGACGCCAGAGCAACGCCAACGCCGTCGATGGCCGCCGAGAGGAGCAGCCCAGGGTCGCTGATCTGGGTGCCGCCATCGGCATCGATGCCGGTAACGCCGGCCACCTGCAGCCACTGGTCCCAGGTCGCGAGGTCGTGCTGGTCAGTGCCCGAGTCGGCCTGGTTGTGGAGAAGATTGTGACGGCGCAGATCGGCCGGCACGTTCAGGGGCCGCATTCCTTTCAGCAGGAGCGGGCTGCAGACGGCCGTATACGCAGGCGCAAAGAGCCGGTCGACGCGGCAGCCGTCGTAGTGCCCACTACCGTAGCGGATAAAGGTCTCGGTCTTGTCGTCGCGGACATCGACGCGCGCGAGGCCCGAGACATGTGCTGCGTCGACGCTATCGATGGTGTCGAGCGAAGTGGCCATGCGCAGTCGGATCTCGGGATGCGTGCAGTGAAATCGGGCAGACGCCGAATCAGCCAGCGCGCGGCGAAAGCCGGCGGCGAGGTCACCACCAGACGCCCACCGAAGACGACCTGGCGCGTGCTCTCGATGGCGGCAGCGAAACACTCCAGCCCCTCGCGCACCTTGGGGAGCATGACCCGACCTTCGCGCGTCAGTTCCAGGGCACGCGTCAGCCGCTTGAAGAGCGGAAAGTCCAGGTATTCCTCGAGGCCACGGATCTGGTGGCTGATCGCCGTTGGCGTCACCGAAAGCTCGGCAGCGGCGTCCTTGAAGCTGAGGTGGCGGGCAGCCGCTTCGAAAGCGCGCAGCGAACTTAGGGGCGGCAGACGGTAAGTCATATGAATGAGATATTCTCATGCATCGGCTGACATTTGATCGTTTGCCGGCACGGCGGCCAACAAATACAGTGACGGCGAACTCTCGGAGAACCGGGAACAACGCAAGGACAGAAGGAAACCCAAATGAAAACCGACCTCAACCATGACCGGATCGCAATGATCATCGAGCGCGCCCGCAGGGAACGTAGCATCGCCGCTGGCAGAGCGATTGCCACCGCCATGCACAAGGTGCTCGACTGGATGGAAAAAGGCAGCCCGAACACCCGGCAAGCAGAGAAGCAGCACGGATACCACCTGAGCAGCGAAGGCAGCCGCCCGAACACTTTCGACACCTCGGCCTTCGTTTGACCTTCGGCCACCGAGCAAGCACAGAGCACTGCTTACAGTGCTCTTGAAGCAGAACCCTCAGCACTTCACGACAGTACAGGAACACAAGACAAAATGAAAACCCCCCTCAGCTACGAGCAGATGACCATGATCACGGAGCGTGCTCATCGCGAGCGCAACGCCGCGATTCGCGAACTTTTCACCACCTTCCCCGGCAAGGTGCTTGATTTCGCAGCCAGTGGCTTCGAGCGGTTTTTCCGGACCCTGCTGGTGGATGCCAAGAGCGGCCTCTGAAGCTGACCCAGCCGGCCACCTCTCCCCCCACGCGCCGCGCTCTCCCCTCGCCGACGAGGCTCGGGGAGAGTGCGGCGCGTGTGTAGTGCTGCAATCCTGATGCGACTTTCATCAGCGATCCAGACAGCAGCGCGAAGCGCGAAACCTGCCTGGTGGCAGGATTTCACCGGCTCCATAGCGCTACCCTCCTGGCAATGACGTGCGGGCCGTGACAGGAAGTGGCGCGTGACGTACGATCCCCCCGGATACAGCCAGCCGCCACGGACCCCAGGATGCCCAGAATCCAGATCGACCTCCCCGAGCATTTCGCCTACTCGACCGAGATGACACTCTATCTCAGCCACATGAACTATGCCGGGCACCTCGACAATGCCTTGCTGTTAGCGCTCGTTTCAGAGGCGCGCGCGCGGTTTTTCATGAGCCTGGGCTATACCGAGCTGAACGTCGAGGGCGTCGGCATCGTCATCGCCGACGCGGCAGTGCAGTACAGGTCCGAGGCCTTTCACGGCGAAGTGATGGTCGTCGACATGGCGGCCAGCGATTTTTCCGGCAAGGGCTGCGACCTGCCCTGGCGCATGCACGAGAAGCTCAGCCAGCGTGAAGTCGCGCGCGGCAAGACGGGCATCGTCTTCTTCGACTACGCAGCACGCAAAGTCGCGCCCGTACCGGCCAGCTTCCGCTCCCGCGCCGGCGGCTGAACGCCGCCGGCGCCCCAGCTCATCTATGCCGGGGCGTACTCGCGTACCAGGCGCTTCTGCAGATAGGCAATCTGTTTTAGCGCTTCCTTCAGGATCAGGCGATCCAGTTCATGCAGTTCGTCGGGATCGACGCGGTTGGAAATGGCGTCCGCCGCGCTGCTCGCCTGCCGTTGCAGGCGAAGACGCTGGATATGCTGAAAAGCGTCGATCAGCGCCGCCATGTCGAAGGCGCCAACACCGGTCTGTTCACCGGTCACGCGCAGCCGCTCGACGGTATTCGTATCCGGGATCTGCCGGGCCAGGGCGTAGACCCGTGCGGCGTCGACGAAGGGGCGAGAGCCGTGCTTCTTGAGATCGATGGTGTGCGGGAACTCCTTGTCGAGATCGGTGCGAAATCCCTTCCACCAGCTCAGCGGCGACTCCCAGTTGAGCGTGTTCTCGACCATCGCGCGCAGGAAAATCGGGTAGCTGTGCGCACGCTCCAGAAGCCAGCTGCGCAGGTCGTCGGCCAGCGACTCCTGCCCATACAGGCCGCGCAGATCGAAGAAGATGCTCGCATTGAGCAAGGCTTCCGGTTGCGGGCTTTCCAGCCAGCCTGAAAACGCGGCTCGCCATTCGCTGGCAGAAAGACACCACTGCGGATTGCTGGCCATGATCTCGCCCTTGCACAGCGGAAAACCGCAGGCGTCGAGGGCCTCGTTCACGGCGCGGGCAAAAGGCAGGAAGGCGTTGCGCAGCCGCGCCGCGTGCTCGTCCGAGTCGGCGGCGAAGATCAGGCCATTGTCCTGGTCGGTGGCCAGGGTCTGCTCCAGCCGCCCTTCGGAACCGAACACCAGCCAGCACCACTGAACGTAGGGCAGCTCGAACTGGCCGGCGACCAGTTCGATGACCTGCAGGGTGAGCAGATCGTTGAGCGACGAGAGGCGGTTGCAGAGCGCGTCGGCGCTCACCCGCTCGGCGACCAGACGGCCGACCAGCGCGCGGATCTCGGCAGCCAGGAGGACCAATGTCGGCAGATCGCGCGCGGCGAGGATCGCTTTGACGAGATCGGTGCTCTGCGCACCCGGCAGGGTATACAGATCGGTCTGAGAAACGACGTTGAAGTAGCTGCCATCCGCTTCGGTCAGCACGAGATGGCGCACGCCGCGCCGCACCATCACCACACTGGCCTGGTGCGCCGTACTGTTGGCCGGCATGGTAATCAGGCCGCTGGTCATCACCGCCGCGATCGGCGCCTGCAGGTCACAGGCTTCAATGGCCACACGGCGCACAACGTCGTGCAGGGTGATGATGCCCAGCGGTACCCGGCTGCCTTCGTCGACCACCACCACCGCATCGCCATGCGTTCTGTCGAGCAGTTGCAGCGTCTCGCGCACACTGGTCGATGGTCCGACCATCAACGGCAAGCCGCGCACCAGATGGCGCAGCCCGACATAGGGCGAGAAGGGGCTTACGCGTGCGCTGTGCTCAATATCTGAGTCGGGCATGGTAGGTTCTCTCACTGGCTTCGCGCGCCTGCCGCAGCGTCGTGATCCCCATGTCGGCGAGCAGGGGCAACATCTTCAGAAAGACTTCCCCGGTGACCATCGCATCGCCAAGCGCCGTATGACGTCCGAAAACCGAGACCCCGAGGCGCTCGGCGATAGCCTCCAGGCGGTGAGTATTCTGGTTGGGCTGCAGAACCGCCGAAAGCAGCAGGGTATCGAGGACAGGATGATCGAAGCGCAGGCCGGTCTGGCGCTCCTTCATCTGCAGGAAACGCATGTCGAAGGCGGCGTTGTGACCAACCAGAACGGTGTCCGCACAAAAAGCGTGGAAGGTCGGCAGGACGGTCGTGATCACCGGCTGTCCGCTGAGCAGTTCGCGGGTGATGCCGTGAACCTTCACTGATTGCTGCGACAGCGGGCGCTTCGGGTCAACCAGCTGATCGAAGTACTCGTGACGGAGCAAGCGACGATTGACGATGCGCGTCGCACCGATCTGGATGATCTCGTCGCCGGCGGAAGGCTCCAGGCCGGTCGTTTCGGTATCGAAAACGGTGTACGAGAGCTCGGCGAGCGGCCGATCGTCGAGCTCGTGGCTGCCTGCCGACCAGCGAAAGATATCGAAGTCGTAGAATTCCGGGCGTTCGCCTTCGGCCGCGGAAACGATCGTCTGCGGCCGGTCGCTGGGCGCCTCGGCCGCCGGTAGCATGGTGCGGAAGAAAGCCCGATGCGAGACGCGCTCGCGCTGAAACCAGATCTCGCCGTTGCAGCGTTCGATGACGTCAACGACGCTCAGTGGCGAGTTTTCGCCGCCGATGTTCATCGGGTCCTGCAGCCAGACCATCGCCGATTCATTGTTCAGGAAGGTACCCATCCAGTACAGATCGAGCTGTGCCAGGTGACCGCTGCGCTTCAGAGACAGGCGCACTTCGCGCACCTCGTACTCGTCCTGCAGACGCAGCGCCAGATAGCTCAGTGCTTGCAGAAGTCCGAAACTGTCGACGCGCAGCCAAAGGCCTTCATCGATATTCTCGGGCTTGACCGCCAGCTTGCGCTGCCCGCCGTTGCCGCGCTCGGCAATCCGCCGGGCAGCCACTTCGACGAGCTCGGCGCCCAGTATCTCCTCGAGCAGCCAGCGCTCGCGCAGATCGTTGGAGAAGGCTGCCGCCGCTTTCTCGAACTGGTCAGAAAGCGCCCTCGCCTCGTCGCGGATCACGCCGAGGAAGCGATCACGCTGCTGCGGCTGCATGTCCGAGAAGTCGGAAAGCATTTCGGACGCCGCGCGCAAGCTCCCCAACGGTCCGCGCCCGCCTTCGATCAGCGACTGGATCAGCGCATCGCGGCGTGCATGCCGCTCGTTGGTGCTCGTCACGTCGTCGAGAACGAGCACGAAACCGGTGATCGAAAGGCCGGCAACCTGCGCCCCGGGCTGCCCGTCACGGCCCAGCACCGGCGACATGTGGGCGCGCATCAAGCGGCCGGCGCGGGTGGCAGTGACGAACTGCGCCGAGCCGAGCAGCTTCTTGCGCTCGGCGCCCGACTCGTCGCGACTCGCCGACTGCAGGCGCTCCAGCGCATGCTCGAGCAGCGCCCGATCAAATACCGTATAGATTGAACGCCCGAGGCCCAGCAATTCGCCATGGCTGCCGTCGGATCCGGCAGAAAGTTCCTGCTTGGCGCGCTGGTTGTAGAGCAGCACGCGACCATCCAGGTTGCAGACCACGACGCTCTGGCTGAGATCGGCCATCAGTGCGGCGAGACGGCTGCGCTCCTCTTCAAGCGACGCGCGGGCTTCGCGCACGCGCTCGGCGACATCGTGCTCCAGCGCGTCGCGTGCGGCGAGCAGTTGGTTCGCCGCCTGCCCGAGGGCGCGCAGTTCGGGCGTCGCCGGCTCGGCCAGGCGCAGGCCGCTGTGGGCGGTCATTGCCGCCAGGTCCTCGGCCATGCGCAGTGGCGCGTTGACGTAGCGCGCATACGAGGCGGCGATGACCAGGTAAGCGCCGCCACTCGCCGCCAGCGTAAACATCACGAGGACAAAGATCCTGCCCTCGGTCGACCAGCCGCCGCCGCTCGCATCGGCCCCGGTGGCCCACACTACGGCTGCCGTCGCAACCACCACGACAAGCACAAACAGACCGGCACACGCCGCTGCCAGGTACAGCTTGCGCCTGGCCTGCACCTAGGTCTCCAGGAGCTTGCGCACCTCGGCGAGCAGCTCCTTGGTCGAGAAGGGCTTGGTCATGTAACCGTCGGCACCGAGTCCGAGACCCTTGCTGACTTCGGTGTCCCGCCCCTTGGCGGTCAACATCAGGATGCGCGTGGCGCTGAGCTCGGGGTCGGCGCGCAATGCCTGGCAGACGTCGAAGCCGTTCATCTTGGGCATCATCACGTCGAGCAGGACGAGATCAGGTTTTTCGGCGCGCACCCTGGCCAGCGCTTCTTCCCCATCGCCGGCCACCAGCACCTCGAAACCCTCCCGGCGCAGCAGGAACTCGATCGAAATGACAATGTTTTGCTCGTCGTCGGCAATCAGTATCTTCTTGCTCATCAACACTCCGCTCATGAATGAAAACGCTAAACGAACTACGCGGCTGGCGACGCATCCGCTGGCGGCTGCGCCGGCGCAAATGGCAGGGTGAAACGAAATGTCGCGCCCTCGCCGGGGACGCTCTCGACCCACAACTGGCCACCGAAGTGTTCGACGATGCGCCGGCTGATCGGCAGCCCAAGACCCGTGCCGGACGGCTTGGCGGTCATCGTATCGCCTACCTGGCGGAACTTTTCGAAAACCAGTTGCTGATCTTCCGGGCGAATCCCGGGACCGTTGTCGGCAACGCTGACTTCCAGGCCATCGTCCCGCCGACTCAAGGTGACGCGAATGCGACCACTACCCGGCGTCAGGAACTTCACCGCATTGGAGAGCAGATTCAGCATGACCTGAATCAAGCGATCCCGATCGGCGAGAATCAGCGGTAGATTATCGGGCAGATCGACCTCGACGTGCGCCTCTTTCTCGCGCACCAGCTGGCTGGTGGCAGCGATCGACTGTTCGACGACTTCTTTCAGGTCGAGCTCGCAGCCGTTCCAGTCGGCTCTGCCGGACTCGATTTTCGCGAGATCGAGGGTCTGGTTGATCAAGCGTGTCAAACGCTCGGCCTCGCTGACGATCAAGCCAAGAAAACGCTCGCGGTCGGCAAGGTGCATCTTCGGATCGTCGCGCAGCAGCTCCGAAAAAGCGCGGATCGACGTCAGCGGTGTGCGTAGCTCGTGCGTCACCGAGGACATGATGTCGTCCTTGACGCGATCGAGCTCCTGGAGGCGCTCGTTGGCCTCCTGCAGTTCCAGCGTCGCTGCGGTCAGCTCGCGTGACTTGCGCTCGAGTTCGCGGCTGTAGGTGCGCAGCTGCGACGCTTCGTCGAGGATGTGCATCACTTCCTCGATGCTCAGCGGCTCCTCCTTGGCCACCGAGGCGACCATCACCCGCGCCGAAGCGCTACCGATCGCTCCGGCGAGCAGGGATTCGGCGAACTGCACCAGCTTGGCATCGGCCTCCGGCGTCGAGTTGCCGTCGCGTCCATGACGGCGGGCGAAAGCGGCAAACGCCGCCTGCGCGCGCGTCGGGCCAAGGAAGCGCCCGACCAGTTCCTGCAGGTCGCTGACCTGCGCCCGCCCGCGCCAGAGTATCGCCCCGCCCTGCCCGGGATCCGACAGCGCGTCGACGAACAGGGTCGCCTGCGTCGCCTCGGCAACCATGGGCGGGCGCAGCAGCGACACCCCGACGTAGGCGCCGATATTGGCAAGGAAGCTCCAGAACAGGCAGTGCGAAATCTCGTCGATGCCGGTCAGACCGAACAGTTGCTGCGGCCGCAGGAGGTCGACCCCGAAAAATCCCTGGGCGAGAAAATCACCGGGAAGCCAGCCGGATTTTGCGAACGACGGCAGCAGCAGGGTGTAGGCCCAGACCGCAAAGCCGGCGCTCAGACCGGCCAGCGCGCCACCACGCGTTCCGCCGCGCCAGTACATGCCGCCGATCAGCGCCGGCGCAAACTGCGCCACGGCCGAGAAACTGATCAGGCCGATGGCGACCAGCGCGTAGGCCTCGCCCGCCAGCCGAAAGTAGAGGTAACCAAGGAGCAGGATGACGACGATGGCGCCGCGCCGGATACCGAGCAGCAGCCCGGAGAGGTCCTTCGACTCGGCGAGCGCGGCACGCTTGTGGCGCAGCAGCATGGGCATCACCAGGTCGTTGCAGACCATCGTCGACAAGGCAATGGTCTCGACGATGACCATGCCGGTGGCCGACGACAAACCCCCGATGAAGACCAGTAGCGTCAGACCCTCCTGGCGCTGTGACATCGGCAAGGTCAGAACGAAGGTATCGGCATCGACGCCCTGCCCGGCGAAATGCAGCTGCCCGCCGACGGCGATCGGCAGGACGAAAACGTTGATCAACAGCAGGTACAGCGGGAACATCCACGCCGCCCGCTTCAGGTGTGCCTCGTTGACGTTCTCGACGACGGCCACCTGAAACTGTCGCGGCAGGAAGAGAATGGCCAGCCCGGACAGGACGATCAGCGAAAACCAGCCCGTATAGCCTGCCCCCGAGGGAATGGCCGTCAGCAAACGGCGCAGCTCGTCGTGGGCCTCGACGTGATCGAAGATGTCCCCGAAGCCGTTGTAGATGCCGTAAGTGACGAACACGCCGACGGCCATGAAGGCGACCAGCTTGACCACCGATTCCAGCGCAATCGCCGCGACCATTCCTTCGTGACGTTCGGTGGCGTCGAGATGCCGGGTCCCGAAGACGATGGTGAACGCGGCCAGGATCAAGGCAATGTAGAAGCTGATGTCCGCGCCCACCGACATCGTCGCGCTGCGATGTGGCATGACGATTTCCGGATAGCTGAGCAGCAGGCTGACGGTATTGGAAACCGCCTTGAGTTGCAGCGAGATGTACGGAATGATGCCGACGACGGCGATGATCGTCACCAGACCGCCGAGGCCGTGGCTCTTGCCGTAGCGCGAGGAAATGAAGTCGGCAATCGACGTGATGCGGTTGGCCTTGACGATGCGAATCATCTTCAGCAGCACGATCCAGCCGAGCGCCATGACCAGCGTCGGACCGAGGTAGACCGGCAGGAAGCCGATTCCCGACACGGCAGCGCGACCGACGCTGCCGTAGAAGGTCCAGGTGGTGCAGTAAACGGCCATCGACAGGGCGTAGATGGTCGGACTGGCAATGATCGAACGCCCCTGATCGGCGCGCTTGTCGCCCCACCACGCCACCGCGAAAAGCAGCCCGAGATAGAGCAGCGCGACGGCGATGACTACGGGGGGTTCAAGCATGGCCGCCAGCTACTTGAGGCGACGTTCGACGGCCCAGGCCATCAGGGCAATGACGAAGGCCCACGCGATAAAGATATAGACATAAAGGAGGGGAATGTTGAACACCTCCGTGGGCCGGTCGAACACCGCCAGCAGCGGATAATTGAACAGGACGCAGCCGGCCAGGAAGGCCGCTATCAGTCGATCACCCGCCAGGATTCTTCGCTGCATGCCACCCTCCCGCGTAGAAAGCACTTGGCGCCATCCGGGACACAGGTCCCCGAGCCCCGCCGTGCGTCATCGTCGATTGACGATCTGCAACGGCTATACTGCCCGCCGTCCCCCCTTTGCCGAGGAAACTGCCGCCATGATCCGCCCCGCTCTCGACTGGCAGCCCCGCGCCGCCAGCAAGGCCTACTCCGATATTCGCTACGATTTTGCCGAAGGCATTGCCCGCATTGTCATCAATCGGCCCGAGCGACGCAATGCCTTTCGACCGGAAACCGTTGCCCAGCTGATCGACGCCACCCACCAGGCGCAGTTCGATCCCGAGGTCGGGGTGATCGTCCTCTGCGGTGCCGGACACGAGGCTTTCTGCTCGGGCGGTGACCAGACAGTGCGCGGCGACGATGGCGGCTACCACGACGAGGCGGGCATGCCGCATCTCAACGTCCTCGACCTGCAGATGCAGATTCGCCGTTGCCCGAAACCGGTGGTGGCGATGGTCGCCGGCTACGCCATCGGCGGCGGGCACGTCCTGCACCTGGTCTGCGACCTGACGATTGCCGCCGACAACGCCCGTTTCGGGCAGACCGGCCCGCGCGTCGGCAGCTTCGACGCCGGTCTCGGTGCCGGCCTCATGGCCCGCACCATCGGCATGAAGAGGGCCAAGGAAATCTGGCTGCTCTGCCGCCAGTACGACGCCGCCGCGGCGCTGGCCATGGGTCTGGTGAATATCGTCGTGCCGCTGCCCGAAGTCGAGGAGGAAACCGTGCGCTGGTGTCGCGACATGCTGCGCCTGTCACCCATGGCGCTGCGCATGATCAAGGCCGGCTTCAACGCCGACACCGACGGCCTGGCCGGAATCCAGGAACTCGCCGGCAATGCCACCGGCCTCTTCTACATGACCGAGGAAGGCCAGGAAGGACGCAACGCCTGGCTCGAGAAACGGCCGCCGGATTTCTCGAAATATCGACGCCGCCCGTAGGCTGGAGGGAGCGCGAAGTGCGCGTGCAGCGCCTGCGCCTGGTCACTGCCTCCTTCGCTCGATGAACATCACTGCCGCCGCGATCCATCCCTACCGCCTGCCCTTGCGCGCCAGCTGGCTGACCGCGACCGGCGGCTTCGGCAAGCGCCAAGGCTGGCTTCTGCGCCTCGATGGCGAGAGTGGCGCGAGGGGTTACGGCGATTGTGCGCCGCTACCGGGGAAGCCAGCGGAAACGCCCGTGCACGCCAGGTCGCGACTCGGCGCGCAGGCGCGACGTCTGATCGGCATGTCGCCAGAAGACGCTCTGCAACTCATCAGCACTGACTTCGGCGATCCGGGCGACGCTCCGGCGGCACGACTGGCGGTCGAAACCGCGCTTCTCGATCTCGCCGCGCAGGCCGCCGGACGGTCACTTGCCGCCGGCCTGCGCGCCAATCAGCCAGGACTTGGGCAGCCCCCGTTGCCGACCGACGTGGCGGTGAATGCCGCCCTGGGCAGCCTCGCCTGGCTTGCCGACGAGAGCGTACGCACCGCCTGTGCTGCGGGCTTCCGGGTCCTCAAACTCAAGCTCGGCGTGGCTTCGATCGACGACGAAATCGCACGCCTGCGACGCGTCGCGGCGCTGCTGCCGCCCGGCGTTCAATTGCGACTCGACGCCAACTGCGCCTGGAACCTTGCTGCCGCCGAAAGCTTCCTGCACGCCTGCGCTGACCTGCCGATCGAGATGCTCGAAGAGCCGCTGGCCCAGCCAACGCTACAGCAGTTGCATCGCCTGCAGGCGCAAACGAAGATCGCCATCGGGATCGACGAATCGGCGTCGCTGTTCGACGCCGAGCGCCTCATGGACGCAAGGCCGGTGCGCCGGCTGGTGATCAAGCCGACGCGCTGCGGCGGCCTGTTAGCCGCCCTTGCGCTGGCCCAGCGGGCGCTCGGCGCCGGCCTCGAGTGCGTGACCACCAGCAGCATCGAAAGCGCCTGCGGCGTCATCGCAACGGCCCATCTGGCCGCCGCGATCGACAATCGGCTGGCGCACGGGCTGGCGACCTCGACGTGGCTGGCCGCCGACACCGGCCCGCCGCCGGCAGTCGTCAACGGTCGCCTGCTCTTGCCGTCCAAGGCCGGCCTGGGCTTCGCGCCCCATCGGGGAATCGTGTTTTCGCCGCTCGCGCGGCGGGCGCCGGGGTGAGGCTGTGTCCGGCGTCCGCCGGCCACCCGTGCCGGCGCCAGGCGTCAGCCGGTCACGCCGCTGCTGGCGATGCGCTGGCGGAACTGGCGCAACTTGGCCTTCAACTGTCCGGCGTTCCCCGCTCCCATGCGCAGGAGGATTTTCTGGCCCGCCGGACGCGCCTCGAGCGACGGGTCGGCGTACTCGTAGCGGACCCAGGGGCGCGGCGTCTCGCCCGCGCCCTTGACGTCGACCAGCGTCAGCGGAATCGGCTTGAGCAGGTCGGGAGTCGCCAGCAACTGGTCGATGACCTCGATCAGCCGGTTGTTGAAGTATTTCCCCGGATAACCCAGCTCTTCGTAGGCCTGTTGCAGCATCGGGTACATGCGTACGTACAAAGCCACCGCAGCGTCGGTATCGACCGCCGACGCAAAACGGACGAAAGCGGTGTAACGATCGCGGTTGTCGTCGGCGATGTAGGTCGCCCCGTCACGCTCGACGACCTGAAAGCGCCCCGGTGCAGGGAGCACGGGCCACAGGCGTGAAGCAGCATGGCCACGCGCAAGGTTATCGACCGTCGCCACGACGCGCCGCGGAAAACCACTCGCCTCGACAAAAGACAACAACTGCTCGCGGCCAAGCAGTCCCACCAACGCGTCGCTCACTTCGCTGCCGTCGGTCAAGGGTGGCAAAGGCTGCGCAACCGGCGGCACGACCGCTTCGATAGGGTGGTGAACGGGCGCCGGCCCGGGCGCCGCCGGCTCGAGCACGCTGGTATTTGCTGCCCTGAGCGGAACCGGTTCTGCGCCCTGCTTTTCCTGCCGCTCCTGCCACCACAGATAAGCGCTTCCGGCGACGACCAGAACGACCACTCCGGCGATCAGCGAACGTGACAAATCATTCATCGAGACCTCTCTCCATTGCAATTGAGCCAATTCATGACGGTTCGTACCACTGTGATTTTACGCGCCCGCTGCGGGTCGCGGTGCAGGCCGCTCCGCGCGCTTGCGCGACGCCATCGGAGCGGAACAGATGCATGACCTGGGCGGGAAAATCAAACGCCAACAGCTCACCGATGGCGATGTCGTCGCGCGGGCTCTTGGCGAGCAGCGGCGTGCTGGCGCCGGGCAGATCGAGATAGACGTGGCTGAGTTCGCCAAGGCGCTCGACGTGGCTGACACGCGCGCGCTGCGGCCCCTGCCCGAGCACCACATGCTCGGGCCGGATACCCAGGGTCACCGGCTCGCCGGGGGTCAGGCCCTGCGACGACAGCCGCGCTGCGCAGAGCATGCCACTCGCGTCGGCAACGACCTGCTCGTCGCCCAGCGACTTCACCCTGGCGTCGACAAAGTTCATCGCCGGCGAGCCGATGAAGCCGGCAACGAAACGATTGGCCGGATGGTGGTAGAGGTCCAGTGGCGGACCCGCCTGCGCCACGCTCGGCGCACCCCTGCGACCAGCCAGAGGCTGCAGGAGGACAATGCGATCGGCCAGCGTCATCGCCTCGACCTGGTCGTGCGTCACATAGACCATGCTCGCTGAGCCCAGCGCACGGTGCAGCCGGGCGATCTCGAGGCGCGTGTGCACGCGTAGTGCGGCGTCGAGATTGGACAAGGGCTCGTCGAACAGAAAAACCTTCGGCTGGCGGACGATGGCGCGAGCGATCGCCACCCGCTGCCGCTGGCCACCCGACAACTCCCTCGGCCGGCGCTGCAGCAGGCTGTCGAGTTGCAGAATGCGCACGGCGTCGGCGATGCGCCGCTCGATCTCGTCGGACGGCAGCTTGCGGTGTTGCAGACCGAAAGCCATGTTCTGATGGACGCTCATGTGCGGGTACAAGGCGTAGCTCTGGAAGACCATCGCCACGTTGCGCCGTGCCGGCGGCAGGTGATTGACCAGCACGCCGTCGATCTCGATCTCGCCTGCGCTGGGGTCTTCCAGGCCGGCGAGCAGACGCAGCAGCGTCGACTTGCCGCAACCCGAAGGGCCGACGAAGACGCAGAACTCGCCTGGCGAGATGCTCAGGTCGATGTCGTTCAACACCGGCGTGTTGCCGAAGTCCTTGCTGACACCGCGCAGTTCGATGCGGCTCATCGCCTCGTCCCTCGTCGCCAGCTCATGACCCTCACCCCTTCACTGCCCCGGCCGAGAGGCCGGCGACGATGCGCCGCTGAAAGACCACCACCAGCGCCACCAGCGGCAGCGTGACGATCACCGACGCGGCCATGATCTTGCCCCAGGGCAACTCGAAGCCGCTCGCCGTGCTGATCAGCGCGATCGCCACCGGCACCGTGCGTGCCTCGGTCGACAGCGTGAAAGTCAGCGCAAAGAGAAATTCGTTCCACGCAGCGATGAAGGCGAGCAGTCCGGTGGCCACCATCGCCGGCCAGAGCAGCGGCATGAAGACCCGGAAAACCAGTGTCAGCACGCCGACGCCGTCCATCGCCGCAGCCTCTTCGAGTTCTTTGGGCAACTGGCGCATGAAGGTTACCAGCACCCAGACGGTGAACGGCAGGGTCAGCACCAGGTCGGCGACGACCAGCGCGCCGAGCGTGTCGTACATGGCCAAGGCGCGCACCAACTCGAACATTCCCGACAGTACCGCCACCTGCGGCAACATCGACGCCGAAAGGATGAGCATCAACAGCAGCCCGCGACCGCGAAACTCGACCCGCCCGAACGCCCACGCGGCCATCAGGCTGAGGACCAGCGACAGCGTCACGACGCTGCCGGCAACGAGCAGCGAGTTGAGCAGGTTCTGCGCAAACGGCTGCTCGGTGAAAACGCCGCTGTAGTTGGCAAAGGTCGGCGCCTCGGGCCACAGCGTCGGAGAGAAGAGCGCGCTGCCCTGCTTGAACGAGGTCGACAGCGCGTAGAGCAGCGGAAAGATCGAGACGAAGATGAACAGCAGCGAGGCGGCCCAGTAGACGATTGGACCGCAGGGAAAGCGACGCCGGCCCGGCGCTGCACGGCGCTGCGAGGTCCTCGCTGACCCCTCCGCTGCGTTCACTGCACTCATCGCGCCGCCCGCTCGACCGTCTTGCCCAGCAAGCCCATGGCGACGATGCTGAGAAGCGCGATCATGAAGAACAGGCAGGTCGCGGCGGCCGAGCCGTAGCCGACCAGGCCGAAATCGATCAACTGCTCGCGCACGAAGACCGACATGCTCTGCGTATCGCGGCTGTTGGAAGTCATGACGTAGATCAGGTCGAAGACACGCAGCGCGTCGAGGGTGCGGAAAATCATCGCCACCAGCAGGCCGGGCATGATCAGCGGCAGCGTGATGCGGCGGAAGACCTGCCAGCGCGGCACGCCGTCCACCCGCGCCGCTTCGTAGCAGTCCACCGGTACCATCTGCAGCGCCGCCAGAATCAGCAGCGCCATGTAGGGGGTGGCCTTCCAGACGTCGACCAGCACGACGCTGAACAGCGACAGCTGCGGGTCGGCGGTCCACGCCAGCGGCACGGCGATCACGCCAAGCGCCAGAAGGTGATGGTTCACGATGCCGAACTGGTCGTGCAGCATCCAGCTCCACATCTTCGCCGAGACCACCGTCGGTATCGCCCAGGGCACCAGCAGCGCCGCACGCAGGAGCGTACGCAGGCGCGAAGGCTGGTTGAGCAGCAACGCGACGCCCAGTCCAAGCAGCGTTTCGAGCGCGACCGAAAGAGCGGTGAACAGCAGGGTGTTGCCGACCGCCTGCCACCAGTCCGGGCTGGCCAACAGGCCGTACTCGCCGACGTAGTTTTCCAAACCGATGAACGCGTAGTCGCCAAGGCTCGACAAGTCGCTGTCGGTCACGCTGAACCAGATCGTGCGCAGCAGCGGCCAGCCGCCGACCGCAGCCAGAACGACCAGCATCGGTGCCGCCATCCACCAGGCATGGCGCACGCGCTGCGCGGCGAGCCCGCCGCGCGGGCGCATGCCGCGACGCGGCAGGTCGGCAATTACCGCCACTTGCCGCGCCGGCTGAGCCGCTGCAACGCCTGTTCGAGCCGGGCCAGCGCCTGCTCGGGCGTCGCCTTGCCCGACAGGGTGTCGTGGACGGCGTTCCAGAACTGGTGGCTGACCTGGTTGTAGCGCACGCCGGTAACCGTGGTCGGGCGTGCAACGGCGCTGGTGAACGCCCCCAACAGCTCACCCATGAACGGGTTGGCCTGCAGGATCTCGCCATCCTGGTAGAGCGCGGTGATCGTCGGGTTGAACGAGCCACGTAGCGCACGATCCTTCTGCACCGCGGCGCTGGTCATGTACAGCACCAGATCAGCCGCCGCGGCGGGATGCCGCGAGTATTTGGAGACAGCCAGCGATTCGCCGCCGAGCGTCGCCGCGTGCCGTCCAGCGCCAGCGCCCTTCGGCAACACCGCCACGCCGACCCGGCCGCGGATGACGCTGCCCTCGGCCTGCGCCAGCGCCCAGGCGTACGGCCAGTTGCGCATGAACACCGCGTTGCCGGCCTGGAAGACGCCGCGCGACTCCTCTTCGGCGTAGTTGAGCACCGCCGTCGGCGAGATGCTGCCGACCCACGCCGACGCCGTCTTCAGCGCCAGCGCAGCGCGCGGGTTGTCGATGCCGATCTTGCCACTCGCTTCGACGATGCTGCCGCCGTCGTGGCTGGCCACCCACTCCAGCGCATTGCAGGTCAGGCCTTCGTAAGCGCGG
This sequence comes from Candidatus Accumulibacter sp. ACC005, assembly GCF_907163215.1. NCBI lineage: Bacteria > Pseudomonadati > Pseudomonadota > Betaproteobacteria > Candidatus Accumulibacter > Candidatus Accumulibacter sp. ACC005. The sequence goes on along the minus strand of NZ_CAJQUB010000004.1, from coordinate 457,262 downwards.
CCCTGCCAGACGTAGCCCCACATGCGCTCGTTGCCGGCCGCGCGCTCGCCATCCTGGATCGCGCGGGCGCTGGCCGTCAGATCCTCCCAGGTCACAGGCACCTGCCGCCCGTATTTGTGCAGCAGGTCGCTGCGGTAGAAGAGCAGACCGGCGTTGGCAAACCAGGGCATCGCCAGCAGCTGGCCGTGGCGGGTGTTGTTGGCGACGAAGCCGGGAAAGTGCTGCGTCTCGACGCCTTTGGCGTAGGGCCGCAGGTCGAGCAGATGCCTGCCCAGCAGCCCCGGCCAGATGACGTCGACCTGCAGGACATCGATCCTGTCGGAACGCGCGGCGAGTAACTGCTGATACAGCGCCAGCCGCTCGCTGGCGTCGTTGGGCGGCGTGACGATCTTCAGCGTGTGGCCGGTCTTCCTGGCCCACGCGTCGGCTGCGCCTTTGCAAAGTTCCAGTTCCTGGCCCACACCCGAGCAGGCGATGCTGATCGTGGCAGCATCCGCGGCCGGCATGGCGTGAAGGCTGCCGAGCAAGGCCATGGCGACGAAAAACAGGCTGCGGACAGGGCGGCTACTGGGGAGTCGCATGCGATGTCTCCGGTATTGACGGGCGCCGGTGCGCGAGGCAGCGATCAGGCAATCGCCTGTCGCCAGTTTGCGAGCATTGTAGCCGATGCGCCCAAGGGCTCGAACGATGGCCTGCCGCCCGGCACGTTAGAATGCGCTGCCTGAACAACCCCGGAAGGAAGAAATGAAAGTCGATTGGCTGGAGACACTGCTCACCCGTGTGGTCGGAAACGACGCAACCCTGCTGCTGGTTCTGCAGGTGTTTCTGGTCGTTCTCGGCGTGGTGGTGGCGAACTTCATCCTGCGCCGAGTGCTTGCCCGCCTGGAGGCTCGCACACAGCAGACCTCGACCCCCTGGGACAACGCCCTGGTCTCGGCGGCGCGCCAGCCTCTCACGGTCGTCGCCTGGGTGCTCGGCCTGTCCTTTGCCGCGCGCATCGTCGAGAAGGGGACCGATGCGACCGTCTTCGAGATCATCGACCCGCTGCGGGTCATCGGCGTAATCGCCTGCATCGCCTGGTTTCTCGTGCGCTTCATCGGCAATGTCCAGGAGGCCATAATCGCCCAGCGTCTGGCACGGGGCGAGTCGATCGACCGTACCACCGTCGACGCGATCGGCAAGCTGCTGCGCATATCGGTGCTCATCACCGCCGCGCTCGTCGGCCTGCAAAGTCTGGGATTCTCGATTTCCGGTGTCCTTGCCTTCGGCGGCATCGGCGGCATTGCCGTCGGCTTTGCGGCCAAGGATTTGCTCGCCAACTTCTTCGGCGGCCTGATGGTGTACCTCGATCGCCCCTTTGCCGTCGGCGACTGGATCCGCTCACCGGACAAGGACATCGAAGGTACCGTCGAAGAGATCGGCTGGCGTCTGACCCGCATCCGCACCTTCGACAAGCGCCCGCTTTACGTGCCGAACGGCATCTTCGCGCAGATTGCCGTGGAAAATCCGTCGCGCATGAGCAATCGCCGCATCAGGGAAACCGTGGGCGTGCGCTACGACGACGTCGCCAAGGTCGCCGCCATCACCGCCGACATCAAGGCCATGTTGCGCAGCCACCCGGAGATCGATCAGCAGCAGACGATGATCGTCAACCTCGAGCAGTTCTCGGCGAGCTCTCTGGACATCCTCGTCTACACCTTCACCAGGACGACGGTGTGGGTCGAATTCCACGAGATCAAGCAGGACGTGATGCTGACGATCGCCGAGATCGTCGCCCGCCACGGTGCCGAGATCGCCTTCCCGACACGTACCCTGCATGTCACCAGCGGCCACGACCGCGCGCCGTCGGAACGCTAGTGTAATGCGGCATTCTTGATGAGGCTTTTGGCGACAGCTGAAAGCAGGGCGAAAATCATGCCCCAGACACCTTCATTGCGAGGCGGCGAAGCCGACGCGGCAATCCAGAGGTTTTGCGCTTCGCGTGGTCGATGCGGCGGAAGATAGTAAGAGGGTGGAACTGGATTGCCGCGTCGGCTGCGCCGCCTCGCAATGACGAGCGGGCTGGCGTGTTGCCGCCTTCCCGACGAGACTTTCAGCAAGCCCGACGGCAGCGCGCGACCCCTGTGGTGGCTGGGATGTATATGTTTTACTCTGCGTGCAACACCACACCAGCTCGCGAAACGATCGACCGGCAAGCAACGCCCGCCCAACGCCCGGACGCAGGAACGGGGGCTTGCGCCCCCGTTCCTTCCGTTGCTCGTGGTCAGTTCTTCAATAGACGTCGTGCTGGGTGTTGAAGACGTTGAACTTGCCGGTCGGCGTGATCAGCTCCGGGTCCTTGATCACCGCTTTCAGCTTACGCGTCTTGTCATCGACGACGACCAGTGCCGACTTCTTGTCCTTGGCACTCCAGACCGAGAACCAGACCTCGTCGCCGGCCACGTTGTACTCGGGTTGAACGATGCGCCTGGCGCCATCGTCGCCAAGGTCGGCCCAGTCACCGATCGGCAGGATTTCAAAGCCCTTGTCCAGGTTCTTGATGTCGAAGACGGCAACCGACTGGCTGATCTTGGCTTCCGGATTGAGCGGTGTATCGACCCACAGGTTGTTCGATTTTGGATGCGTCTTGATGAACAATGAACCGCTCCCCTGACCCGTCAGCGTTTGTACGACCTTCCACGCCTGCGCCTTGTGCTTGACCGGATCGGTGCCGATCAGGGTGATAGACTCGTCGCCGAGATCGCTGGTCGCCCATACCGGACCAAACTTCGGATGGACGAAATTGGCGCCGCGTCCAGGGTGCGGGATCTTGCCGACGTCGACCAGCGCCGCCAGCTTGTCTTCCTTGGTGTCGACCACGGCGATCTTGTTCGAGGCGTTGGCAGCGACCATGAAATAGCGGCCCGTCGAATCGAAGCCCCCGTCATGCAGGAAACGTGCGGCGTCGATGATCGTCATCTTCAGATTCTTGAGGTCCGAGTAGTTGACGGCCATGATCTTGCCGGTTTCCTTGGCATTGACAATGAACTCGGGCTTGTAGTGCGAACCGACGATCGACGCCACGCGCGGCTCGGGATGGTATTCCTGCGTATCGACCGTCGAACCGCGTGTCGATACGATCTTCAGCGGGTTCAGCGTGTCACCGTCCATGATCACGAACTGCGGCGGCCAGTAGGTGCCGGCGATCGCGTACTTGTCCTCGTAACCCTTGTACTTCGACGTCTCGACCGAGCGCGCCTCGAGACCGACCTTGATCTCGGCGACGTTGGTCGGCTCGGGCATCCACAGGTCGATCAGGTTGATGCGCGCATCGCGACCGATCACGTACAGGTAGCGCCCCGACTTCGACATCCGCGAAATGTGTACGGCGTAGCCGGTCGGCAGAATCTTGACGATCTTCTTGGTCTTGCCGTCGATCAGGGCGATCTTCCCGGCGTCACGCAGCGTCACCGAGAAGAGGTTGTCCAGGTCCAGCTTGTTCATCTTCTTCGTCGGGCGCTGCTCGGGCGGGACGTTGACCTTCAGCGACGCCATCATCTCCTTCATTCCCCATTCCGGCGGCACCGGCGGCTCCTGCTGGACGTAGCGGGCCATCATGTCGACTTCGGCCTCGGTCAGTTCCCCGGAAGTGCCCCAGTTCGGCATCCCGCCGGGCGAACCGTAGGTGATGAAAACCTTGAGGTATTCCGTTCCCTTGTCCAGCGTCGTGTCGGTAGTCAGCGGCTTTCCGGTGGCCCCCTTGCGCAACACGCCGTGGCAACCGGCGCAACGCTGGAAGTAAATGTTCTTGGCTTTGTCAAACTCCTCCTTGGTCATTGGAGGCGCTTTCGGGTTGATGTTCTGGTGCATTTCTGCCTGACCGACTGGCGAAGAGCCGGACGCCTGGTACTTCTGTTCCTCCTGTGACACGTTCTTCTTGGCGGTCTCCTGGGCAAACGCGCTACCCACCGCCAGGGGCAACGTCGCCGCAATCAACACTGCGGCCGTACGCAATCCACGATAGTTGGTCATTTCTTAAGATCCTCCTTTTGAGCCGTGCAGCCGACAAAACGCCAAGCCGCGGAGACGTTTTACGCCCGGCCTGCCGAATAGTGGTTGACTCTAGTCAACTATTCGCAATTCTGCCGCGCGTCACGACCGCCAGAAGCTCGAACCTGGGGACCTTCGCCGGCGCCAAGCTCGGCGCCGGCGGCCGGAGCGGCGCAGACAGTGTCTGCACTCGCCGGAAACCTTGATGCCCAGGAACGGAGAGCGAAGCTATCGGCCCAGCGCAGTCATTGAAGTGACCTGGCTGTCGCCCATCCGCGTCGTTTGCAAGACGCGCATTTACACGCTTCCTTGATGCTGTATAGAATCCGCCAACCTCGCGCGAAAAGCCTGCTCCGGGAGTGCTTCGACGATGTCGCATGACACCAGGTCACGAATCCGGCGGTCGATTCATATGGAGCAGGGGGTTTTCCGATAAACGGGTTAAACTCGGCCGACGAAACCGATGGCAGATCTCACGAGCCCTGCCATGGCGGCGTTTGACGCACACGCAGTGACGTTCCACACGCCGTCGTTTCATTCCCGACTTGCCGCGCCTGGCCAGTGCGGATGGATCAGCTTCAATCTTGGGCCACTGTAAATTAGCTCTTCCACACCACAAGGAGGCTCGGCAAATGAAAAAGATGCTTGCAGCGGTATTGGCCCTATCCGTCTTGACGCCTGTATTGGCTCAAGACCGGCAGTTCTTGCCGAAACCCGAAGTCGAAGCGCTTGCCACCGACAAGAAATGGATTCACATCCGCGTGATGGATCAAGACAAGGTCGTCTGGGACATCCGCAGTGGCGGCGCGTTCTATGGCAACAACCTGAGCAAGAACAACAGCGACAGTGGCACCTGGTTAGTGAACGACCAAGGCCAGTTGTGTGTGAAGTGGCGAGGCCGATCCCAGGATCGATGTGTTGCGATATTGGCCGCGGGTGAGAACTTCAAGATGGTTGACGCCAATGACTTGCAGGGGACCTACGCCGAACTGACCGTCGAATAGCGGGAAATCCATGCCTGATCGCTGCCGGAAGCAGCGGTCGACACTGAAGGCCTGCAAGCTGCGCTTGCAGTGCCCTTCGCGCCGGGCTTTCTCACCACCCGTCACGGCGAGCGTCGATGCGCCACCCATCGCGGCTACTCGAGAATCAACATGCCCCCGAGCGCAAACATCGTCATGCCGACCAGCGAGTCGAGAATGCGCCACGAGACGGGTTTCGCGAACAGCGGGGCCAGAAAACGCGCTCCGTAACCGAGGGCAAAGAACCAGACGAAGCTCGCCCCAGCCGCTCCCGTACCAAACAGCCACCTTCCTTCTTCCCTTTGACTGGCGAGAGAGCCGAGAAGGATCACGGTATCCAGATAGACGTGCGGGTTCAGGAAGGTAAAGCCGAGACAGCTCGCCAGGGCAACGCCGAGCGGTGCTGCGCTCCCGGCGTCGACGATGAGCTGTTCCGGTTTTAGCGCGCGCCGGGCCGATGCCAGTGCGTAAACGAACAGGAACGCCGCTCCGCCGTAGCGAGCAAGGCTGAGAAAGGTGGGCTGGGCCTGGATCAACGCCCCCAACCCGGCAACGCCGGCGGCGATCAGCAGCGCGTCGGCACTGGCGCAGACGAGCACCAGCGGCAGGACGTGTTCGCGACGGACGCCCTGGCGAAGCACATAGGAGTTCTGCGCCCCTATGGCGACGATGAGCACCGCGCCGGAAAGGAATCCGGCGATCAGATCAGCGGGCATGATGGGTCGGTGAATGGGTCGGTGAAGTGGGCAAGGCGGTCAGCTTAGGCTGCGCCACAACACGAAACCAGTTAAAGTTCATTATCATTCATTAGAATTGCTAATCCATGAAGATCGACAACGCCCAGTTGGCTGCCTTCGCCGAAGCCATCCGCGAAGGCAGTTTCGACCTCGCCGCGCGGAAGTTGAACGTGACGCCGTCGGCGATCAGCCAGCGCGTCAAGTTGCTGGAAGAGCGCATCGGGCAGGTACTCATCCAGCGCTCCACGCCCTGCCAGGCGACTGCTGCCGGACGCCCTCTGCTACGCTACGCGGAAGAACTCGCCCTGCTCGAAGCCGAGGCTCTCACCGCACTGGGGGTGCTCGATGCCGAAGGCGGCGCTGCGTCCGGCGTGCGTATTCCGATGGTGATCAACGCCGATTCCCTGGATAGCTGGTTCCTCGACGTCTTCGATGATCTCGCCGCCAGTGCGGCCATTACGCTCGACCTGCGCGTCGAGGATCAGGATCACTCGCTGCTCCTGCTGCGCAAAGGCGCCGTTATGGCCGGGGTCAGTGCCAGCCCGAAAGCGGTTCAGGGCTGCCGGGTCGAACCGCTCGGCGTGATGCGCTATCTGGCCCTGGCGTCGCCGCCCTATGTCGAGCGCTACTTCGCCGCCGGGGTCGACGCCGAAACGCTGAATGCGGCCCCGATGCTGATGTTCAACAAGAAGGATGGCCTGCAGCAGCTTTTTCTGGCCCGCCTGATCGGTGACGCCGTGATCAAGCCGCCGACTCACTACCTGCCCACCACGCGATCGTTTGCTGAGGCAGTACGGCGCGGAATGACCTGGGGAATGATCCCCGAACAACTGGCCGAGACGCAGCTCAAGGCGGGCCAGCTCATTGAGCTCGCGCCGCAGCATTGCCTGGACGTTCCACTTTTCTGGCATCGCTGGCGGATAGCCTCGTCAGCGCTCGACTCTCTCAGCCAACTGGTGCATGGGGCGGCAGGAAAGGCCCTGCGCGCTCAGACAGTCGTCTAAGCCAGGGTTGCACGCCGTGTGGAAGCCATGAATTCCAGGCACGACGACCGTTTCAAACTACTTAAATGGCGCACCCTGAGCATGGTCATGAAGGCGACGCCAGGCAAGCATCAGAGCGCGTCGACGATGGCCAGGCCAACGTCACTGGTACTCGCGGCGCCCCCCATGTCCGGCGTAAGTGGGCCGTCGACGAGTACTCTCTCGATGGCGCGGAGAATGGCATCGTGCGCGGCGCCATGGGCGGCGTCGCCCTGCCCCAGGAAGTCGAGCATCATCGCCCCGGACCAGATCATGCCAATCGGGTTGGCGATGTTGCGTCCGTAGATGTCCGGCGCCGAACCGTGCACGGGTTCGAACAGCGAGGGGAAGTCGCGCTCGGGATTGAGGTTCGCCGACGGCGCGATGCCGATGGTGCCGGCGCAGGCGGGGCCGAGATCGGAGAGAATGTCACCGAAAAGGTTGGACGCCACGACCACGTCAAAACGCTCCGGGCTGAGCACAAAACGCGCGCAGAGGATGTCGATGTGGTACTTGTCGCAGCGCACCTCCGGGTAGCTCGCCGCCATCGCCTCGACCCGTTCGTCCCAGTACGGCATGCTGATCGCCATGCCGTTCGACTTGGTGGCGGAAGTCAGGTGCTTCTTCGGGCGCCGCTGCGCGAGATCGAAGGCATACTTGAGGATGCGGTCCACTCCCTTGCGGGTAAAGATCGATTCCTGCACGACGGTTTCCCGTTCCGTACCTTCGAACATCCGCCCGCCGACCGCCGAGTACTCGCCTTCGGTGTTTTCACGAACGACGTAAAAGTCGATGTCGCCGACCTTGCGGTTGGCCAGGGGACAGGGAACGCCGGGCATCAGCCGGACCGGGCGCAAATTCACGTACTGGTCGAAACCGCGCCTGAACTTGAGCAGCGAGCCCCACAGCGAGATGTGGTCGGGCACCTTGTCGGGCCAGCCGGCGGCGCCGAAGTAGAGGGCGTCGAAGCCCTTGAGTTGCTCGAACCAGTCGGCCGGCATCATCTCGCCGTGCTGCAGGTAGTAGTCGCAGTTCGCCCAGTCGATCGTCGTGAACTGCAGGTCGAGGTCGAACCTGTCGGCGGCCGCGGCGAGCACGCGCAGGCCTTCGGGCATGACTTCCCTGCCGATGCCGTCGCCGGCGATGACGGCGATTCTGTGGGTGCTCATGCTGCCCTCCGTGTTTGTTGGCCCTTGCTCGCGAGCACTCCCACCGTTCAGGACGGGAGCAGGAAATTACCATAGCCGACGGCGATCGGCTTGTCGGGATCCGCCTGATAGGCGGTGACGCGGATATTGGCCACGCGGCTGCCCAGCTTGACCATCTGCATTGTCGCCCGGGTGTCCTGCAGCTTGCCGCTGCGCAGGTAGTCGATGGTGAAATCGACCGTCTTGGGAATGGCCTCCGAATCCCGGTGCCAGAGCAGGAACAGGATCGCCGCACATTCCATGAAACCGGCGGTCGCACCACCGTGCAAGGCGGGCAGCCAGGGGTTTCCCACCAGCCGATCGTCGCCCGGGAGAACACAGGTCAGGCGCTCGCCTTTGACTTCCATGCGCACGCGCAGGAAAACGGCGAAGGGGATAGCCTGGATCAGGCGATCCCAGTCGTCATTTTCGCGCGCAGCGCGAACTGCATCGGACAGTTTCATTCCGTTTCCCTTGCCGCCATGGGTGTCGCGCCGCCGGTGAACATGTAGATGCCGACGCCAGTGGCTATCGCCGCGCCAGGGTCATCGTGATACACGCTGCCCCTGACGAAGGCGACATTGGCGGTGAGCTTGTGACAATCGCCGACGCAAAGAATGTCCTGCCCGGCAGTGGAGCGCTGCAGATGCTCGATACGCAGATCGAGGGTGGCGAAGCCGCGTCGCTCGCTGAGCCGGCGATGGACCGCGTAGCCGAAAGTGGTGTCGACCAGCGCGGCGATCGCGCCGACGTGCAGGGCACCGCTTTCCGGATCGCCAATCAGCTCGGGCCGGTAAGGAAGGCGCAGGATGCAGCCGCGCTCGGTCAGTTCGCCGAAGCGCAGGTCGAGCTCCCGGTTATAGGGAAGGAAGCTGAGTTTCTTCTGCCACTGCTCAAGGGTTTGATCGCTTGTCGCGTCCATCAGGGTGGGACCCTCGGAAAGAAGGGAAAACTTGCGGCAGAGCCCGGCACGGACAGTGTTACCGGCGCCGAGGGTAGCGGTGGCATCATTTTACGATGCCCAGGAACACGGCCAGGCAACGCTCGGTCGCCAGCATCGCATCGGCGTCGATTCGCCCGAATGCCTCTCCCAGCTTGTCTCGCCTCACCGTCATGAACTTGTCCCCCATCACCTGAGAAGGCTTTTGCAAACCGTTGCCTTCGCTTGGCTGAACCGTGATCCGCAGCAGCGGTGCAGCAAGGCTACTCTGCCGAGAACGCTGCGGAGTAGCGGTCATACCATTGACGTGGATTCAGGACTTTCCAGCTTCGCTCATCGCCCTTGAGTTCGATGCCCACACCGAGTATTCCATAGCTCGCATAGAGGCCGCCGCGCATCTTCTCTTCTCGCAGGCGCAGATTGGCGAGCACGAGCAGCTTCTCGCCGCTGATCCGGGCATTGCTGAGCACAATGGCCTTGTCGTTGAGGTGAACTTCACTGTGCCCGCTGACGTCGCGGATGGTCAGCAATTCATTCAGCCACTGCTGCTCCTTCGTTTGCTTGACGAAGAGATGCACCAGCAGACCGCTGTCCCGCAGGCGCAGGCTGATCTGCGCGTCCAGTTTCAGTGGCCGCTTCCAGGTCATGCGGCCGCGGTCGATGTCGATCTGTCCCCACCACAAGTTGTCGTGCGCGCTCCCTTCGCTCTCCAGCGAGCCGTTATCGATGCGCAGCTGTGTGCCCGCCGCATCGAAGCTCATCTTCTCCAGATTCCCTTCACTGAGACGCGTACTGATGCGCAGGTCGCCCTTGATCGTCTGCTCCTTGACGTGCACCTCGACGCCACTGGCCTGCATCTCCAGCTTGGCGCTACCGGTGACGCCGCTCAGCCTGAAGTCTGCGGCCAGCGTCGCTTTTCCGGCACCAATCGAGACACCGCCCTCTTTCGGCAGATAAGCGTTGTAGATCGAAATGTCGGGTATTTCCGCAGACCCGAGCGTTATCACCGTCTCCAGATCACGCAGCCCGTGTACTGAATCGAAGCGTTTGCCGACGGTCGTGATGCGAAAATCACGCCCCTTCACGTACGGCACCTGGTCGTCGATCCTGCGCAGCCCGAAGCGCTTCAGAAATCCCTCCATCCTGGCCTCGGGCGCTCCCCGATCACCCTGTATTGCGGCCTTCAACACGCCGCTGCCACTGGCCTCGAAATCGAGAAAGCGGCTGACCAGATGGTCCGACTCGGCGTTGAGATTGCTGCCCGGGGCGACCTTTCCTTCGCTGAGCCGCAGTTCGGCGGTCATGCGCGCATCGCCAGAAAATGCCAGCCCCTGGTCGCCGTGAAGAAAGCTGTTGAGAAAAGCGATATTTGCCACCGACCCTTCGAGTTTCACCACCCCGCTGAGCGGGGCCAAGCGGGCCATCTTGGCCGATAGCGGGCTTGATTTGAAGCGTGCCTCGGTGACGGTGATGCGGGTCTGTAGCGGCGCGCCCCCGCCCGCTGCCGCCTCTGCCGTCGCTGCCTGCATCTGCACGCTGCTCCCCGAGAGGTCCAGGAGACCGCCCGCCGGATCAGCCTTCCTGATCACCAGATCGACGGCCAGCTGTCCGACGACCGGCTCCATGAACAGCACGCCGGCAATGTTCTCGCCGGCCAGATTGACACGTCCCGACAGTTTCCGACCGGCGTAGTCGAGGCGGCCACTCGAACGGGCCGTACCCGACCCCAGACTGAATGGCGGTTGGCCCGGAAAGTAGCTGTTCAGCAGCGCGACATCGGGCATCAGCGCGTCCTGCCAGGTGAGCACGGCGGTCGGCTCGATGCGCCTTGTGCGACCATCCGGTGGCGGGCTTGTCGCGGTCAGCTGCAGACCCTTTCCTCGCAAGAAAACCGCGCCCCCTTTCAGCTGCCGTATCTGCATCTCCCGCAACGCCATATCGATGCGCATCTCCTCCGCACCGGCCCGCGTCCGAATCCCGGCCGATACGCCACCGGCACCGCTTGCCTCGAAGCCGGAAAACCGGCTGACAAGCCGATCCGACTCGACCGTCACGCTGCTGGGGGACGCCAGCTGCCCGTCGTTCAGGAGAAGGTCCGCTTGCAGGCGGCCGCCACCACCGAACTCGAGGGCGTGACGCTGGGCGAGGAAAGCGTTGAGGAAATCGATATTCGCCACCGTTCCCTCCAGCTTGACTTCGCCGCTGAGCGGCGGCTGTCCGGAATATTGCCTGAGCTCGTCGAGCGACAAGGCCGATACCAGTTGCGCGCGCACGAGCTTGAGCTCGGTCTGCAAAGCGGCCGGGCCCGCCGCGCCGGCAGTGCCTTGCTCGGATGCCTGCATCCTGATCCGGGTACCGGAAAGATCCAGGAGCCGGTTCTTGAAATCGGCCTGTTTGATCGTCAGATCGACAGCCAGCGTACCGACTACTGACTTATCGAAGACGATTCCTGAGATTTTCTCCCCGGCCAGCTCGAAGCTGCCGGAAACCTGCTGCTGGGCATAGGTGAGCTGTCCGTTCAGCCGCGCCTTCCCCGACGTCAGCCGGAAAGGGAGTCCGCCGGGAAGATAGCTGTTCAAGAGCGCGATATCGGGCATCACGGCTTCCCGCCACTGCATGGACACCGACGCTTCGCCCGGCCTCTCGCTCAGATTCACGGGAGCCGCGGTCAAGCCGAGGTGAAAGCCCTCGGCGTGCAGAAAAAGCTGCTTTTGCGGAAGCCTGCGCATCGCTACATCGCGCAAGTCCACCTGCAGCCGCGTCTGCCCGGTACCTTGCTCAACCCGGACATCTCCGTGCACCCTGCCCGCCCCCTGGACAAGGTGGCGCTCGCCGGCACCGGACGCGAGGCGCTCATCCAGAACGAGCGTCAAATCCGGTGATTCGATGGACAGTTCGCTGCGCTCCATCAAGGTGCCGTGTTCGATGCGCAGGCTTGCCTGAAGGCGACCGCTGCCATCCAGCTGTAGCCATTGGCTGCTGCTGAGATAGGCGTCGATGAAGCCAAACGATGTCAGATCGCCGGTCACGCCGATGCGCCCCGAAACGAACCTGGCCGCTCCGGCTCCCGGGTTGTCCCCGGGGACAAACCCATCAACGCCAATGTCGACATCGCCCTGCAGATCGGATGCGAGCAACTCGGAAGCGCGCAGAAGTTTGCCGGACTCCAGCTGAACCCGCCCACGCGCCATGGCCAGGGGCCCATCGAGGCGGTAAGTGAAATCATCGATCCGCAGCCTTGCCTGGCCGCTGAAGTGGTAGCCATTGACTTCGAGTTCCTGGATTTGTGCCATCTCCGCATTGCTCACCGCAATGCTCCAGCCAGACCATTCACTGGCCGCTTCGGCTGCTGGCGGGGTCAGCGTCTGCGCCGCCGCGTCCGGCTGCGACATCGTGCTTGCTGGTCGTGTCGGGAGCGGCGGCGTGGCATCCGCTTGCGCCGCCACAGAGGCACTCGGCAGCTCACCGGCAGTTGCAGGCGTTGAAGCAGGGTCCGTAGCTGGCGCAGGGGCAAGCCGATCGCGCACCCCCGCCGTCATATTGTCAACTTGGACGCCTTGCAGCCGAAATGTCCTGGCGAAGAGACTGCCCAGCGCCAGGCGGGCCTCACCGTAATCCATGGAGAGCCACCATTGCTGCTGCGCTGTCTGACCGCGCAGCGTCAACCCCGTGACCCGTAGATGACCCGGCACGAGGGTCCATGCGGATACCCATTCAATGCTCAGGCGATCGGGGTCGCGGCTAAGCATCTGCGGCAGGAAACGGCCATTGAGCAGCAGGTTCCCCGCTAACAGATAGGCAATTTCGAGCACCGCGACGAAGGCGAACGCCTTAATCAGCCAGTTTCGTAATTCTGGGTTACCGCGAACCATCGCCTGCTCCATCCTCTGCTCAGTAAGAACGCGCTCCAAGGGCCGCGCGAAACCCGCCCGGCAGACGACTTCGCTCAGGTGCATCCGCGCACCACTGCTTCAGGCTTTGCCGCAATCCTGTCTACGGCACTTGAACGGCGTCACGGTTCCGCAAAGAAACAACGCCTCGACCTATCGGTTTTCGCTGGGCATCATCCTCGTTGGCTACCTGTTCAACGCCTATGCCTATCTCCTTATCTGACCATGGAGCGCAAGATGATCATCAAGATTCTTGGATCAGGCTGCAGGAAGTGCAGCGCCCTGACGGAAAACACACAGACGGCACTCGCCAAGCTCGGCCTGTCGGCGGAGGTGGTGAAAGTGACCGACTTCGCGCAGATCGCTGCGCATGGCGTGATGTCGACGCCGGCGCTGGCGATAGGCGACAAGGTCGTCTCCGTCGGCAAGGTACTGTCCGCCGCCGAAGTGGAAAAGATCCTGCAGACGTAAAGGGCAATTTGCCATGCGCCGGGGATGGCCAGCGCCTACACTGACTCGGGTAAGCGAGAAGAAACAAGCCGCCAGGAAGCGCTTCAAGAAATGTCTATGGATACAGCTCCCGTCGGCCGCATCGAGGCCGCGCAAGGACCGGTCATCGACGTTCGCTGCAAGTACCTGCCACCGATCGGTCAGGCCCTTGACGTGAGCAATGGCGGCGGGCGCTATGTGCTCGTCGTCTACCAGCACCTGGAACCGACGCTGATACGCGCCATCGCCCTGCATGCCGTCGCCGGCCTGTACCGCGGCATGCCGGTCCTCGACCGCGGCGCGCCGCTGCATGTGCCGGTCGATCCCGGCTGCCTCGGTCGCGTTCTCAACGTCTTTGGCGAAGCACTCGATGGCGGTGCTGCGCTGCCCGAGCATGACTTCCGCAACGTGCTCGCGGCACCGCCGGCCCTGGCCGACACCCTGCCGCCGACGCAGATCCTCGAAACCGGCATCAAGGTCATCGACCTGCTGTGCCCGTTCGTGCGCGGTGGCAAGACCGGCCTCTTCGGCGGTGCCGGGGTCGGCAAGACCGTGCTGATGATGGAGTTCATGCACGCCGTCAGTACCGCGATGCACGGCGTCTCCGTCTTTGCCGGCGTTGGCGAGCGTATGCGTGAAGGGCACGAGATGTGGCATGAAATGCAGGATGCCGGAGTGCTGCAGCGGGCGCTGCTGGTCTACGGGCAAATGGACGAATCCCCGGGCGTGCGTTTCCACGTTGGCTACACGGCCCTGACCTACGCCGAATACCTGCGCGACACCCTGGCCAACGAGGTGCTGTTCCTGATGGACAATATTTTCCGCTTCGTCCAGGCGGGCAGCGAAATCTCCGGCCTGCTCGGGCGAATGCCGGCGACGGTGGGCTACCAGCCAACGCTGTTGACCGAGGTGGCATCGCTGCAGGAACGCATCGTGTCGACCCGCAAGGGATCGATCACGGCGGTGCAGGCGGTCTATGTGCCGGCCGACGACATGTCCGATCCGGCAGTGGCCACTGTGCTTGGCCACCTCGACAGCACCGTCATCCTGTCGCGGCAGCAGGCCGCCAAGGGCATCTACCCGGCAGTCGACCCCTTGCGCTCGGGCAGTCGGATGATGGACCACCGCGTTCTTGGCGAGCGCCACTACCAGACGGCTCGCGCAGTACGCGAGCATCTGGCGCGTTACCACGAACTGGAGGACATCATCGCCATGCTCGGTATCGAAGAACTCTCACAGGAGAACCGCCGCATCGTCGAGCGGGCGCGCCGACTGCAGCGCTATCTGACACAACCCTTCAGCGTCGTTGCCGAGCACACTGGAATTCCCGGCGCGCGCGTCCCCCTGCAACAGACGATCGCCGATTGCCAGGCGATCATTGACGGCCGCTACGACAGCCTCGCCGAGAATGATTGCTATATGCGCGGCGCGATGCCAACATGAACAGCTTCGCCCTGCACCTGCACGACAGCCATGGCGCTGACCGCTTCGACGATGTCGTGCAGTTCATTGCCGCCGACGGCAGCGGCAGCTTCGGCGTCCTGGCCGGGCATGCGCGCATGCTTGCCGTGCTGCGCTATGGGCTGGCGCGCTTCGTCGATAGTGCCGGCCACTGGCGTTTTATCGCGCTGCCGGGTGGCGTGCTGGCCTTTGCCGAAAACCGGCTGACGCTGGCGACGGTTCATTACTTCCTCGGCGACGAACGAGCCGCCATCTGCCAGCAACTGGCGGATGAACTGGCGCGCGTCGATTCCGACGTGCATACCTCACGCGCCACCTTGACCGAGATCGAACACGCATTGGTACGCCGTCTCGGCGACCTGTCCGGCCGTATGCAGAAGGAGGCGGGCGCATGAGCAATCGGCAAAAGCTGCTCGACGACACCGCCACGGATGTACGGCGACTGAAGGAACGCGAGCGGGCGCCAGCGACCTGGGCCGGTATCGCCTTCTACGGTGGCACCGTCGGACTGCTGTTCGTCGTGCCCATCGT
Organism: Candidatus Accumulibacter sp. ACC005; assembly: GCF_907163215.1. Lineage (NCBI taxonomy): Bacteria > Pseudomonadati > Pseudomonadota > Betaproteobacteria > Candidatus Accumulibacter > Candidatus Accumulibacter sp. ACC005. Next base: position 441,954 of record NZ_CAJQUB010000004.1, on the reverse strand, counting down.
CGGCGGCGCCTACCTCGGCCGCTGGCTGGATTCCCTGGCATCCGGCTACTCGGTACGCTGGACGGTGAGCCTGATCGTTCTTGGCATCGCGCTCGGCGCGTACAACGCCTATCGCTTCATGAAGGGTCGCTCATGAACGCTGGCGAATTGGGCGGCGGCGTCCTGTTCCATCTCGGGCCATTGGCGATCACCGATACGGTGGTCACTACCTGGGGCGTCATGCTCTGCCTGGCAGGCGTGGCCCTGTTGCTTCGCTACCGGCTGGCGCCACTGCCGACGCGCCGGCAGACGATTGCCGAGGGCATTGTCGTGGTGATCGAGCGCGCCATCGGGGAAGTCGTGCCGGCCGACGCGGTGCGCCACGTGCTGCCCTTCATTGCCACCCTGTGGCTCTTCGTCCTAACCGCCAATCTCGCCGGATTGATCCCCGGCCTGCACGCGCCGACCCGCGATCTCTCTGCTACCGCGGCACTGGCGGCGCTGGTCTTCGCCTCGACCCACTGGTACGGTATCCGCAGCAAGGGTCTGCGCGCCTATCTCCGGCACTATGCTGAACCCAGCCCGCTGCTCCTGCCCTTCCACATCATCAGCGAGCTGACGCGCACCCTGGCGCTCGCCATCCGCCTCTTCGGCAACATCATGAGCCTGGAAATGGCGGCGCTGCTGGTGCTGCTCATCGCCGGCTTCCTGGTGCCGGTGCCGCTACTGATGCTGCATGTCATTGAAGCGGTGGTGCAGGCCTACATCTTCGGCATCCTCGCCCTGATCTACATCGCCGGCGCGATCGAACCGATAGCCACGGACGAATCGCCCGCAGCACCGCCGACGCCCACTCTTGCGAAGTCGAAAAACAAGGAGGAATCATGAACGAACTGCAGCAGTTCAGCACGCTGTCGACGATCGTCGCCGGCGTGGTGATCGCCCTCGGCACGATGCTGCCGGCGATCGCCATGGGTCGCGCCATCGCCAGCGCGCTGGAAGCCTTGTCGCGCCAACCGGAAGCCGAAAAGACCATCACCCGAACGCTGTTCATCGGCCTGGCGATGATCGAGTCGCTCGCCATCTATTGCCTGGTAATCGCGCTCATCGTGCTGTTCCGCAACCCATTGCTGGAATACTTCCTGAAATAGGTAACTGCCATGCAATTCGACTGGACGACCTTTGTTCTCGAAGTCCTCAATTTCCTGGTGCTGCTGTGGATTCTCAAACGCTTCCTCTACCAGCCGGTGCTCGATGTCCTCGACGCGCGCCAGGCGCGTGTAAAGGCCGAGATGGCACAGGCAGAGAAGTTGCAGAACGAGGCGGCAGCGCTTGGACAGCAGTACCAGGAACGCTTGGCGCACTGGACGCAGGAACGCGAGCAACTGCGTCAACAACTGCAGCAGGACCTCGCGCAGCAGCGGGCCAGCGGCATGGAGAAGATTCGCCAGTCGCTGACCGACGAAGAGGCCAAGGCGCGCGTGCGCAACGCCGCCACGACAGCCAGCCACGAAGCCGAGCTGATCCGGCAAGCGGCCGATGAGGCCTACGAAAACGTCGCGGCGATGCTCAGGCGCCTGGCGTCGCCGACGCTGACAGCAGGGATCGTGCGACTGCTGGTCGAAGATCTGGCGGCGTTGCCGGATGAACAGCAGCAGGCGCTGCGCACTGCCGCCAAGAAAATCGCCACCGAAGCGGTCGACATCGCCTCGGCACACCCGCTGGACGATGCTGCTCAGCAGGAGATCGCACGCGGCCTGGCAGCCGCTGCCGGGCGCAGGCTAGCACTCGCGATCAGGCCCGACCCGGCGCTGATCGCCGGCGTACGCATCGCCGTTGGCGAATGCCTGCTGCACGCCAATCTGCTTGACGAACTGGCATTCTTCAGGCGACGGGATGAACAGAGCTGAGAACCGTATGCGCTCGCCCAAAGACGACTACCGATTTGCCCTGCGCGTTTCCGAACGCGGCGAGGTAGTCGGCATTGGCGACGGCATCGCCTGGATACGCGGGCTGCCATCGGTGCAGCTCGACGAGCTGATCGGCTTTGCCGACGGCAGCACCGGCCTCGTCTTCCAACTCGGCCGCGACCTGCTTGGCGCCATTCTGCTCACCGAAAAGCACGGCATCACGGCGGGCATGGCGGTCACCCACGTCGGTCGCAAGCTGGCGATCGCTGCCGGCGACGCCCTCCTCGGGCGGGTGGTCGATCCGCTCGCCAACCCGCTCGACGGCCTGCCCCCGCACACGGCCCGTGAAGTTCGCAATCTCGAGGCGCCTGCGCCACCGCTCATCGAGCGCGACTTCGTCAGCGAACCGCTGTATACCGGCTGCAAGATCGTCGACGCGCTGATCCCGATCGGCAAGGGGCAGCGCCAACTGATCATCGGCGACGATGGCCTGGGCAAGTCTTCGCTGGCGCTCGATGCGGTGATCAACCAGGCGGGTCGGAAGCTGATATGCGTGATGGTGCTGATCGGTCAACCGCGCTCGGCAGTCGCCGCAACGGTCGACGCCCTGCGCAATGCCGGTGCACTCGACTACACGGTGGTCGTCGTCGCCGAGGCCAACGCCCTGCCCGGTTTTCGCTACCTCGCGCCCTTCGCCGGTTGCGCGCTCGCCGAACACTGGATGCGTTGCGGACGTGACGTGCTGGTGGTCTACGACGACCTCACGCGGCATGCGCAGTCGTACCGCGAGCTCTCGCTGCTGCTTCGGCGCCCGCCGGGGCGCGAGGCCTATCCCGGCGATATCTTCTATCTGCATTCTCGGCTACTCGAGCGGTCGACCGTGCTGCGGCCAAAATTCGGCGGCGGCAGCATGACCGCACTGCCGATCATCGAAACCCGCCAGGGCGAGCTGGCCGCCTACATCCCGACCAACCTGATATCGATCACCGACGGCCAGATCTATTTCGACGCCAAGCTCTTCGCCGCCGGCACGCTGCCCGCTATCGACATCGGCCGTTCGGTATCCCGCATCGGCGGCAAGGCCCAGCACCCGGCGATCAAGACCGCGGCCGCGCGCATTCGCCTCGACTATCTGCAGTTCCTCGATCTCGAACTCTTCGCCCGCTTTGGCACCCGGCTTGATGCAGCCGTCGAGGACAAGCTACGTCGCGGTCGTCTTCTGCGTGCGCTCCTCAAACAGGACCGCTTGGCGCCGCTGCCCGAGCAGGCTCATCACGCCTGGTTGCTGGCCTACGGCGAAGGACTTCTCGACGCGTACCCGCCGCAGGCTGCCGCAGCCCTCCTGCCGAAGCTCTGCGCCGCGGTTGCCGCCGCTGGCCTGACGCTCGACGACGCCAAGGAACACTGGCTGGCGACCCTCGCAACGAGCCTGGCTAGGCAGACATGAGTCAGCGACGCGAGATCGAGGCCCAACTCGCGCTCTACGACGATCTTTCCGGGATTCTCGGCGCCATGCGCAGCTTTGCGCTCGCCGAGCTGCACCGCATCAGCCGCCGGGAGGAGGCGCAGCAAGAGGTCGTACGCGTGCTCGCGCAGGCGCTGCAGGACGTCGCTCCCTTCCAGCCGCCGCCGGAACCAGCGCTTGTCGACGTCTGGCTCTTGCTCGGTTCGGTACGCGGTTTTTGCGGCAGTTTCAACGAAGATGTCGTGCGCGCGTGGCGAGCGAAGGGCGGCCAACGGCAGCCGCTGATCGTCGTCGGCGAAAGGCTGGCAGCGACGATGCCGGAACAGGCGAGCCTGTTCCCGGTAGCCGGCGCCGACGGCGGACTCGATGCCGCCGCGGCCATCGACCGCATTCTCGCGGCTTTCGACGCGGCCCGGCGTAACGTCGGGCAGACCTGCGGCCTGCTCGCCTGCCTGCGCGACGAGGATGGCGTGCGCTGGCAGCGCTTGCTGCCGCTGCCGGTCAAGACGGCTCCCGCCGGCGCACCGCCGCTGATGTACGAGCAGCCGCTCGTCGTCGCCGCGGGCGTGAGCGAGCATTTCCTTTTCCACCAACTGCTCGCCCTGGTGCTGCGCTCGATTCGTGTCGAGAACCGGCAGCGCCTGATGCAGATGGAAAACGCCCTGCACCACCTGGAACAAGGCAGCGACGAACTCGCCCGGCGGCGCAACCGGCTACGGCAGGAAGAGATCGTCGAGGAAATCGAAGTGATCACCGGCATGCGCGGCGGCATGCGTTAAGGAGCTCAAACGAGGCGCGGGGAATCCTCCCTCCCGGCAAGGGAAACAAAAAAGCGGGCCGACGCCCGCTTTTTTGGTGAGGCCCTGCGATCAGTACGTCGTCTTCTTCTCGCCCTTCATGTCTTTCTTCTCGTCCATCTTCTTCTCGTCCATCTTCTTCTCGTCCGCCTTCATGTCCTTGGTGTCGGCTTTCTTCTCTTCCATCTTCTTCTCGTCTTTGGGAGCGCCGCCATGCGACATGGCGAAGGCGCCAGCCGAAACCGTGGCGAAGGTCGCTGCAATCAGTAGGGAAAGTAGTTTGCTCATAGGAAACTCCTCGCGATTTGTTGGAAAATGTGACGGCCGATCTGGCACGCACGGAAATACTAACGCGAATGGCTGTGTTCAAGTTGACCTGCTTCACGCACTTGCGAATCCTGAGCCTGTTGCTGGTGGCGCTGGCGACCGGTCTGACGCTGTCCGCGAACGCCGCGCCGCGCAAGCCGAGTGACGATTCCGAAGTGCTCGAACGCCTGCCGACGCGTGCCGGCGACGCCGGTGCCCGCGAACTGCTCGCCTTGCGCGCGGCCATGGCTGCCGCCGAGAACGACCCACGGCCTGCCGGACGGCTCGCCCAGCACTATTTCGACTTGGCCATGGCCCGCGGCGATCCGCGCTACGTCGGCTATGCCGAAGCCGTGCTTGCCCGCTTCCCGGAACCGCTGCCGGCAGAGCTGCTTTCCATACGCGGGATGCTGCGCCAGTATCGGCACGACTTCCAGGCCGCGCTGGACGATTTCGCAGCGGCCCTGGCGCTCGATCCGCAACTCGCGCAGGCGCACGCCTGGCGGGCGGCGATCTTTCTCGTCCAGGCGAACTACCCCGCCGCGCAACAGGAATGCAGGGCCCTGCTGGCGCTGGGCAAAGGCGTTCTCTACGGAAGTTGTAGCGGCCTCGCCCAGGCCTACGGCGGACAGCTCGCAGCCGGCTACCACGCCTTGCAGCAGGCGCTGACGAGCAGCCATGACCCCGACAATCGCCTCTGGCTGCTTACGCGCATGGGCGAAGTCGCCGCCTGGCGCGGCCAGCCGGACGTTGCCGAACGGCACTATCGCGAAGCCTTGCGTATCGGCCGCGACGACGGCTACCTGCTCGCCGCGTGGAGCGATTTCCTGCTCGACAGCGGCCGGCCGGCCGACGTACTCCGCGAACTGGCCGCTTGGGAATCGTCGGACACCCTGCTGTTGCGCCTCGCCGAAGCCGCAGCGCTGGCAAACGCGCCCGAGGCCGCAAGGCTGGCGCAAACGCTCGACGATCGCTTCGCGGCTGCCCGGCAGCGCGGCGATACGACACACCGCGCCGAAGAGGCGCGCTTCGCCCTGCATCTGCGCCATGATCCCGCACGCGCCCTGCGCCTGGCTGCAGAAAACTACGCCGTCCAGCGCGAACCGCGCGACGCGCGCGTCCTGCTCGAAGCGGCGATTGCTGCCGGCGACCCGATCGCTGCACAGCCGGCGCGCGACTGGTTGCACAACAGCGGCTTCGAGGATCGGCGGCTGCGCGATCTGGGCCAGAGGTCCGCGCTGGCAAGCGTACAAGGCAAGCCACCGGCGTCGGCGCAGCGATGAGATTGCCGCCTTCGATCACTTGCCGCCGTGGTCTTTTCGCCATGCTGTGCCTGCTCTCCTCGCTGCTCTGCCTCGCGCCGCCGGCGCTCGCGCACAAGGCCAGCGACAGCTACCTGATCCTCGAGGTCAACGGCAGCGAAGTCAGCGGACAATGGGACATCGCCCTGCGCGACATCGACTTCGCACTCGGACTCGATGTCGACGGCAACGGCGAGATCACCTGGGGCGAGCTGCGCGCGCGCCACGCCGACATCGACGCCTGGGCGCTCGGCCGCCTTGGTCTGCAGCGCGGTGGCGCCTGCCGGATACGGGTCGCCGACCATCTCGTCGACACGCACACCGACGGCGCCTACGCGGTGCTGCAGCTGACTGGCGCGTGCCCGCGCGCCGACGCGGAGCTGAGCGTCAGCTACCGCCTGCTCTTCGAGCTCGACGCCCTGCACCGTGGCCTGCTGCACTTGACACTCGACGGCACGTCGCATTCCGCCGTCCTCGCCCCGGAGCGCGCCGAACAGCACTTTGTCGCCGGCCAGAGCTCGCGCCTGGCGCAGTTCGGCCAGTATCTGGTCGAAGGCATCTGGCACATCTGGATCGGCTTCGATCACATCCTCTTCCTGCTCGCCCTCCTGCTCCCCGCCGTGCTGGTGCACGAGAAGGGAGGCTGGCACGGCGTGGCGCGTTTCCGTGACGCGCTGCACGAGGTCCTGTGGGTAGTCACGGCGTTCACCGCCGCCCACTCGATCACCCTCTCGCTGGCGGCGCTCGGCCTGATCGAGCTGCCGTCGCGGCTGGTCGAATCGGCAATCGCCGCCTCGGTGGTGCTCGCCGCGGCCAACAATCTCAAACCGCTGGTCGAGGGCCGGCGCTGGCTGGTCGCCTTCGCTTTCGGCCTGATCCACGGCTTCGGTTTCGCCAGCGTGCTCGCCGAGCTGGGCCTGCCGCAACAGGCGCTGGTGCTCTCCCTGCTCGGCTTCAACCTCGGCGTCGAGGTGGGCCAGCTGGCCATCGTCGCCGTCTTCCTGCCGCTGGCCTTCGCGCTGCGCGACACCCGCTTTTATCGCCGCGGCGTGTTCATTGGCGGTTCGCTGGCGACGCTGGCCATCGCCCTGATCTGGCTGATCGAGCGCGCTTTCGATCTGAAACTGCTCGGCGGCTGATCGCTGCCGTGACGTGGCGAAGCAGGCGACTCGGATATACTGTCGATAATCACAGTAAGCAAGGAGCTGCCGGTGCGTGCGCCGCAAGCCGTTGAACCCGCTCAGCCCGATAGAGCAGCCGCACCGAAGGCGGAAGCTGCGCGCGCTGCCGACCCGCTGGCACAGCTCAACGACGCGCAGCGCCAGGCAGCGACCTTTGGCATCGGCGGCTTGCGCGCTGCCGCCGGCGTTGCTGCGCATCGGCCGCTGCTGGTCATCGCCGGTGCGGGATCGGGCAAGACGGCAACGCTGGCGCAGCGCGTCGCACAGCTCGTCGCACACGGCGCCGACCCCGGGCGAATCCTGCTGCTGACGTTCTCGCGGCGAGCGGCGAGCGAAATGAGCCGCCGCGTCGAGCGCCTTCTGACGCGCCGCGCGGCGGCCGGCGCGCGCAACGCAGCGCCGTCACTGAGCTGGTCGGGCACCTTTCACGGCGTCGGCGCACGCCTGCTGCGCGAGTATGCAGGACGCATCGGCCTCGACCCGACCTTCACCATCCACGACCGCCAGGACTCGGGCGACCTGATCAACCTGGTGCGCCACGAGCTCGGTTTCTCGGTGAAGAGCAAGCGCTTTCCCCTCAAGGCAACCTGCCTGGCCATCTACTCGGCGACGGTCAATACCCAGTCGCCGCTGCGCGAGGTGCTGCAGACGAGCTTTCCCTGGTGTGCCGAATGGGAGAGCGACCTGAAGCGACTCTTTCTTGCCTACGTCGAAGCCAAGCAGGCGCAGCAGGTGCTCGACTACGACGACCTGCTCCTCTACTGGGCACAGATGGTCAGCGACCCGGCCCTCGGCGGCGAGCTCGGCGAGCGCTTCGGGCACGTGCTGGTCGACGAGTATCAGGACACCAACCGCCTGCAGGCGGCGATTCTGCTGGCCATGAAACCCGATGGCCGCGGCCTCACCGTCGTCGGCGACGACGCGCAGTCGATCTACGCGTTTCGCGGCGCGACGGTGCGCAACATCCTCGATTTCCCGGCGCACTTCGACCCGCCGGCGCAGCGGGTGACGCTCGAGCGCAACTACCGCTCGACGCAGCCGATCCTCGCCGCCGCCAACCAGGTCATCGCGCTCGCCGCCGAGCGCTTCAGCAAGGACCTGTGGAGCGAGCGCCCGTCAGCGCAGAAGCCGACGCTGGTGTCGCTGCGCGACGACGCCGATCAGGCCAACTATGTCGTCGAACAGGTGCTCGCCCGGCGCGAGGCGGGCGTCAAACTGAAGGCCCAGGCGGTCCTCTTCCGAACCGCGCAGCACAGCGTTCGCCTGGAGCTCGAACTGACCCGGCGCAACATCCCTTTCGTCAAGTTCGGCGGCCTCAAGTTTCTTGAAGCGGCACACGTCAAGGACGTCCTGGCGGTGCTGCGCTGGGCGCAGAACCCGCGCGACCGGATCGCCGGTTTCCGGGCCCTGCAACTGGTCTCCGGTATCGGCCAGAAGACCGCCAGCCGGGTGCTGCGCAATATCTTTGCAGCCGCTCCGGCCCGCGCCCTGCTCGGCGAACAGCCGGTTCCCGAAGGCGCCCGCGCGACGTGGCTTGAATTTGCCGCGCTGATCGAAGACTGTGGAGCCGCGGGCGCGGTCTGGCCAGCCGCCTTCGACCGCATCTGCCGCTGGTACGAGACGCAGATCGACCGCCTGCACGGCGACGCGCAGATGCGCCAGGCCGACGTCGACCAGCTCGGCCGCATCGCCAGCACCTACGCCAGCGCCGAAAGCTTTCTCACCGAACTGACGCTCGACCCGCCGGACGCCACCAGCGACCAGGCCGGCCCGCCGCTGCTCGATGAGGACTACCTGATCCTGTCGACGATTCACTCGGCGAAGGGGCAGGAATGGACCGCGGTCAGTGTTCTCAACGCCGTCGATGGCTGCATTCCGTCGGACATGGCCACCGGCTCGGCGGCCGAAATCGAGGAGGAGCGACGCCTGCTCTACGTGGCCATGACCCGCGCCAGGGAGCAGCTGGAAATCATCGTTCCGCAGCGCTTCTACGTCACCCATCAAGCAGGTTTCGGTGACCGCCACCTCTACGCCAGCCGCACGCGCTTCATCAGCAACGCCCTGCTGCCTTACTTCGAGCAGCGCTCGTGGCCGCCGCCGGCAGAAACGCCAGTCGCCAACCCGGCGGCGAAGCAGCAGGCGCTGGACCTGGCGGCGCGGATGCGGGCGATGTGGAAGTAAGCCGGCGGCACAGCGGCGCGCTCGTCCGCCAGGCTTGAGCACGCAGTGCGACGCCGGGCGCGTCCCGTCGCGCCTGTTCCCGCTGTTCCCGCTATTCCCGGTCGGCCGCGCCAAGCTGCGACGCCGCCGGCGTGCTGCCGGCCAGATCGACCGTCAACCGCCCCGAGCGCACATGCAGGTCGCGTTGCGGGAAAGGAATCTCGATGCCGGCCCTGCCAAGCGCGGTTTCGATCTCCCACAGGTAGCGCGCATGCGTGCGACCCGGTGACATCGCCAGGTCATGGCTGACCCAGACCACCAGTTCAAAGTCCAGACTGCTGTCGCCGAAGTTCACCAGCCACACGTCCGGCCCACGCCCCGGTAAATCGATGGTCCCGACCACCTCGCGCGCGGCAGCGATCACCGCCGCGCGCACCTGCTCCTTGTCCGAGCCGTAAGCAACGCCGAAAGGCACATGGATGCGGCGCAGGTGGTCGTCGAGCGTCCAGTTGGTCACCCGCCCGTTGATGAACTCCGAGTTGGGGACGATCACGTCGACATTATCGTTGGTCGTCACGCGCGTGTAGCGCAGACCGATCTCGGTCACCTTGCCGACGACGCCTGACTGCAGGTCGACAAAGTCGCCGAGCTTGAGCGTCTTCTCGACCAGGATCAGGATCCCCGAAACCAGGTTGCTGAAGATGTTCTGCAAGCCGAAACCGATACCGACGCCCATCGCGCCGCCAACGATCGCCAGACTGGCCATATCGAAGCCGAGGTAGGCCAGACCGACGATACTGCCCAGAATCCATACCAGATAGCGAACGATGCGCGTCAGCGCGTAAACCGCCGACTCGGAGAGCTTGACCAGCTTGCCGACACGCGCCATCTGCCGCAGCGCACGTTCGAGCAGCGAGGCAAACCACCAGAAAAAAAACAGGATGACCACCAGACCGACGACGCGTAGCAGAGTGATGTCGGTATTGCCCAGGCGAAACCAGGGGCGAGTGCTCCAGTCAAGTAGCTGGCCAAGAAAACTAGCGTCCATGATTACTCCTTGCGTGCTTGGTTGGTGGAGACCGGCAGCAGCACCGAGACCGCTCGAAACGCGGCTTCACCCAGTTCTCGTTCGGCGGCCAACTGATTTGGTAACGGAAAACGAGCCACCGACCCGACCGTGAGCCCGCCGGCGCGCAATGCCTCGGCAACGCGTTCGGCGCGCACGCCGGCGAGGCGCGGCGGCCCGCCACGATCGCTGCTGGCGTGCCCGACGACTTCGACGCGATCGATGTTCCAGCGTTGCGCCGCCCAGACGATGGTCTCGACGCGCGCCCGAGCGGCGCCATCGAGGTCCTTGCTGCCGGGTTCGAAATAGATCGGCGGCAGTGCCTGCGGCGGCGGCAGCAGGCGAATGCTCCACTCCGGATGACGCTTGCCAAGATCACTTTCCATTGCCCGCCAGGCGGCGAGATCGATTCCCGCTTGCGCCTCCGGGACGAGTGTCGCGCTGCGCAGCGCGGGATCAGCTTCGAAAGCGACCAGCGGCAAGGGAAAGGCACTGCGCAAGCTGTCGGCGACGCTGCTGCCGACGCTGAGCGGGCGCTCGGGAAGAGCGAGGGCAAGCACCTGCGGCGATACCTTTTCAGAAGTGCGCAGCTGCGTCAGCTGCAGGTCGACGGGCTGGCGAAGTTGCCGTTCGATCTCCTCGTCGAGCCGCGCCGAAAGCTCTCTGTCCGGTTCTGCGCTCAAGACCATGGCCCGCACCCGCGGTGGCTTACCGTCCATGAACAGCACCTCCACCGCGCCAAGCTGGCCGGCCCGCAGCGACGCCGCGCCGGCCTCAAGAATGTTGCGAATGCGAATCTGCGCAAAGCTCTCGAAAGCAATCGCTTTCAGGGAAATGAACAGCGGCACGCCAAGGGGAACCAGCACGAGCAGCGAAATTGCCGCCTGGCGGGCGAAGCGCTTGCGCAAGCCACCGCGGCCGAAGCCATACCACTCCGCAACCGCGGCCACCGAAAGGCTGATCGCCGCCATGTTGGTGAAGAAGAGCAGCAGCGCGCCGCGCGCCACCGGCCAGCGTTCGGTGACCAGGCCGTAGCCGATGGTCGCCAGCGGTGGCATCAAGGCGGTGGCAATGGCCACCCCGACGATAGCGCCACCGCGACCGCGGATCAGGGCGTAGCCGCCCGCGGCGCCCGAGAGGATGGCCACCACCAGGTCGAAAAGATTCGGGCGGGTACGCGCCAGCAACTCCGGCGTCAGTTCCTTGACTGGCGACAGCAGCACGATCAGCGAAGTGAAAGCGACCGCTGCTGCAGTACCCAGGGCCAGGGTACGCAGGCTTTTTCGCGCCAGTTCGAAGTCGAGAGTGGCGATGGCCATGCCGCTGCCGACGATCGGGCCCATCAGCGGCGAGATGAGCATCGCGCCGATGATCACCGCCGGCGAGTTGAGCAGCAGGCCGATGGTCGCAATGCCGCCGGCAACGACAATCATGAAGCAGAAATTGAACGAGAAATTGGCGTCCTGCTCGACCTGCTCGAGAATCCCCCGGTGGTCGATCTCGCGCACCAGCGTCCGCCACCACCGCCCCCATGCGCGCGGACCCAGCCACAGGGCGCGGAAGAAGCTGCCCGTGCTGAGCAGGTCCTCGCCGACGCTGGCAGCCTCGGCAGCCCCGGCAGCTACGGCGGTTGTCTCGCTAGCGGTGCCTGCGGGAGTGCTTGCTGGAATGGCTGCGGGTGGCGGTGCTGGCGTGGGCATATTCTGGCCTTGTTGGCGACCAGGAAGTCTGGCGCAGTGGCGTGGTGACGGCGGGACGGCAGCACGGCCGGAGGCGCGGCGGCCCAGGCCGTGCAGATGCGCCTGTTCACGGATTTCATCGCGCAGCGCTGCCGGCCGCAATTCTACCAATGGATGGCGGCGGGCGGGGCCGCGGCGCATGGTGCAGCGACGGCAGCGGCGGCTATCTGGCGAGGGCTTGCTGGGGTACAGTGGCGCCCCGACAAGCCGCTGCCAGGAGACCATGAGCGACCCGCTTGCCATCACCGCCCTCATCGCCCTCACTTTCGTCGCCGCCGGATTCGTCAAGGGCGTTGTCGGCATGGGGCTGCCGACGGTCGCCATTGGCTTGCTCAGCCTGGTCATGGCGCCAGCTTCCGCCGCCGCGCTGTTGATCGCTCCCTCGCTGGTCACCAACGTCTGGCAGAGCTTTGCCGGTGCCAAGTTCACGACGCTCGTCCGCCGTCTGGCCAGCATGCTGCTCACGGCCGTCATCGGCACCTTGCTGAGCATCGACGTGCTGACCGGGAGTTCGGCTTCACTGGCCAGTGGCGCGCTCGGTGCGCTTCTCGCGTTATACGGTGTCTTTGCTCTCGCCGCGCGCCGCTTTTCCGTGCCGGCGAATGCCGAACGCTGGCTGTCTCCACTCGTCGGCCTGATGACCGGTCTGATCGCCGGGGCCACGGGTCTGTTCGCCATCCCTGCCGTGCCGTATCTCAGTGCGCTGGGACTCGCCAAGGACGAGCTGGTGCAGGCGCTCGGGCTATTCTTCTCCGTCTCCACCCTGGCGCTGGCTGCGGCGCTTGCGCTATCGGGCAAATACCAGTGGGTCACTGCCGGCACCTCGCTGCTGGCCATTGGGCCGGCGCTGCTCGGCATGGTCATCGGCCAACGCGTCAGGGATCGGCTCGAACCCGAGGCGTTTCGCCGCTGGTTCTTTGTCGGCCTGTCCGCCCTCGGCGTCTACATGCTCGCCAGAGCGCTGCTGCGCAGCTGAAGACCGAGCACTGGGCGGAGCAGGACGCGCGGGCCAATCACCGCACATCGCATGCAGAGGGCAAGAAGGCTGGCAGGCGCCGGCAGGCGATTGACGGCATTTGCCGGGCACTCCTATACTCGCGACGGCAGCGCTGAAATTCCTGCCGACCGCTTAAGTCAGGTCGGCGGCAGGCTTGAAATAAAGCGCCACACGCGTCCAGAATACCCACGACCTGCCGCAGCTTGGGCGAAAGACGGCCCCCTATGTTCGCTTGGTTCGCTTTGTTCGACGCGATCGACCACTTCCCCCGACCTCCGGCGACCGGCCGCGAACGCCGCCGGCCGCGCCCTCGCCACGGCGGCACTCGCCACATCCCCGCGCGCCAGGAAGCGCACGCAAGCCACCTCGGCGCGCGCACGTGAGTCTGGTCCTCTTCGTCAGCCACTCGTCGCGAGACAGCCAGCTCGCCGAGGACGTCGCGCATTTGGTTGACGTCGGCGGCGAGTTCAAGTCGGTACTCGACCTGCTCCATCTCGAACAGGGCGACGCCTGGCGACCGCAGCTCTTCCAGTGGATGGCGCGCTGTCACGCGGCCTTGATCCTGCTCACCGACGAAGCCGTACAGTCCAACTGGGTGCTTCAGGAGGCGACCGTCCTGCGCGCACGCCAGGCGCTCGAGCCCGGATTTCGCGTCTTCGTCGTCGTGCCACCTGCGGTCAAGGCGGCTTACCCCGCGCGCTGGAAACTATTCGAGCCGCTGGCGCTCGACGAGATCCAGGGCGTGCGCTCCGACGACGCGGCGACGATCGCGGCAAAGATCCGTCCGGCCCTGCAGGCGATGATCGACGCCCGTCGCCAGACGCTGTTCGACCGGCTGAGCGGCGTACTCGGTGACATTCTGCGCGACCTGGTCGACAAACCCCACACGCTGGCCGACGTTTCCGACCATCTGGCGATCCGCGACGCCGAATGGACGGCGATCGTCGGCGGCAACGACACGCTGGTGGACCTGATCGCGCGACGACTCTGTCGGGGCGACCTGGGCGGTTATGGCGAACTTCGCGATTTGCTCGCTGCGCTGCAGTCAGTCGGCGACAAGGACCTCCTGCAGCGCCTGTTGACGATGTTGTCCTCGTATTGGGTGGTGCCCGCTGCCGCGGCCTTCTTTCCCACCGCCTGCGCAGCCGCCCCACCGCGCTTGATCGCCATGCGGGCGAGCAAGCCCGACTTCCTGCCCCTGCGCCACCTGGAACGGGTCTACCGTCCCTACGCCATCGTTCCCGAAATCGTTCCACTGTGCGGTGGCAACGAAAACCGGGTCGAACTCGAGGCGCAGCTGGTACGCAAGCTCAAGGACGTTCTCGGCTACGATGAGGGAGACCTGAGCGACGAAGATCTCTTTGCGCTGCTCGAAGAGGACGAGGCCGAACGCAGCGCGCAAGCAAGCGACGCAGCGCTGCCGCCACGCATCTTCGTGCTCCTGCCTGGCCTGGTCGTTCCCGCACTGGCGCTGGAACTGGCAAAGGCTTTCCCGATGCTGGTCTTCGTCGTCAGCGTCGCCGACGCGAATGTCCTGGCGAGCGAATGGAGCGTCGCTCGCTGCGTCGAGCCCGCCCTCGAGCACAGCGACGAACTGCGGCGCAGCGCTGAACTCACCCGGGCGACAAGGCTGATCGCCTGACCCCGACCCTGGCTCACTGGAGACCCCGATGCAATTCACACGCAAGCATTTCGATCCGGCCAGCAAGGGGGAACCCCTCGCCGGCGACCGTGTTTCCTGCCGCTTCGCCGATGCGCGCGGTCGGCTCTCGCTCTACGTCTACGACCCGCGCCTGACCCTGGCCATCAACGTGGCGCTGGCGGCAAAGCGACCGCTGCTGCTTGCCGGCGAGCCGGGCTGCGGCAAGACCTCGCTGGCGCGCAATGTGGCCAAGGTCCTCGGCTGGTGGTACTACCAGCAGACGGTCAGTTCACGCACCCAGGCCTCCGACCTGCTCTGGGAGTACGACGCCCTGCGCCGACTCAACGACGCCTACGTGCGCAACCGCAATGTACTGCCTGATCACTGTTACGTGGAACCCGGCCCGCTGTGGTGGGCGCTGGCGCCGGACACCGCGGCGCTGCGCGGCTGGGCGCGGATGCCGCTCAAGCACCGGCTTGGCGACCCCGGCGAAGCGGGCGAGCACAATCATGCGCTGATCCTGCTCGACGAAATCGACAAGGCCGAACCCGACGTTCCCAATGATTTGCTCGAGATACTCGACACGCGCAGCTTCAGCGTCAAGAACGTGCCGATCAGGGCGACGCGCGAGAAGACGCTCGTCGTCCTGACCACCAACGGCGAGCGCGAACTACCCGGCGCGTTTCTCCGCCGCTGCGTCACCTACCGCTTCCCCGAGGCCGATGCCGCCTGGTTCGAGGAGGTGGCCACGCGCTGGCTGCCGGAAGGCAACCCGCAGCACCACCACGACGTCGCCGAGCGCCTGATCGCGGCGCGCGATCGCGCGCGAGCGGCGGGACAGCGAATGCCGGGCACCGCCGAATACCTCGACGCGCTGCACGCCTTCGCCGACCTCGGCCTGACCGTCGACAGCGCGGAGTGGCGGGAGGTCGAGCACTGCGTCTTCGACAAGGCGATGGCCCTCGACTCGGCGCCGGGCGGCCGCTGACGCAGCGCAACGACGACGCGCGCATGGCACGTTCAAGCGCCATCTGGCTGGCCGACCTGCTGCGGGCGAGCGCGGATCTCGCCCCCGACGACGAGGCCCTGCGCGAGATCTGCGCCCAGCTCGACGTCGACGCTCGCCTGCCGACCGCGCTCGCCGGCCGCCGCTCGATGGCCACACCGGTGGCGGACATCGACATTGGCGCCGACGCTGCCCCAGCCGACGCCGATCAGCCGCCACCCGCGCCACCGACGGCGGCCGAGGACAAAGCGACGCTGTGGCCCGTCTTCAGCGAATTCGAGCCGATCGCCGACGCCGCCCGGGAAACAACCGAGAGCGACACCGGGGGTCCCGCCTGGCTCGGGTCGACCGAGGCCTTGCGCAGCGAAGCCAGTCCGCCGCCACGCGCGCCCGATCCACTGCTGCCGACGCTGCAGCGTCGCGCCATCCTCGCCACCGCGCTCGGCGTGGACGTCGCCGACGGCGGGCTCGACCTCGATCGCGTCGTGCACACCTTGAGCCATGGCCTGCCGCTGCGCGGCCTCCCGCGCCGGCCGCGCCGTACGCTGCGCTACGGCGTGGAAGTCTGGCTTGATCGGGCGCCCTGGCTCGAGCCTTTCCACGCCGACCAGCAGGCATTGGTCACCTATCTGCGCACGCTGTTTCCATCCGATCGCGTCGTGCTGCGCCGCTGCAAGGGTTCGCCGCAGGAGATCCGCCCCCGCCGCCGCGGCAGCAGCGCACCCGGCGGCGAGCGGCCAGACTCGCGAGCAGCGGCGCTGCTGCTGACCGATTTCGGCGCCGGCTACCGTCCGCTCGGTGTGCCGCCGCCGGCGGCGGCCGACTGGCGGCGCCAGGCGCGCCAGTTTGCACGCCAGCAACGCGTCGCCGTCGCCCTGCTGCCGCTGCCGCCGACGGCGCGAGTGGCCACTGCCATTCGCGAACTGGCCTCCCTGCCGTGGAACGAACGGACCACCGTGCGCGACGCCGCCCGCCTGCGCAGTGGCGCGCCGGCTGACCGCTCGCCGGAGCTGCCGCTCGACGACCAGGCGCTGCTCGCCCTTGCCCGCGTACTCAGCCCGGCGGTGCGCATTGACCCGTGGTTGTTGCGCGCCGCGCGGCGCCGCTTCCTGCCGCGCTACGGCGCCGAGCTGGAGGCGGCGCTGTGGTTCGGTCCGCTGGTGGCGTCACGCGGCGCCGACGGCATCGTTCTCGAGAGCGCGTTGCTGCCCGAGCTGCGCGCCGGTCTGCGCGAGCAGGGGCCGGCCGTGCTCGGCGCGGCAGTCGCGCTGGTCGAGGCTGCGCACGCGCACTACCCGGCGACCCTGCGTCTCGAGGAGCAACTGCTGCGTATCGAGCTCGAACAGGCGCCGGGGCAGCCGCTCGCTGAACACGCGGTAGAGCTTGCCTTGCGCCCGGCGCTGAAGGCACTCGCCGGCAGCGACGCGGCAGCCGACGATGTCGCGATCTGGGCGGCACACGCCTGGGGACGTTTCTCGTCGGCGCTGCGTGGCACCGACGCTGCACGGCAGCTGGCCTTCGCCAGCGCCGCGCGTCTGCAAGGCGCGAGCTGGATGCTGCCGCCGGGCGAGACCAGCGCGCCCGCCTTTCCGATCGATATCGGCTGGTTGCTGCGCGCCCGCAAGCGCCCGGCACGCGAACTGGCCATCGAGCTGAAGCACGGCGACGACGGCAGCTTCGAGCTCGCCTTTCATGAAGCGACGGTGGCCAGCAACGCCCGCCATCGCCTGCGCCTGCCGGACACCACGCCACTATGGCTGCAGCTGGTCGACCCATCGGGCACGGTTCGTGCTGTGGCCTTCGCTGCCGCCGCTGGTGCCCCGTCCGTACCCCTCGACGCCGCCGCGCTGCAGAGCAGCAACGGCGTTGTGCTGCGCACGCTGGCCGGTGACGAGTACGCCTTGCGCGTCGCCGGTTCCGTCGAGCAGGCACTTTCCCGCAGCGTGCTGGCGCTCTCCGCGCGCGCAGAAAAGTCCAGCGGCGAGGCGCGCCCGGTGCCCAACGTGGCTCTCGTCGCGCACGACCTGGCGATCGCCTGGCCCGACGACGGGCCTGACGGCGAAGCGCTTGACCTGCTTGATGGCCAAGGCCGCAGCACTCGCGCGCTGCGCGTCGGGCGCATCGACTTCAGCGAGAAAGACGTGCGTGTCGGCGCTACGGTTTTGCGCCTGGACCGCTACAGCCTGGGCGTCGACAAGCTGCCCTGGGTCGCCCTCGACGCCAGCGCGCGCCTGCTCGATCCATCGCTGCCGGGCAAGGCCCCGGACTTGCAGCCCGCCATCAGCTGGCCGCATCCGGGCCGCTTCGAGTACAGCGCGCTGCGCGCGGTGCACGGAAAATTTTACTCGGAGGAGGTCGACCAGCGTTCTCGGGATTCCGTCGAATCGCGCTTGCGCATCCAGGGCGGACTGGTGATGCCGGCGGGCGCGGTCGACCACTGGGCACTGCTCTTCCCGGCGAGCCGCGCACCTGCGATGAGCAAGAAAGCATTGCCGCGCCTGGACGGCGAGCTTCTGGCGGTACCCGTCGCTGCTGCGCTCGCCGCCGCCGCATCACTCGCCGCCGGGCGTTGGCGAGCCTGCGTGATCGTCGCCGACGCGCGCCTGCCCGCGGTCGCTGCAGAGCTCCACGCGCATCTGGTGAAGCAGCTCGGACCGTGGCGGGTCCTGCCGCAGGTCGAGGACACGACCGAGGGTCGGCCACGGGCATCGTCTGCCGTGCTCGCGGAGTATGCGGTGGATGCAATGGATGGGCTGCGCGAGGCCATCGGCCGCTGTGAACTGTTGATCGTGGTCGGAGTCTGGCGCCGCAGCAAGTTGGAAGCGCTGAACGCCCAACTCGCGCTCGCGCGCCGCCTCGGCAGGGCGCTGCTGCTCGTCGTGCCCGCCGACACAGGCGTTCGGGATGACGTGGCGGGCATGCAGCCTGATGAGGTGGTCACCCTGCCCGGCCCGGAGGCGCTCGACGACCACAGCCTGCGCCGCATCGTCGAGCACATCGCCGCCTTTCGCCTGCCGGGAGCGGTCGATGCCGGCGAAACGCCAGGGTCTGCGGCGGCGCGCGCCGGCGACGCCGGGGTGCTCGATTCGCTGGCCACCGGTTTCCGTACGCGCTTGTGCCGGCAGCTGGAAAAGAACGTACCCCGACCCGGGCTGTTCGAGGTATCGCTGCACGGCGATTTCGCGCTGCGAGCTTTCCTCACGCCACGCGGGTCGGCACCCTTGCTGATCCTGGTGCACAGCCTGGCGACGAATAGCGAGGCGACCTTTGGCGCCTTGTGGCAACCGCCCGCGGACGTGCAACGCCGGGCGCTGTTGCGGTCCTACGGCGAACGCGTGTATGCCTTCGAGCACCACGCCGTCAGCCACAGCCCGATCCACAACGCGCTGCAACTCGCGCTGGCGCTCCCTGCAGGCGCCACCCTGCATTTCCTGACCCACAGCGCCGGCGGCCTGATTGGCGAGTTGTTTGCGCGCGGGCTGCGCGTCGACGGCCAGCCGGCGTTCGACGAGCGCGACCTCGCGCTGTTCCAGGGAGGGACCGTCGGCGCCGCCGAGCGCGCCATGCTCGAGCAGTTGTCGAGCGTATTCGCCGACAAACGCTTCCGCGTCGAGCGTTTCGTGCGCGTCGCCTGTCCGGCTCGCGGCACGCGCATTTTCAGCGAAACGCCGGCGCAGGCCTTGGCGGCCATGCGCGGGGCGATGAGCCTGCTCAGTCCGCTGGCCGGCCTGGCCGGCAGCGCCCTGTCGTCGGTGTTCCAGGCCCTGCAGGATCCGGAAGTGACCCCCGGTTTCGCGGTCCAGGACCCGGGTTCTCCACTGGTCCAGATGCTCAACCGCCCGGACGTGGTCAGCGCGGCGCCGCTGACGGTCATCGGCGGCGTCACCGAGGCCGGCGGACTGCTCTCTCGCCTGGTCGGCGCGGCGACGACGGCGGTGGCTTTCGGCCATGCCGACAACGACCGCATCGTCAGCCTCGAGTCGGCGCGCGGCGGCGTGCGGCGCGCGGCGAGCGGCGCGGAGTTTGTCGACCGTGGCCAGGAAGTTGACCATTTTTCGTACTTCCAGAACGCGCGCAGTCGCCAGGCAATCGTCGCCGCGCTGCTCTCGGCAGAGCCGCTGCCAGCGGGGTTTTCGAGCCGTGAGTCCACCTCGCAGACGGCGTTCTCGCGCTGAACGAATGGCGGCCGCCGGCCGCAACAGCCAACCAGGAGTGATCGCCAATGACCCATGACAACACCGCCCTCTCAACTCCCGCCGACGAGCCGGCCGCCTCTGCGCCCGGCGAGCGCGCGGTGGTCCTGCTCGTCGCCACGCGCAAGGGCGCCTGGCTCTATCACTCCGACGCCGCCCGCGAACGCTGGCGAGTCGACGGCCCGCATTTCCTCGGCCACATCATCAGCCACCTGGTGCTCGACCCGCGCGACGGGAGGACGCTGCTCGCGGCGGCCAAGACCGGCCACCTCGGTCCGACGATCTTCCGCTCGACCGACCTCGGGCGCAGCTGGAGCGAAGCGAGGCACCCGCCAGCTTTCGCTTCCGCAGCGAAGGATGGTGAAGGGCTTCCCGGGCGCACGGTCGATCACACTTTCTGGCTGACCCCGGGAAATCCTGACCAGCCCGAGGTCTGGTACGCCGGCACCTCGCCGCAGGGACTGTTCCGTTCACGGGACGGCGGCGTCAGCTGGGCGCCGTTTTCGTGCATCAACGACGACCCGCAATACCGGCGGTGGATGGGTAGCGTACAGGACGGCACTCCCGACGGGCCAAAGCTGCACTCGATCATCGTCGACCCGCGCGACGCCGCGCACCTCTACCTGGCGATGTCGGGTGGCGGCGTGCACGAGAGCGTCGACGGAGGCCTCAGTTTCAAGCCGCTGCTCGACCAGCTCAAGGTCGTCGAAGGCTTCGATCGCGCCGACCCGACCTTCCACGACCCGCATTGCGTCCGCCTTTGCCCGAGCCAGCCGGACCGCCTCTATCAGCAGAACCACTGCGGCGTCTTCCGCCTCGACCGACCGTCCGAGCAATGGCTGGACATTGGCAGGAACCTGCCGGCAGAGGTCGGCGACGTCGGCTTTCCGCTCGTCGTACACCCGCGCGATGCCGACACCGCCTGGGTCTTCCCGATGGACGGCACCTCGGTCTGGCCGCGCACCAGTCCGGACGGCAAGCCGGCGGTCTATGCGACACGCGACGGTGGCCAGAGCTGGCGACGTCTCGATGCCGGCCTGCCGAGCAGCCAGGCGTGGTGGACCGTCAAGCGCCAGGCGATGAGCGCCGACGGCCTCGACCCGGTGGGCCTCTACTTCGGGACCACCAGCGGCGAGCTGTGGATGAGCCGCGACGAAGGACTGCACTGGCAATGCATCGCCCGCCACCTGCCGGAAATCTACGCCGTCGAAAGCGCACTCCTGGCGTAGGGCCGAGCACCCGTGAAAGTCTTGATCCCCAGCGCATTGCGCTCGTACACCGGACACGGCGAGGTCGAGGCCGGCGGTGCGACGCTGGCCGCCGTGCTCGCCGACCTCGAGCGCCGCTACCCGGGGATTCGCTTCCGCATGATCGACGAGCAGCAGGAAATACGACGGCACATCCGCTTCTTCCTCAACGGCGAGCAGCTACGCGACCTCGCGCAGCCGCTGCCCGCGAGCGGCGAATTGATCATCGTGCAGGCGCTGAGTGGTGGCTGAGTGGCGGCGGAGCGGCGCCGAATAGGGCCGCCAGCACCTCGCCGGTCTTGCGGCTGTTCAAACGGCCGGCCTCCAGCCAGACGAAACGATCGGCCGGCGCAGCGGCGAATTCGGCCGCCGCCGCCGCGCCGGCGGTCTGGCCATCGTGCAGGAGCAGCACTCGGCGCAGGTGGGAAGCCGCGGCGAGCACGCGCAGTTCGAAGCGGCAGCCCTGGTTTTCCGGCGTGAAGCCGCGCAGGTCCATCAACACCACGTCGCTGGCCTGCACCAGCGCGCGCAGCGCGGGCTGCCAGGTACTGTCGAAGCAATACCATTCGTTGACCCGGTAACGGCCATCGGGATCGGGTTGCAGGTCCAGGCCCGCCAGGCGCACGGGAATCTCCGCTTCGCTGGCGATGAAGCGGCCGGCCAACTGGCCATTGAGGAAGGCGAAGAGGTCATCCGGATCCAGCGTGCGGCTGATCAGGTCGGTGCCGGCGATGAGAAGCGTGTTGCCGCTCAGCCGCCAGCGTTCGACGATGCTGTCGAAGAGGCGCTCGACCTGCGCGTCGCGCTGAAAGACGCGCAGCACCAGCAGCGTCGGTGGCGAGGGTGGCGCCGCTTGCGCCAGCCAGCGCGGCAGCACGCGCCAGGCGATCGGCAGCCATAGCCAGGGCAACAGCTGCGTCAGCCCGACCAGGCCGACAGTCTGCAGGGCGGGTAGAGCACTGGCGGCCAGGATGACGAACCAATAGGCGGCGAAGAGGTAGCCGAGATCTGAAAAGCGCTTTCCCCGGTAGGCACGCGCCAGCCAGCGGCCCAGGGCATACACCGGCCAGGCGAGCAGTAGCCACGGCGCGAGGACGAAAGTGAGCAGCGTTCCCCAGGCCCCGACAATTTCGACCATGCCGGTCAGCCAGGCGGGCGCGGATTCGACGCCGATCGCCAGCGCCTGCACGGCGGCAACCGACGCGCCGGAAAGCAGGAGAAAGAACGGCAGCAGGTAGGGAGCAACGGCCCGAATCCGTCCACTGGCAGCAATGGCCAGGGTCACCAGCATGGGGATGGCGACCACCCCGGCAAGCCAGGCACCGACGCCGGCAATCGTCTGCGCCGCGTTCGACGTCAACATCACCAGCACGCTCATAGCCAGCATGTACGCGGCAATGCCGGCGACCACCCTCGCCCACGACCAGCGCAGCACCAGCCCCCAGCCCATGACCATTGGCCACGCATAGACGGCGCCCAGCACCAGCAAGCGATTCAGCGAGAAGGCGCCGCCGCGATCGTAGACGAAAAGCAGGGCCAGCCACGACTGGCTGACGCCGATCAGCAGACTGAGCGTGGAAAGCAGCAGCAGGAAGCGCAGTGCGGCACGCCGATTGGCAGCGAGATCGAGCCGTGCTGGCGGGTGCCGCGCCGGCAACGTCCCCCGCTCGGTGAACATCGCATGTGCTGCGTCCGGGGGCGCGGCCTTGCGCATCAGTGCAAGCATGTGCCGCCGATAGGCACCGGCCACCCCCCAGGCCACCGCTGCGGCAAGCAGCACACCGAGAAGCATTGCGAAAAGCATGGCACCGCTCTGATTAGCCATTTCTCAACCCTCGACCATTACCGCAGCTGGAAAGGGACTTCGACCCGAGGATCGGCAGTGACTGCGGCGACCTGTAAGCGATATGGCCGGAAGATGAGCTTGAAAGTTCGCCACCGAAGTCGCATGAACTCTGTATCTTCAGCGATGCCATAGCCTGTGAGCGCGCAGTCAGGCCCGCGTCACGCGGCACGCCGAATCGAGATCCGAGCGATGACGAAGCGGCGACCGGCGGCGTCGGTCGCCGCAAGAGTCGTTGTCGCCTGAGGTGGAAGCTCCCGGAGGTACGCCATGAACCTGTCCCTAGACCCGCAAACACCGATCCGTCCCGCGGCCGCCGACACGCAGAAATGGACCACAGAACGGGTACTGGAAGTGCGCTACTGGACGCCGACCTTGCTCTCGTTTCGCACCTCTCGCGACGAAGGCTTCCGGTTCACGCCGGGACAATACGCGCGGCTCGGCCTCAGCACCGACGGCGGTATCGTTTGGCGACCCTTTTCGATGGTCTCGGCAATTGCCGACGACAGCCTCGAGTTCCTCGCCGTACTGGTCCCTGGAGGCGCCTTTTCAGGCCCCCTCGAACGGCTGCGCGTGGGCGATGCGATCGATGTCGAGCGCTCCAGCTTCGGTTTTCTGACCACCGCGCAGCTGGCCGCCGGTCGCCAGCTCTGGATGCTGGCCACCGGAACCGGAATTGGGCCATTCGTTTCCATCGTCCGCGATGCCGCCGTCTGGCGCGCCTTCGAGCGGCTGATCGTCGTCCATAGCGTGCGCCGATCGGCTGAACTTGCGTATCGCGAGGAACTTGACGCGCTGGCCGCCGACGACACTTCCGCCCGCGGCAGGGCGAGAATGACCTATCTTCCCGTGGTCACGCGTGAAGCGGGCGCGACGACTCTTTCCACGCGCATCCCGGAGCTTTTCGCAGACGGGCACCTCGAGGAAGCCGCGGGCACGCCGCTCCGTGTCGAAACGTCGCGCCTGATGATCTGCGGCAACCCGGCTATGGCGCTTACACTGCGGCAATTGCTGAGCAAGCGCGGCTTTGCCACCGGTCGTCGCGGAGTGACCGGGCAGATGGCTTTCGAGAAGTACTGGTAAGGACCCGCAGGCAGTTCGCCAGCGCGCCATACCAGGCATCCGGCGCCGCCAGACGACTTACTTGCCGGCCGCTTCGCGCTTGCTGCGTGAGGTGGGCATCAACATCGCATCGCCGTCGATGACCACCTTGTCGCCCACCGTGCACACAGTCTCGAGCGCCACCCGGCCCTTGTCGGCGAAAACTTCCTTGACGGTCACCTTGGCGTGCACCGTATCACCGGGACGCACCGGCGCGCGGAAACGCAGGGACTGGCTCATGTAAATACAGCCGGGGCCGGGCAGGCGATTGCCAAGCACCGCGGAGATCAGGCTGGCCGACAACATGCCGTGCGCGATACGGCCGCCAAACATCGTCGTGCGCGCAAAATCTTCGTCCATATGCACGGCATTGACGTCGGTGGACACGCCGGCAAACAGGACCAGGTCGGCATCAGTAATCGTTTTGGCGATTTCTGCGCTCATGCCGACGGACAGGTCTTCAATATCGTAACCGTTCTGGGGATTCATGACAGGCCTTTCAGGGTGATTATCAGCACGGTGACGCCGTGCCCAGGGAAAATGGCGCTTGCTATCGCCCGCGCCAGTGAGTTTCTTCGCGCATTCCCGACAGCTCGGACGGGAATGCGGCGAGGAAGAGGAATATTGATGACACGAAAACGAGTATCCTTGATACGCGAACCTTGGTCAAACCGCAGCCTCCATCGTCATATCTCTCGAGGATTGTGACTTCCGCGAAGGGCGGCGCAGCTCACGCGGTCGTGATAACGACTTTGCCCGTCGATTTTCTGGTCACCACCTGATCGAGCGCCGCAAGCGCCTCTTCCAGCGGATAGCTTGCCGAGACATGCGGCTTGATGGCGCCTTCGACATACCAGCGAACAAGCGTCTGAAGACTCTCGGTCATCACCCGCGGATTGAGCTCGGCATAAGCCGGCCAGTTGACGCCCATCACATCCACATTCTTGACGAGCAGGTGATTTGCGGGAATCTGCGGCACGCTGCCACCGGCAAAGCCGATGACCAGGATGCGTCCTTCGAAGGCCATGCTGCGCAGCGAGGCGGTAAATAGCTCTCCGCCGACCGGATCGTAGACCACGTCTGCACCGCGACCGGCCGTCAGTTCCCTGATCCGCTCGCGAACATCCTCGCAGCTGGAATCAAGCAGATGATCGGCGCCGTGCGCAGCGGCCAGCGCGAGTTTTTCCGGGCTGCTGGCGGTGGCAATGACCGTCGCGCCCAATTGCTTGCCAATGGCGACGGCGGTCAAGCCAACGCCGCCCGAAGCGCCATGCACCACCAGAGTCTCGCCGGACTGCAGGCGTGCCCGATGCCACAAGGCGATATGCGACGTGCCAAACACCACCGGGAATGCCGCCGCATGCTCCCAGGACATTTCCGCGGGGATCTGCAGGCAGCGGTTCGCATCGGCGACGACCTCCTCGGCGTAACCGCCACACGGCGTCATGGCCAGGACCCGATCGCCACGGGCGACACCTTCCACACCAGCGGCCAATTCCAGCACCTCGCCGGATACTTCAAAGCCCGGACTGAAGGGAAGTTGTGGCTGCTTCTGATACTGGCCGCGGGTAATCAGGCTATCTGCAAAATTCACGCCGCAGGCGCGCACGCCGATGCGCACCTGACCAGGACCGGGGCGAGGTTCGGCAAGCTCCTCAAGGCGCAAGGAGGCAGGACCGGTCAGTTCATGGCAGACGATGGCTCGCACGTTGGAACCCCTCCGTCGTTGCAGGGAAAAGCCCCTCCCCGTCGCCAGGGACGAGAAGGGTCTTTGCCGATTTCCCTGCCTGGGCAGGGAGAGACGAGGCCAGGCGCCGGGGTGGATCGAGCTGGCGCCCAGCCGTGGCTGCTGACTACTGACGACCGACCATCCACTAGTCGCCGATGATCTTGCGCACCACGTCGGTCATCGAAATGACCCCGACCGGCTGACCCTTCTCGGTGACCACCAGACGATGCATGCGCCGGCCGGTCATCAGGCTGACAGCGTCGCTCAGGAGCATATCGGCATCGCAGGTCGCGCAACCCGGAGTCATGACTTCGCTGGCCCGCAGCGAGCGTGCCTGGTCCGGAGTCCGGCCCTGCCGCGCGAGCACCATATCCGTCTGCGACACGACGCCGACGGCAGCGCCCTGCGCATCCATGACCACCACCGCATGAATCTCGTTGCCGACCATGATCTTGGCCACCGCTCCGACAGTCTCGTCCGGCGCGCAGGAAATAATGCCACGATGCATCAAGTCGCGAACCTTGCTGCCGTCGTCGGCAATGGTGATCGGCTCGCCCTCGGCAATGCCAGGCAGCGGGGTGGACATCGGGTAAGGCGCCGGCGAGGTGTGCACGTCGCCCTTGGGCAGCGTCGGATGGACCATCGCCACTGCCGGCTTGCCGCTGGCCCCGAGACCGAACTCGGCGGCACCGACGAGCACCGACATGTTGCCGTGCGGGTGTTTGTTGTCGGCCATCAGCTGATGGGCAATCGGCAGTTCTTCATAGGTGAACGCCCGCGACATACAGGGATCAAGTTGCCCGCTCAGTGCCAACTCGTTCATCTCGTTGCACTGCACGGTATTGGCGAAGTGCGAACCCTGCAAACGCTTCTGCCGCATCCACAGATAGCGCAAATCGACCGTCGCATTGTAACCAGTGGTACCGGCGCAGACCACCACCATGCCACCGGTTTCACAAACGAAAATCGACGTCGGAATGGTCGTTTCGCCGGGATGCTCGAAGACGATGTTCGGCGCCCTCTTCTCACCCAGCACTTCCCAGATCTTCGCGCCGAAGCCGCGCACTCCCTTCAGCCACTTGGCGTAGCCGGCGCTGTCCTTCCAGTGCGGCAGCATGCCCCAGTGATCGAAGTCATTGCGGTTGATGCAGCCTTTGGCGCCCAACTTCGTGCAGTAGTCGAACTTGTCCTCGCCCGAGACGATGGCCACCGAAGTCGCGCCGACCGCCTTGGCGATCTGAATGGCCATCGAGCCCAGGCCTCCCGCGCCACCCCAGATCAAGGCCACGTCGCCCTTCTTGACTGAACTGCTTTCCCAGCCGTGCAGCATCCGCCAGGCAGTTGCCGCGACCAGGGTATAGGCAGCGGCCTCTTCCCAGTTCATGTGCTTTGGCTTGGGCATGCACTGCTGCGCCTGCACTTTCGTGAATTGGGCAAAGCTGCCCCAATTGGTCTCGTAACCCCAGATCTTGAAGGAAGGCGAGTACATCGGATCGCCGCCTTTCTTGACCCACGGGCAGTTGCGGTCATAGATGCCGCAATGCATGACCACCTCGTCGCCCACCTTGACGTTGGTCACGTCCTTTCCCACCGCGTAGACGATTCCGGATGCATCACTGCCGCCAATGTGGAAGTCCTCCGTTTCGCCAGCCTTGTTGCGAGCGCCGATCACATTGACGGGAACTCCCATTCCCGCCCAGACGTTGTTGTAGTTGATTCCTGCCGCCATCACGTAAACGAGAACCTCATCGTCGGCAATCGACGGCGTCGTCACCACTTCCTTCTGAAACGCCGCCGTTGGCTGGCCAAAGCGCTCGGCGCGAATCAGCCAGGCGTGCATTTGTTCCGGAACTTCGCCCAGGGGAGGCATATCACCTATTTCATAGAGTTTCTTGCTCATCAGGATGCTCCTTCGTTGGTTGAACTACTTGATCAATCTGACGACTTGAATCTGGAAATAATCTGCTGCCGCATTCGCTCGCATTCTTCGAATTGATTGCCATACTGCGCCTCCAGGCGCTTGCCGATTTCAGCATAGCCACCGATAAGCTCGACGCCAAAAGTCCCGAATTCCTCTTTCAACACACGCACTACCCAGGCGCTCTGGTGGCGGGTGCGCAACTTTTGCAGCAGGCCCGCATGCGCGAGAAAGCTTCGGTGTCTATCAAAATTCCCATGCAGCTCGGTGATCCCCGTATTCATCGTCGCGCTCACCAGGCACACGGGATAATCCCAATCGTCCCGGCGATCCTGCCGGGAAGCGCTGCGGCCAATTTCGCCGGCCGTCTTGTACGCCGCAGCGCCAAGGTCGGACTTATTGACGGCGAAAATATCCGGAATCTCGATGATTCCCGACTTCAGATACTGGATCGTATCCCCCGAGGCCGGCTGCGCCACATAACAGACGGTATCGCCGATCTCGGCAATATCGATTTCCGTTTGCCCAACGCCAACCGTCTCGACGACGACGATATCGAACGCGGCCAGCATCAACCAGCTCATCGGCCAGACCTCGGTCGCCACGCCACCCAACTGGTTGCGATTGGCCAGCGAGCGAATGAACAGGCCCTCGTCGTGCGCCGCGTTCTTGATCCGAATTCGATCGCCAAGCAAGGCGCCGCCACCCAACTCGGGCCGACTCGACGGGTCGACGGCAAGCACTCCGACCGTCCTGCCCGCGCGACGCCATTCGCGAATCATCGCCGAGACAAGTGACGACTTGCCGGCGCCCGGCGGGCCGGTGATACCGATAAGATGGCCCCCATTCAGCGAATGCTCGCCGGAAAGCGCTGCCAGCAAGCGTACCGAGCACTGGCGCGCTTCCGCCAACTTGTTGTCGAGCAGATTCAAGCCTCGGGCCACCGCCGCACGCTCCCGGCGCAGGATGCGTAAAGCCAACTGTTCGGGATCGGGAAGCGCTGCCGGGGTCATCTGCTGGTCAGGGCAGCGGACCCAGCCGCGCCAGACCGTTGGCTTCGCGGATCACGTCGACCATGTCGGCCATGATCGTATTGAGATTGAAATCCTTGGGCGTATAGACGGCGCTGACGCCCTGCGCGGCGAGTTTCTTGGCGTCCTCCAGCGGGATGATCCCACCGGCGATCACCGGAACGGTCGCCAGGTCGCGCGCGCGCAGCTCCTCGAGAACCGAAGTCACCAGTTCCATATGACTTCCCGAAAGAATCGACAGGCCGACCATATGTACGCCCTCCTCCTCGGCCGCCTGAGCGATCTCCTGCGGCGTCAGCCGTATGCCGTCGTAGACCACCTCGAAGCCGACGTCCCTGGCCTTGACGGCAACCTGTTCGGCGCCGTTGGAGTGTCCGTCGAGCCCGGGTTTGCCGACCAATAGCTTCAAGGGACGGCCCACGGCCGCACCGGTACTGGCGACTCTGGCGCGCAACTCGGTGACCTCATCCTTCTTGCCGAGTACGGCGCGGTTGTCGATGGCAATATCGATACCCGTCGGCGGCCTGAACTCGCCGAACACGGCACGCAGCGAATCGCCCCATTCGCCGGTACTGACCCCCGCCATGGCGCAGCGAATCGAACTGGGCATGATATTTTCACCGCTCTTGGCGGCGTCGCTGAGCCCCTGCAAGGCGGCCTGTACGTCGGCGTCGTTGCGATTTTTCCGATGCGCCTGCAGCCGTTCGATCTGCTCGCGCTCGGCGGACGGATCGGTCTTCATGATGCCACCGTCGCTGCCCAGAGTCAGCGGCGATTCGGCGCTTTCCTGGAAGCAGTTGACGCCGATGATTTTCAGTTCGCCCGACTCGATGGCGCGCAAGCGCTGCATATGGCTGGCGACCAGTTCGCGCTTGACGTAGCCCGATTCGATCGCGGCAATGATCCCGCCCTGCGCTTCGACATTGGCGATCTCCTTTCTGGCGCCCTCAACCAGTTGCTTGACCTTGGCGGCAATCACCGGCGAGCCGTCGAGAATATCCTCGTACTCGAGAAGGTCGGTTTCGAAAGCCATCACCTGTTGCATGCGCAGCGCCCATTGCTGATCCCAGGGGCGCGGCAGGCCCATCGCCTCGTTCCAGGCGGGAAGCTGGATTGCGCGCGCCCGCGCGCCTTTGGAAAGAACCACCGCCAGCATTTCCAGAACGATTCTCTGCACATTGTTTTCCGGCTGCGGCTCGGTAAGCCCCAGCGAGTTCACCTGCACGCCGTAGCGGAATCGGCGCAGCTTCGGATCGTCGACCCTGTAGCGACCCAGCGTCAATTCGTCCCACATCTCGCCGAATGCGCGCAGCTTGCAGCACTCCTCGACGAAGCGGATACCGGCGTTGACAAAGAACGAGATGCGCTCGACGACCTGCGAAAACTCGTCCGTCTTGATTTCTCCCGACGCCTGGACCCGGTCCAGAACCGCCATCGCCGCGCACAACGCATAGGCCAGCTCCTGGACCGGTGTTGCCCCCGCCTCCTGCAAGTGGTAACTGCAGATATTGGTCGGATTCCACTTGGGCACGTGCTTGATGGTGTAGGTGATGGTGTCGGCGATCAACCGCATCGACGGACCCGGCGGATAGATGTAGGTGCCGCGCGACAGATATTCCTTGATGATGTCGTTCTGGGTCGTGCCGCTCAGCTGCCCGGGATCGATCCCCCGTCGTTGCGCCAGGCCGATATACAACGACAACAGCCATGGCGCCGTGGCATTGATGGTCATCGCCGTGTTCATCTGATCGAGCGGGATCTGGTCGAACAGCTGATCCATGTCCTCGATATGCGAGATCGGCACCCCGACCTTGCCGACTTCGCCTCGCGCCAGCGGATTGTCGGCGTCGTAGCCGGTCTGTGTCGGCAGATCGAAGGCCACCGACAGTCCGGTCTGGCCTTTCGCCAGATTGGTTCGATAGAGCGCGTTCGACGCCCTGGCCGAGCTGTGTCCACTATAGGTGCGCATCAACCAGGGGCGATCGCGTTTCGTTTGGCGAGAATCCATGACTAACCCCTTTTCCTGATCAGGAGACGTCTCTCGATCTCAAAAATCTTCGCATCGATCTTCTCCTTGTCCATCGCCTTCTTGTCGTTTTCCTTGCCGAACAGGTCCTCGCCGTATTCGGCCAAGGCGTTGGCGGCGCTGAGGTTCTTGACGCCGATCAACTGAAAGGTGACGATACCGAGCTTGCTGCCCAGCCCGCCCGGCGCATCTTCGGCAGCCAATACGCGCGACAGGGCGGCGACGGTATCACCGCCGATGCACGGCTGAGTGTGGTAACCCTCGGTAAAACCCAGCTCCCAAACGCTGTTCTCGCTGACATCGCGACTGGCCAGGCCTTCCAGCCAGGCGAAGACCAGACCGCCATAGACGATCGGATCACCGCTCATTTTTCCGGAGAGGCCGGAACTGAAGACGCGATCGAAGTGCAGCGGATGCGTATTGCCCACCGCGTAGGTCAGCGATAGATGTTCATCGGTGATGGTTCGGCCATTGGCATGGACAATGATCTCGCCGACGGCGAAGTCCTCGAAGTAGGAGTTGGGGCCGGTCAGGCCGGAAGCGAACGACTCCGGGAAATCCGGCAGGGCGACCTCGGCCTCGTCGACCCACGGGAAGGCCGCCATCGCCGTCGCCTTCGGCAATGGCGTCGTCGGCGGACGATCGCCCTGGCCGGCGACCATGATCTTGCGCTCGTACTGCAGAACGACCTGGTCGTCCTGATTGATGCCCAGCGTTCGGATGGTAACGATGCCCGGCTTGCCGGCGCCACGCTCCTTGCGCTCGATGACCTTGGTCAGCGAGCGAATCGTATCCATCGGATAGACCGGCCGCAGGTACTGGGCATCGTAATAGCCGAGATTGGCCATCGCCTTTTCCGAATCGTTCTGCACGCCTAGCGAGAGCACGACGTTGAACACCATCTGCGGCGAAGCCAGCAGGCCGGCGAAGCCGCTGGAGCGGGCGTACTGGTCGTTGAGATACAGGGGATTGCACTGCATGTAGGTGCGGGCAAAGGCCTCCATCTGGGCAGGAAAGAAGGTGAAGGCACGCGGGTGAACAAACACCTGCCCCGGTACGAACTCCTCCAGATAGCGGCCGTAGTGGGGATAGCGCACTTGCTGCAGGTTCACTTTCACTTTTCCAGCCAGTTCTGCCTGCGCACGAAAGCGAATCGCTTGCATCATGGGATCTTCCTTTTGGCGTGACTACGTGCAGTCTGAAAGTGGACGGAACTACACCGCTTCGATCAGCGAGCGGGCGATGACCTTGAGCGCCAGCGTTTCTTCGGCGCCCTCGAAAATCGACAGCACACGGGCATCCAGGAAGTAACGGCTGACCGGCGACTCCTCGGCATAACCCATGCCACCGTGAATCTGCACCGCTTCGCGGGTCAGCCATTCCGCAGTCCGGCAGGTAAAGAGCTTCACCATGCTCGCTTCCATCTGTCCCGAACCCTGGTCCATCAAACGCCCGACGGCGTAGGTGAATTGGCGGGAAACGGTCAGCAGAGTCGCCATGCGCGCCAGCTTGACCAGCGTCAGTTGATACTCGCCGATAGGTTTGCCGAATGCCTTGCGCTCGCCAGCATAGGAAACAGCGCGTTCGAAAGCGGCCTGCATCACACCGATGGCCCGTGCGGCCGTCTGAATGCGCCCGCCGGCAAATCCGGCCATCGTGAAGTAGAAGCCTTTCCCTTCACCGGCCGGCCCGCCGACCAGGTTTTCGTCCGGGACGAAGACACTGTCGAAGAAGACCTCGTAGGAATGCATGCCGCGATAGCCGATGGTCGAAATGGCCCGGCCGGTCAGTACGCCACCCTGTGCCTGGCGATACTCGAAATCATGGCCGTCATACGAGTCCTTTTCGACCAGGAACATGCTCAGGCCTTTGTGACCAAGCGAGCGATCGGGGTTGGAGCGGGCCAGAACCAGGAGGACGCCCGCCTTCCCGGCCATGGTGCACCAGGTCTTGACGCCATCGAGCAGCCAGCCACCCTCACACTTGCTTGCCTTGAGGCGCATCGCCGCGACGTCCGAACCGGTATCCGGTTCGGTGACGGCGATGGCGCACAAGGGGTCGCCCATCGCCACCCGGGGCAACCATTTCTGCCGCTGCTCTTCCGTCCCCCCCTTCTGCAGCGCGCGACTGAGGATTTCCGGACGGGTGATCAGGCTGCCCGCTGCGCCGAGCGAGCCGCGTGAAAGCTCCTCGGTGACCACGATCATGCCCATGTTGTCTTCATGATCGTCGCTCTGGATGCCACCGTAGCGCTCGGGGATCGACAGCCCGAAGCAGCCCATTTCGGTCAGCGGATCGAGGATTTCCTGCGGGATGATGCGGTCGTGGCGATGAATGTCCTCGGCTAGGGGCATGACCACGTTGCTGGCCAGCTTGCGAAAGGCGTCCTGCATCATCAGGGCGTCGTCGCCGAGCATATAGGCGCCGCTATCGCCATCCAGGGCCACGACCTCCCTGCCCAAAGCAGCGAGATTGTCGGCATCCAGCTGCGTCTGGCAAAACCCGGCGAGTGCGGTTGACGCGAAAGCGGCCAGGTCGGCCGCGTTCACCCCGAAACTCTGCGGTCGTGCCCAGAAACGATTGTGGATATTCTGCAAGGCCTCGGCACAAAAGGCCAGGGCCATGCGCTGTTCCACGCAGGGGCCGTCGCCCGTCGCCGCCGCGGCAACCTTGTCGGCATATTCCGCGGCAAAGCGCGCGGCGGTCGATTCTGCGGCGCACCACGCAAGGTCGAAGCTGGCCATCTGATGGGCATCGAGTTTCTCGTTCGAGACCCCCTTTCCACCGGCGCATTGCTGCTTCATCCAGCGCAGCGATTTCTCGATCAGTGCATCAGCTGCCTGCAGATGCTGAACGGCTTCCTGCGTCCCGCTGTTGACATCAGTCATGGCTCATCCCTTTCTTCGTACGCGATCGGATCTTGCAACCCTTACTTGCTGGTCCGGTTATTAACAATCTGCACAAACGACCGGGAGCGCAACTCGTCGAGCGTAATTCCCGTTGCCAGGACTTCCTGTTCGGTGATCGCTCCGCACGCCATTCCGCGCAGGAAAAAGTTCAGCAGGCCCTGACCCGTCGCCGCATCGTCAAAGGTGTTGCCCACCAGTGTCGCCTGTGCAGCCTTGTTCAGAAAAGCGTTCAGGCGCGCCGAGGCATCCTGCAGGCTGCTGAGGAAGAAGGTGTCCATCGCCGCGTAGCGCACCGGCAACTGGCCGGGATTCAAGTCCCATCCCTGATAGTAGCCGTGCCGCAGCGAATGCATGATGTTGTCGTAATGAAGCTTCCACGCGCCATGCACGACGACGCGGTTCTCGTCCATCTGCTGGGCGCTCAGCAGCGCGTCCTTGGCTGCCTTGTGGGGCCCGATCGGCATACTGGTGGTCGCGCCGTCGCTGATCGTGATGCCGGTTCCGGCCAGGCTGACCTGCATCACATGGCGGGCAAAATCGCAGGCCGGATGGGTGTGGTTCTGGTGTGCGGCGGTGATGTTGCACGACGCCGTGTAATCGTAAGTCCCGAAAATCGCCGAGCGGCAGCGGCTACCTGCGGCGGCCACCAGTAGCGGCACCGTGTTTTCGCCCTGGTGATTGATGATCGCCTGCGTCGTTTCGATCATGATCTCCATCTTCAGCGACTCTTTGGGAAAACCCAGCCGGGCTTCGAGATTCTCGAGAATCCTCGCGCAGGTCGACACCTGGCCGGGCGTCGTGACCTTGGGCAGCGTGACGATGAAGTTCGGCGGCAGTTTGCCCCCCGTCTGCTCGGCGAGGCGAGTCAGGAAAATGTCCAGGGTGCGAATCGAGCGTTGCTTGCACTCTTCCGAAAAGGTCTTCACGCGAATACCAATGAACGGTGGCAGCAGGCCCTCGCGCATCCCTTTCGCCACCTCGTCTGCCGCCGAGGCGGCATGGCCATCCTCTTCATCGTCCGGGCGATTGCCGTAGCCATCCTCGAAATCAATGCGGTTGTCCTCAACCGGCTCAGTCTGCAACTTCTTCACCACCCGCTTGTAAACCGTAAAAGCCAGCCAGGCCGCTTGCTTGGTCTCGCGCACCTGGTCGGGATTCGCTTCCAGCGCCCGCGTCAGACTGGCCAGTTCCATGGCGTTCGTTGGCAGGGTATCGGCGCGCGGCAGACCGAGCGCGCGAGCGAAAACACTGTAGCTGGGCGCATAGGTTTCCAGAGTCTTGAGCGCCACCTCACCCAACTTCGCGGCAAACCCGGCCTTGAGCAAATTGGCCCCGCCATAAACCGTGTGCACCGGCTGCCGGTCGAAGGAATCTGCCGGATAATGGGACTCGAACGCCTGATTTGAAGCGCGCAACTCGCCACAATAGGCAGCCATTTCGTCATGGGTGAGGCTGAGTTTCATGCTTATCCTCCCTAATTGCGCACAATACACATCCAACAGCATTATGCGGTTGTAGTGATCAATTACTCCCCGTTGCTGATAATGATTCTATCGGCGATTGTGGCACAAGGCAACACGCTGAACGACGGCAGAGCAATATCTTTAGTCTTATAGAAGTTTAAAGACAAAAGAGCCGAAACGGCGCCAATTGGCGACCACAACGCCTTGTCGCTGCGCCAACCCCGGTGCCGGCCGAGCGTGGGCGGCTCTCTGCGGCTGCAACGATATTCACATGTGATTCCGCCCCTGCAGCGCACTCGACTACTCACCTTGCACAAAATGTACTTACGATAAATACGTGCAAGCGCCTATTCCAAGCCACGACGCCCGGAAGTAATCGCTACAAACCGCGACTGCTCGAGGTCGCAACCGTGGATTCCCGATCGCCGCCCCCTACGAACACGGGCCTGCGACGACGCGATGACTTCTTTCAGACGTGGCATCGGCTGTGCACGCGACACGCTGTCGTTATTTGCTTATTAATCGCTTTTTGTCGGGCATGGCCGTTCGCGATAATACGAACAAATTTGATGACTTCTGATTATCAGCGGAAAGCGCCCGTAACCCGCCCACGCAACGGAACGGCGGCAACTTCATGGGCCGCTGCCGCTCCCTGGGGTGCAGAGCAGATGACGGTGAAACTACGCCGGCATGAGATCCGCGCTGGCGCTCATTGCCGCCACCCCGTCGGGCGCCAGCGCCTCAAGAGACATCCGGCCGTCGTTGCCGGAGCACAGCAGGCGAAAGGGGGCCAGATCAAACAGCGGCGCCAGGCCGCGGAAGCTGAAGCTGGCTACCGGTCGTGGTGCATTCTTGCGCAGCAGCTCCATCAGCAAGACGGCAGTCAGGGGGCCATGCACCACCAGCCCCGGATAGCCCTCCTCGTCGACCGCGTACGGCCGGTCGTAGTGAATGCGATGGGCGTTGAAAGTCAGCGCCGAGAAGCGGAACAGCAGCGTCGGGTCGGGCGTCACAATGCGCGACCATGTCGCGTTGTCCACGGGCGGCCAGTCGATCACTCGCGGGCGAGCGACCGCCGGGCCCGGCTCGCGATAAACGATGTCCTGCTCCTCCTCGATGCACAACACGCCATCCTGATAGAAGCTGCAGAGCAGCGAAACGAAGGCCAGCGATCCGGAACGTCCCGATTTCTGTCGAATATCGCGAATCAGCGCCTCGCGCCGCGCCGGCTGACCGATCAGCAGCGGCCGGTGGAAACGCAGCCGGGCACCGGCGAACATGCGGCGCGGATAGGGGATCGGCGGCATGAAGCCGCCACGCTGCGGATGCCCATCGACGTCGAGCTGCGCCTGCGGCGCCCGCGGGAGGAAGTAGAACCAGTGCCACAGCGGCGGCAACGGGCTGCCTTTCTCAAAATGCGTCAGCGTGTCGTCCAGCGTCGCCGCCGCTGCCAAAGCCGGCGCCAGAGCCAGTTCATCGTCGCTTATTTCCCGGCGACCGATCCAGGCCGAGTAGTCTGCTGCCGCATCCGTCATTGATTTCATCCTGTTGAGCGCTTCGCGCGCGGGCGTCCGCCAAGTACAGCATAGCGCCCCGCCAAACTCAAGCCGGTGCACGATGCTCGCACGGCACCGCCAACAATGTCGCATCTGTGCGCCCGGACGCCCCTTTTCCCATATACTGTGCGCTCTGCGTTGACAAGGGGATGACCCGCGATGCAGGGATCGAGTCGCTTTCTGGCTCTGCTGTCGGGAGGAGTGGGCATGGTAGGGAGAGACGTGTCGACGATCAAGGAAGCACTGCGGTCGGCGAGCGGTGGGGCAGCGGGCGCATTCGTTTGCGGTCGCACGCGACGCAAACAGGATAGCTGACCAGAATGGACGGAATTCTCAAGGGCTTGCGGGTCATCGAAGGATCCGCTTTCGTCGCGGCGCCGCTAGGCGGCATGACGCTGGCCCAACTCGGCGCCGACGTCATTCGCTTCGACCCCATCGGAGGGGGCCTCGATTACGGTCGCTGGCCACTCAGCCGTGACGGGCAGCAGAGCCTTTTCTGGGCCGGCATGAACAAGGGCAAGCGTTCGATCGCGGTAAATCTGCGCAACCCCCGGGGACAGGCCTTGCTGACCCAGCTGATCTGCGCGCCCGGCGACAACGCCGGCCTGTTCAGCACCAACTTCCCGGCCGAGGGCTGGCTGAGCTACGCGGCGCTGAAAGCGCATCGTCAGGACCTGATCATGGTCAACCTGACCGGTCGGCGCGACGGCAGTTCCGAAGTCGATTACACGGTAAACCCGCAGGTCGGCCTGCCGTTCATGACCGGGCCGACCAATTCCCCGGAGGTGGTCAACCATGTCTTTCCGGCGTGGGATTTCATCAGCGGCCAGATGATTGCAATCGGCATGCTCGCCGCTGAACGGCACCGGCGCCTGACCGGCGAGGGACAGTTGGTACGCCTGGCGCTGAAGGACGTCGCGCTGGCGATGGTCGGCAACATCGGAATGATCGCCGAGGTGATGGTCAACGACACCGATCGACCCAAACAGGGCAACTATCTGTACGGCGCTTTTGGTCGCGACTTCGAGACCCTGGACGGCAAGCGCCTGATGATCGTCGGGCTGACCGGCAGGCAGTGGCGCTGCCTGGTCAAAGCGACCGGCCTGAAGGAACCGCTCGACGCGCTCGGCATCCGCCTCGGCCTCGACCTCGCCGACGAAGGCAATCGCTTTCGCGCCCGCCAGCAGATCGCTGCATTGATCGAAGCATGGTGCCAGGCACGCACGCTGGCCGAAACGGCGGCGATCCTCGATGCACACCGCGTGACCTGGGGCCCCTATCGCAGCGTGCGCGAGGCCTTGGCCAACGATCCCGATTGCTCGATCGACAATCCTATGTTTACGATGACCGAGCAGCCCGGCGTCGGCACCTACCTGATGCCCACAACGCCGCTCGACTTTACTGCCTCGCCCCGCCTGCCGGCGGCGCCGGCGCCGGTTCTGGGCCAGCATACGGACCAGATTCTGCTCGAAGTTCTCGGCATGAGCGAAGCGGAAGTTGGCCGCCTCCATGACGCCGGCGTGGTCGCCGGACCGGCCTGAAGCTTTCGCCAGCAAGACGCTGACGGCTCTTGTATGCCAAACAAATGATTACCAGGAAAAATGCCATGAAGCTCCCCGTCCATTTCTACAAGCCGCTCGCCATTGGTGCGCCACAACCTCTGCGTGAATTGCCGGTACGGCCGGAGCGAATGATCCATTTCTTTCCCCCGCATATTGAAAAAATCCGTGCCAAGGCACCGGAGACGGCGCGCAAGTGTGACGTGATGTGCGGCAACCTCGAGGACGCCATTCCGATCGAGTCAAAGGACGCCGCCCGCGCCGGCTTCATCGAGCTGCTGCAAGACAACGACTTTGGTGACACCGGGATGTGGGTGCGCATCAACGCCCTGAACAGTCCGTGGGTTCTTGACGACCTCAGCGAGATCATCAAGCACGTCGGCAACAAGCTCGACGTGATCATGATTCCGAAAGTGGAGGGACCGTGGGATATCCACTTCGTCGATCAGTACGTTGCCCTGCTCGAGGCTAAGTACGCGATCGGCAAGCCGATTCTGCTGCACGCGCTGCTCGAAACCGCGCAGGGGGTGACCAACGTCGAGGCGATCTGCGGCGCCAGTCCGCGCATGCACGGCCTGAGCCTCGGCCCGGCCGATCTGGCGGCTTCGCGGGGCATGAAGACCACCCGCGTCGGCGGCGGGCACCCCGGTTACGGGGTTCTCGCGGATCCCGAAGAAGGCCAGACGCAGCGTGCCTTCTTCCAGCAGGATCTGTGGCATTACACGGTTGCGCGCATGGTTGACGCGGCTGTGGCGCACGGCCTGCACTCCTTCTATGGTCCCTTCGGCGACCTCAAGGACGAAGCCGCCTGCGAGGCGCAGTTCCGCAATGCTTTCCTGATGGGCTGCTCCGGGGCCTGGTCGCTGGCACCGAACCAGATCGCCATTGCCAAACGCGTCTTCAGCCCCGATGTCAAGGAAGTCCTGTTCGCCAAACGCATCCTCGAAGCGATGCCCGACGGCAGTGGCGTGGCGACCATAGACGGCAAGATGCAGGACGACGCGACCTGGAAACAGGCGCGGGTGATTGTCGACCTGGCCAGACTGGTGGCCCGACGTGATCCGGACCTGGCGGCAGCCTATGGACTATAGCGCAGCGATCCAGAACCGCGGGGAGAAGCGGCAATGAGCGAGAAAACCAAATGGGGTAACTTTTTCGAGGACTTTCGCGTCGGCCAGACGATCGCCCATGCGACGCCGCGAACGATCACCGAGGGCGATGTGGCGCTGTACACCGCGCTGACCGGCTCGCGCTTTGCGCTGACCTCGGCGGATACCTTCGCCCACAGCCTCTCGTTCCCGCGCGCACCAGTGGATAACCTGCTGGCCTTCAACATCGTCTTCGGCAAGACGGTGCCTGACATTTCGCTCAATGCCATCGCCAACCTCGGCTACGCCGCCGGGCGCTTTGGCCACCGCGTCTATCCGGGCGACACGCTCACCGCGGATTCGACGGTGATCGGGCTCAAGGAAAACAGCGACGGAAAAACGGGCATCGTCTACGTGCGCTCGTGCGGTGTCAACCAGCGCGGGCAGATAGCGCTCGATTACTGCCGCTGGGTAATGGTTCGCAAGCGCGATCCGGCGTCGCCGGCGCCCGAAACCGTAGTTCCCGCGCTGCACGAGGCCGTTGCCGCGAGCGACCTGGTCATTCCCGCTGGGATCAGAGTGGAAGGCTATGACACCACCCTCTCGGGCAGCACCGATCTATGGGACGACTACCGGGTCGGCGAGAGAATCGATCACGTGGACGGGATGACCATCGAAGAAAGCGAGCACATGATGGCCACCCGCTTATACCAGAATACTGCGCGGGTACACTTCAACCAGCATGCGGAAAAGAGTGGGCGCTTCGGACGCCGAATCGTCTACGGCGGCTACATTATCGGCTTGGCGCGCGCACTGTCCTTCAACGGTCTGGCCAATGCCTTCAGCGTCGTGGCGATCAACGCCGGCAGGCACGTATCGCCGGCATTCGCAGGCGATACGGTGTACGCGTGGTCGGAAATCATCGAACAGATGTCCTTGCCTGGCCGCCACGACCTTGGCGCACTCCGTTTGCGGACGGTGGCCACCAAGGACCGCAACTGTGCTGACTTCCCGTACCGTGGGGCCGACGGCAGCTACGATCCGAGCGTACTCCTTGACTTCGACTATACGGTCCTGATGCCGAAAAGACCGGGAAAG
Source organism: Candidatus Accumulibacter sp. ACC005 (assembly GCF_907163215.1). Lineage (NCBI taxonomy): Bacteria > Pseudomonadati > Pseudomonadota > Betaproteobacteria > Candidatus Accumulibacter > Candidatus Accumulibacter sp. ACC005. The sequence continues at coordinate 401,644 of NZ_CAJQUB010000004.1, read as the reverse complement.
AGCCCACCACCGGAGTAATCTGCGGGGTGAACTCGCTCCAGAAAGCCGGTGCCATCGCCGCCAGCATCGGCAACACCAAAAACGCATGCAGCATGGCTGGATCACCGGCGCCAGAGCGCGCTGCGGCAGACGAAAGAGAATGTGATCCCGGCTGTCAGCAGTGGATTCCACGCTCCTCCGGGACGATCACGGAAGGCCAGTGATCGAGACCGGGGCGTTGTTTTCAATGAACTCGAACTGAGCTATGCTGCGCAAGCTGAAAAACGACACCGATGTACAACCGAAAGTTCAACACTGGAGAAAACATGTTCCAAGTCCGAATACATGGTCGCGGTGGCCAGGGCGTGGTTACCGCTGCGGAAATGTTGTCGATTGCTGCCTTTGAGGAAGGACGCCACGCGCAGGCCTTCCCCAGTTTCGGATCGGAGCGCACCGGCGCCCCCGTCGTCGCCTTCTGCCGCATCGCCGACCAGGAGATCCGGCTGCGTGAGCCGATCATGGAGCCCGACGCCCTGATCATTCAGGATCCGACGCTGCTCTTCCAGGTCGATGTCTTTTCGGGCCTGAAGAAGGACGGCTACATCCTGATCAACACCAGTCGCAGCTTCGACGAACTCGGCCTTGGCGATTTTGTCCGCGACTGGCCGGCAGAACGGCTGCTCACGGTCCCCGCCACCGATCTCAGTCGAAAGCATGTCGGCCGCCCAATGCCCAATGTCCCCTTGCTTGCCGGATTCGCTGCAGCCTCGGGAATCATCCGCCTGGAGTCGGTGATCAAGGCCATCAATGCCAAGTTTTCGGAGAAGATAGCCAGCAACAACATCGCTGCCGCGAGCGAAGCCTATCGCTTCGTCGCTGACGAGATTGCCGGCGCAAGTCACCAGGAGGCCGCACATGCTTAAGCAGACTGAAGGTTCACACGCCGTTGCCGAAGCGGTCGGTCTTTGCCGCCCCGAGGTCATTTGCGCCTATCCGATTTCACCCCAGACACACATCGTCGAAGGTCTCGGCGAAATGGTCAAAGGCGGCGAGATCAGTAACTGCGAGTACATCAACGTCGAATCCGAGTTTGCCGCAATGAGCGTCGCCATTGGCTCGTCGGCGACCGGTGCGCGCACCTATACGGCCACCGCTTCGCAGGGCATCCTGTTCATGTGCGAAGCGGTCTATAACGCTTCCGGCCTCGGCCTGCCGATCGTGATGACCGTCGCCAACCGGGCCATCGGAGCGCCAATCAACATCTGGAACGACCACACGGACGCGCTCTCGCAAAGAGACAGCGGCTGGATCCAGCTTTTCGCCGAAACCAACCAGGAGGCACTCGACCTGCACATTCTGGCGTTCAAGCTGGCTGAGGAAGTCAGCCTGCCAGTGATGGTATGCATGGACGGCTTCATTCTCACGCACGCGTACGAGCGGGTAGACGTGCCGACGCAGGAACAGGTCGACAGCTTCCTGCCGCCGTACGAACCGCGTCAGGTCCTTGACCCGACCGATCCAGTATCGATCGGGGCGATGGTCGGCCCGGAAGCGTTTTCCGAAGTGCGCTACCTGGCACACGCCAAGCAGATGCAGGCTCTCGAGCTGATCCCGCGCTTGACCAAGGAGTTCAAGGCGATATTCGGTCGCGATTCCGGTGGTTTGACGCATTCCTATCTCACCGACGATGCGGAAACCATCGTCGTGGCGATGGGTTCGATCCTGGGCACGATCAAGGACGTCGTCGACGAGATGCGCCAGGCTGGCGAGAAGATCGGCGTCCTGGGAATTACTTCCTACCGTCCTTTCCCGCTCGAGAACGTTCGCGCCGCACTGCAGAACGCCAAGCGCGTCGTGGTGCTCGAAAAGAGCCTGGCGGTTGGCATTGGCGGCGTCGTGTCCACCGATGTGCGCATGGCGATGTCCGGGCTGCAGCTCGAAGGACACACGGTCGTCGCCGGACTCGGCGGGCGGGCGATCACCATGAAGTCACTGCACGCGTTGTTTGCCAAGGCCGTCCGCGGCGAGCTTGAGCGCCTCACCTTCCTCGACCTCGACTGGGACGTGATCAACAAGCAACTCGAACGCGAGCGCACGACGCGACGTTCGGGTCCGGCAGCGGAAAGCATGCTGCGCGACGTCGGCGTCGTTGCCGCGCGCATTGGCTGAGGAGAACCAAGATGAGCTTTCAACCCGTCCATTTTTACCAGACCGGCACCTTCACCGTCGGCAATCGCCTCCTGGAACCATCGGAACGCAGTGTCCAGGCCAACATTCAACGTACCAACTCGCTGAACTCCGGGCACCGCGCCTGCCAGGGTTGCGGTGAAGCGCTCGGCGCACGCTACGCCATCGACGCCGCCATGAACGCTGCTCGCGGCCGTTTGATTGCGGCCAACGCGACCGGTTGCCTCGAGGTTTTCTCAACCCCCTACCCTGAGACCTCGTGGCAAATCCCCTGGATACACTCACTGTTCGGTAATACCGCAGCGGTCGCCACCGGCATTGCCGCAGCGATCAAGGTAAAACGACAAAAAGGCCAGATGGGTGACGTCCGCGTCGTCGCCCAGGGGGGCGACGGTGGCACCACCGACATCGGTTTCGGCTGCCTCTCCGGGATGTTCGAGCGCAATGACGACGTTCTGTATATTTGTTATGACAACGGCGGCTACATGAACACCGGCGTGCAGCGCAGTTCGGCAACGCCACCGGCAGCCCGCACGGCGACAACCATGCCGGTTGGCCCGGAACCGGGCAACCAGTTCGGCCAGGGCAAGTTCGTCCCGGCAATCGCCATGGCACACGAGATTCCTTACGTCGCGACGGCCACGGTCGCCGACCTCCGCGACCTGGAGTACAAGGTGACCAAGGCCATGGGCATGCGCGGCGCCCGCTACATCCACATTCTCGTCCCCTGTCCGCTGGGCTGGGGTGCGGCTTCGGAAGACACCATCCTGCTTGCGCGCCTGGCCAAGGAAACCGGCATTTTCCCGGTTTTCGAGGCGGAGAACGGTGAAGTCACCGACGTGCTGAAGATTCGCCGGAAACAGCCCGTCGAGGCCTACCTCAAACGGCAGAAGCGCTACGCGCACCTCTTCGGCAAGAAGCCGGCAGTGGAAACGATCGCCCGCCTGCAAGCGGCGGCAGACAAAAATATTCGCAAATACGGACTGCTCGACCAGGAGGCGAACTGATGGACAAACCCTTTGCCATTACCCTAGACCCCGGCTCCTCGCTGGCCAACCACACCGGCTCGTGGCGTACTTCGCGGCCGGTCTATATTGACCGCCTGCCGCCGTGCAACAAGCAATGCCCCGCCGGCGAAGACATCCAGGGCTGGCTGTTTCATGCCGAGTCTGGCGACTACGAAAGCGCCTGGCGGCACCTGACCCGCGATAACCCGTTTCCGGCGATCATGGGCCGCGTCTGCTACCACACCTGCGAAGGGGCGTGCAACCGCGGCCAGATCGACGAGGCGGTGGGGATCAATTCGGTCGAGCATTTCCTTGGTGACGAGGCGCTCAAGCTCGGCTGGAAGCTCACCGCACCGGCCAGCGAATCGGGCAAGAACGTGCTCGTCGTCGGCGCTGGTCCGTCCGGCATGTCGGCGGCGTACCACCTGCGCCGCCTCGGCCACAGCGTCACGGTGTATGAGGCGGGTCCGCTGCTCGGCGGCATGATGCGCTTTGGCATTCCGAAATACCGCCTGCCGCGCGACGTCCTGGAAGCGGAAATGCAGCGCGTAGTCGACCTCGGCGTGACCGTGAAACTGAACAGCAAGGTCGACAACATCCTGACGACTATGCAGGAGGGCAAGTTCGACGCCGCATTCCTGGCCGTTGGAGCGCACATCGGCAAGCGCGCGCGCATCCCCGCAGGTGACGCGGCGAAGATCGTCGATGCCATCTCGGTGCTGCGCAGCATGGAAGGCGAGGAGAAGCCGATGCTCGGCCGCCGTGTCGTCGTCTATGGCGGCGGCAATACGGCCATCGACGTGGCGCGCACCGCCAAGCGCATGGGTGCTGAACCGCTGATCGTCTACCGCCGCACCCGCGACAAGATGCCGGCGCATGACTTCGAGATGGAGGAAGCGATTCAGGAAGGGATCATGGTCAAGTGGCTGTCGACCATCACCCAGGCCGAGGAGTCGTCGTTGACCATCGAAAAGATGGCTCTCGACGACAAGGGTTTCCCGCAGCCGACCGGCGAGTTCGAGACCATCGAGGCCGATTCGCTGGTGCTCGCGCTGGGACAGGATGTCGATCTCGGACTCCTCGAAGGGGTTCCCGGCCTCGAGGTCAGCGACGGCGTGGTCAAGGTTGCGCCGAACATGATGACCGGCCATCCGGGAATCTTTGCCGGCGGCGACATGGTTCCCGCCGAGCGTAATGTCACTGTCGGCATCGGCCACGGCAAGCAGGCGGCGCGGCATATCGACGCCTGGCTGCGTGGCGAGGAACACGTTCCGGCACCGCAGCACGAGGTCGCGGTCTTCGAGAAGCTCAACCCCTGGTACTACGCCGATGCGCCGAAAACGGTGCGGCCAATGCTGGACATCATCCGTCGCCAGTCGACCTTCGACGAAGTCCAGGGCGGCCTCGACGAAAGCACCGCCCTCTTCGAGGCGCGTCGATGCCTTTCCTGCGGCAACTGCTTCGAGTGCGACAACTGCTACGGGGTCTGCCCGGACAATGCGGTGATCAAGCTCGGTCCGGGCAAGCGCTTTGAATTCAACTATGACTATTGCAAGGGCTGTGGCATGTGTGTCGCCGAATGTCCATGCGGCGCGATCAAGATGGAGGCAGAAGAAATCTGATCGCTTGCGCAGCACCCGCTCTACCGCTCCCGCTCCCCTCAAGGACCGGGAGCACTGCAATTCAGTGACCGCGCGCAAGCTGCCGCAGTCATGCACTCTGGGTACCCTTCGGGCACGCGGCTCGAAGCGCCTTTCCTTCTTCCCCTTTACGCGAGGTATTTATGTCAAACAAAACAAAGAACGTGTACGTATTTGGTGCCAGCCGCACTGACGGTGATGCCACGATGAAGAACCTTCTCGGTGGCAAGGGCGCCAACCTGGCCGAAATGTGCCGCCTGGGAATCGTCGTTCCACCCGGTTTGACCATCAGTACCGAAGTCTGCACGGTCTACACCGAGCAAGGCCAGGACGCCGTCGCCAAGCTGATCGAGGCGGAAGTGCGGGAGAGCGTCGCGTTCATCGAAAAGGAAATGGGCAAGAAATTCGGCGACTCGTCCGATCCCCTGCTGCTCTCCGTACGCTCGGGGTCGCGCGCTTCCATGCCGGGCATGATGGACACCATTCTGAACCTCGGCCTCAACGACGAGGCGGTTGCCGGTCTGGCCATCAAGGCCAACAACGAACGATTCGCCTGGGACTCGTACCGCCGCTTCATCCAGATGTACGGCGACGTGGTGATGGGCCTCAAGCCGGTGTCGAAGGAGGAGCATGATCCCTTCGAAGTGGTCATCGACATGCTCAAGGAAAAGAAAGGCGTCGAGCTCGATACCGACCTCACGACCGACGATCTGAAAGAACTGGTACAGCGCTTCAAGGGACTGATTCGTGCCCGCATCGGCCGCGAGTTCCCGACCGATCCGTGGGAGCAGCTGTGGGGTTCGGTGATGGCCGTTTTCCAGAGCTGGAACAATGACCGAGCCAAGGTATACCGCGAACTGAACGACATCCCCGACGCCTGGGGAACGGCCGTGAACGTTCAGGCCATGGTCTTCGGCAACCTTGGCGACAACAGCGGCACCGGCGTCGCCTTCACGCGCGATGCAGGTACCGGAGAAGATCTGTTCAACGGCGAGTTCCTGATCAATGCCCAGGGCGAAGACGTCGTCGCCGGCACGCGTACGCCGCAACAGATCACCCTTGAAGGTTCCCAGCGTTGGGCACAGCTGGCGATGGTCAGCGAAGAAGATCGCCGCAGCCGCTTCCCGTCGCTCGAAGAGCTGATGCCCGACATCTACCGCCAGCTGCTGGAGGCCGAGACCAAGCTCGAGAATCACTACAAGGACATGCAGGACGTCGAGTTCACCATCCAGGAAGGCCGCCTGTGGATGCTCCAGACGCGCGGCGGCAAGCGTACCGGCGCGGCAATGGTCCGCATCGCGATGGAAATGCTGCGCCAGGGCATGATCGATGAGAAGGAAGCCCTGCGGCGAGTCGGTCCGGATCGCCTCAACGAACTCCTGCACCCGGTCTTCGACCCGGCAGCGATCAAGAAGGCACGTTCGATCGCCCACGGCCTTCCGGCTTCGCCGGGCGCCGCCACCGGCCAGATCGTCTTCTTCGCCGACGAAGCCGAAGAATGGGTCAGGAAGGGCAAGGCGGTCATCCTGGTGCGTCAGGAAACCTCGCCCGAGGACCTGCGCGGAATGAGCGTCGCCACCGGTATTCTGACCGCGCGTGGCGGCATGACCTCGCACGCGGCAGTCGTCGCGCGGGGCATGGGCAAGTGCTGTATCTCGGGTGCCGGCGCGGTGCGTGTCGATTACCATGCCCGTACCATGTCGGTCGGTGGCGAGACGTACAAGGAAGGCGACTGGATCTCCCTCGACGGCTCGACCGGCGATGTCTTTGAAGGCCAGGTGCCAACCAAGGAAGCCGAACTGACCGGCGACTTCGGCGCCTTGATGGAGCTCACCGACAAGTACAAGCGGCTGGGCATCCGCGCCAATGCGGACACGCCGGACGACGCCAAGGTTGCGCGTACGTTCGGTGCCAAGGGAATCGGCCTGTGCCGTACCGAGCACATGTTCTTCGAAGGCGACCGCATCAAGGCCGTCCGCGAGATGATCCTCTCCGAGGACGAAACCGGACGCCGCAAGGCACTGGCCAAACTGCTGCCGATGCAGCGCGGCGACTTCGAGGGCCTGTTCCGCGAAATGAGCGGACTGGCGGTGACCATCCGCCTCCTCGACCCGCCACTGCACGAGTTCGTCCCGCACGACGAAGCCAACCAGAAGATCATGGCCCACGAGATGAATGTTCCGCTGGGGGTGATCAAGATGCGGGTCGACGACCTGCATGAGTTCAACCCGATGATGGGCCACCGCGGCTGCCGCCTCGGCATTACCTATCCGGAAATCACCGAGATGCAGACGCGTGCGATCATCGAGGCTGCGCTGAACATGAAAGCCAAGGGGGTCGACGTCAAGGCCGAGATCATGGTGCCGCTGGTGGGTACTGTCCGTGAGTTCAATGCCCAGGCCAAGGTCATTCGCAAGACTGCGGATGCCGTATTCGCTGAGCGCGGCGAGAAGATCGACTACATGGTCGGGACGATGATCGAGACGCCGCGTGCCGCCTTGATCGCCGACAGTATCGGTCAGCAGGCCGAATTCTTCTCGTTCGGAACCAACGACCTGACGCAGATGGCAATGGGTTTCTCGCGCGACGACGCCGGCAAGTTCCTGCCCAGCTATCTGAAAGACGGTATGTACGAGCGCGATCCGTTCGAGTCGATCGATCAGAAAGGCGTTGGACTCCTGGTCCAGATGGCCGTCGAGAAAGGTCGTGCGGCGCGCCCGGGAATCAAGCTGGGTGTCTGTGGAGAGCACGGTGGCGACCCCGCCTCGATCGGCTTCTTCCATCGCACCGGCCTCGACTACGTCAGCTGCTCGCCATTCCGCGTGCCGATCGCGCGCCTGGCAGCGGCGCAGGCGGCCCTTGACGCGGGAAGCTGAGCGTCTTTGCAGCTAGCTCACGAGACGGCTTTCGTTCCCGGACGACTCCTGCGCAGCGCCAGGAATGCCGGGGACGGGGCCGGCTTTCGGTCAGGCCGAAACAGACCGCCTGACCAGGGAAATACACCGCCGGAACCCGGCGGTGTTTTCTTTCGGGGAATCGACAAGAAACAGCACGATTTCTCCCCATTCTCCCGCTCACGCCAGGCGACCAGTCGCCTTGCGCGCCTTAGCGCCGGCGAGAGTCGTCAAGCCCGCCCGCAGGTCTTGCGCCAAAGATGAAGTTCGAACTCCTCGCCAGCGATGGCGCCGCCCGGCGAGGCCGCATCAGCCTTGCCCACGGCATAGTCGAAACGCCCGCTTTCATGCCTGTCGGCACCTACGGCACCGTGAAGGCGATGACGCCGCGCGACCTGATCGAAAGCGGCGCACAGATCTGCCTCGGCAACACTTTCCACCTTTGGCTGCGACCGGGTCTGGAAGTCATTGCCGCACATGGCGGATTGCACCGCTTCATGTCCTGGGATGGCCCGATCCTCACCGATTCGGGTGGTTTTCAGGTGTTTTCGCTCGGGGCACTGCGCAAGATCACCGAAGAAGGGGTCAAATTCCAGTCGCCGATCAACGGCGACCGACTTTTTCTGACGCCGGAAGAGTCAATGCGTATCCAGCACGTGCTCGACTCGGACATAGTCATGATTCTCGACGAATGCACGCCCCACCCCGCCAGCCACGCCGATGCGGCCGCGTCCATGCGCCTCTCGCTGCGCTGGGCGCAGCGCTCGCGCGCGACACACGACAAGCTCGACAACCCCAATGCGCTGTTCGGAATCGTCCAGGGCGGCATGTACGAGGACCTGCGCGACGAGTCGCTTGCCGCACTGGCCGAGATCGGCTTCGACGGCTTCGCCATCGGCGGATTGTCGGTCGGCGAGCCGAAGGACGACATGGCGAGAATCCTCGCCCACACTGCGCCGCGTCTGCCGCAGGACAAGCCACGCTACCTGATGGGCGTCGGCACGCCCGAGGATCTGGTGGCCGCGGTGCACGCCGGCATCGACATGTTTGACTGCGTCATGCCGACGCGCAACGCTCGCAACGGCCACTTCTTTACCCGTCACGGCGACGTTCGCATCAGGAACGCGAAGCACAAGACCGACCCCCGGCCACTCGACGACAGCTGCGACTGCTATACCTGCCAGAACTTTTCGCGCGCCTATCTCCACCACCTGCACCGCGTTGGCGAAATCCTCGGCTCACAGCTCGGCACCCTGCACAACCTGCATTACTACCACCGGCTGATGCACGAACTGCGCACGGCGATTGCCGCTGGCGCGCTCGCCGAAAGCGTGCGCCGCTTCCACAGTGCCCGCTGTCAGCAGCCCGAATGATAGTGCTATAATTTCGGGTTCAATTTAAACCTTCTATTCTAGGAGACTGATGTGTTGATCAGTACCGCCCACGCCCAAACCGCTGCTTCTGCCGACCCGACGGGTGGCTTCATGCAGCTCCTGCCGATCATTCTGATGTTCGTCGTCCTCTACTTCCTGATGATCCGGCCACAAATGAAGCGGACCAAGGAGCACAAGGCGCTGATCGAAGCCCTTGCCAAAGGCGATGAAGTGGTTACCGGCGGCGGCATTGCCGGCCGCATCACCAAGGTCAGCGAGAATTTTGTCGCCATCGAGGTTGCCACGGCCGTCGAAATCCAGGTTCAGAAGCAGGCCGTCACGCTGCTTCTGCCAAAAGGCACGCTGAAGACACTCTAACCCCCTGCCGGGTGCCTGCCCTACGGGCGGCATCCGCGTCCTCTGACGGCACGAAAAGCATTCATGAATCGCTATCCGCTCTGGAAGTACGTCCTCGTCGGCCTGGCATTGCTGTTCGGCCTGGTTTACACCTTGCCGAACTTCTTTGGCGAATCACCTGCCGTGCAGGTTTCGAGCGCCAAGGCGACGCTGAAGATCGACGCCAGCACTCGTGAACGCGTTGCCAGCACGCTGCAGGCAGCCGGGATAGCCAACAGCGGCATCTTTCTCGACAGCAATGGCGTCAAGGTTCGCCTGCTGACCAACGATACCCAACTGCAGGCCAAGGATATCCTGGAAAAGAAATTCAACCCGGACAGCAGTGACCCGCAGTACGTAATTGCCCTGAATCTCCTGTCGAGTTCGCCGCAATGGCTGACCAAGCTGCACGCGCTACCGATGTACCTCGGACTCGACCTGCGTGGCGGCGTGCATTTCCTGCTGCAGGTGGACATGCCGGGCGCACTGACCAAACGTCTGGACTCGATCGGCGCTGACCTGCGTACCCTGTTGCGCGACAACAACGTCCGCCACGCCGGTATCGACCGCGAAGGCGAGCGCGTGGTGATCCGTTTTCGTGACCAGGAAAAGCTCAGCAAGGGACGCCTGACGCTCGAAGAGAACCAGCCCGACCTGCTCCTCGTCGAACAGGGCGAAGGCAGCGACCTCAAGCTGGTCGCCACGCTACGGCCGGAGGCCATCAAGCGCATTCAGGACTTCGCGCTCAAGCAGAACATCACCACCCTGAACAACCGCATCAACGAACTCGGTGTTGCCGAGCCGGTCATCGCCCAGCAGGGTGCCGATCGCATCGTCGTGCAGTTGCCGGGCGTGCAGGACACCGCCAAAGCCAAGGACATCCTAGGACGCACCGCGACGCTGGAAATCCGCATGGTCGAGGAAAACCCCGGCGCAGTCGAAGCGGCACTCGCCGGCCAGGTACCCTTCGGCAGCGAGTTGTATGTCGAACGGGGTGGTGCACCACTGCTGGTCAAGAAGCAGGTGGTACTGACTGGCGATCGACTGACCGACGCACAACCGGGCTTCGACAGCCAGACCAGAGAACCGGCCGTGCACCTGACGCTCGATTCGCCGGGCGCACGCATTTTCAAGGACATCACCCGCGATAACGTCGGCAAGAGAATGGCCATCCTGCTGATCGAGAAAAACAAGGGCGAGGTGGTCACCGCGCCGGTCATTCGGGCAGAGATTGGCGGTGGTCGTGTACAGATCTCCGGGCGCATGACCACCACAGAAGCCAACGACACCGCGCTGCTGCTCCGCGCTGGTTCGTTGGCCGCGCCCATGGAGATCATCGAAGAGCGCACCATCGGCCCAAGCCTCGGTGCCGAAAATATCAAGAAGGGCTTCCAGTCGACGATGTGGGGTTTTGTCGCCATCGCCGTCTTCATGATCGCCTACTACCTGTTGTTCGGCGTCGTGTCGGTGATCGCCCTGGCGTCCAACCTGCTGTTCCTGGTTGCCCTGCTCTCGATGCTGCAGGCGACGCTGACCTTGCCGGGTATCGCCGCCATCGCACTGACCCTGGGCATGGCCATCGACGCCAACGTGCTGATCAACGAACGTATCCGCGAAGAGCTGCGCAATGGCTCATCGCCGCAAGCGGCGATCCACACCGGTTACGAACGAGCCTTCGGCACCATTCTTGACTCCAACATCACGACGCTGATTGCCGGCCTGGCCTTGCTGATGTTCGGCTCGGGCCCGGTACGCGGCTTCGCGGTGGTGCACTGTCTGGGCATCATGACTTCGCTGTTCTCGGCGGTGGTCGTCTCGCGCGCCCTGATCAACCTGATCTACGGCCGGCGCCGCAAGCTCGAAGCACTGGCCATCGGCCAGGTGTGGAAACCGGCCAACGCCGGCTCGGCCGCCGTCAACTAGGGACGCACCACGATGGAATTCTTCCGGATCAGCAAAGACATCCCGTTCATGCGCCATGCGCTGGTGTTCAACGTCATTTCGTTGCTCACCTTCCTGCTGGCGGTGGCCTTCCTGTTCACCCGCGGTCTGCATCTCTCCGTCGAGTTCACTGGCGGAACGCTCGTCGAGCTTCACTACACGCAGACAGCCGACCTGGAAAAAGTCCGTGACGGACTCGGCAAAGCGGGCTATACCGACCTCTCGGTACAGCATTTCGGCTCCAGCCAGGACGTTCTGGTTCGCCTGCCACTGAGGGCCGATCAGAACACGGCCAGGATCGGTGAAGCGGTGATCGAGGCCCTCGCCGTCGAGGCGCCCGGCGCCACCCTGCGCCGCGTCGAATTCGTTGGCCCGCAGGTCGGTAGAGAACTGGCAGAGAACGGTGCCCTGGCGCTGCTGGTGGTGATCATCGGTATCGTCCTCTACCTGTCGTTTCGTTTTGAATGGCGATTCTCGATATCGGCGATCATTGCCAACCTGCACGACGTGGTCATCATCCTGGGTTTCTTCGCCTTCTTCCAGTGGGAGTTCTCGCTGTCAGTCCTGGCGGCGGTGCTCGCCGTCCTTGGCTACTCGGTCAACGAGTCAGTCGTGGTCTTCGACCGTGTCCGCGAGACCTTCAAGAAAACTCGCGGCCTGACCACGCCACAGGTTCTCGACCACGCGATCACCAGCACCATCTCGCGCACCATGATCACCCACGGATCGACCCAGATAATGGTTCTCTCGATGCTCATCTTCGGCGGCGAGACGCTCTATTACTTCGCCCTGGCTCTGACCATCGGCATCTGTTTCGGCATCTACTCGTCGGTACTGGTCGCCAGCCCGCTGGTGATGTGGCTCGGTGTCTCACGCGAGCAGTTCGTCAGGCCGAAGAAGAAGATCGAAGGCGCCAACGAGGACGGCGCCGTGGTGTGAACTTTCCGAACTCGGAAAGTTTTGCTTGCGCGCGGCTGCGCGCACACTGCCCGGTCTCAATCAGACGGCGAAAATGTGCTTGGTGCGCAAAGTCTTGCGCTCCTCGACGAGCGCCAACAGACGATCGATATTGGCATGCTTTCCCGGGTTCGCACGCGCGTCCTCGGTGTGCTCGGCAAACATCTCCAGGCCCTTCCTCGCCGCCTCCGGGGTGATCGCCCCATAGGTCTGGGCGAGGTGGTTGTAGACCGCCAGTGAGCCCTGACTGCCGGGCTTGTTCTCGATCACTGCCAGCACTTCGCCGGCAGCGTCGAGGAGCTTGATCGCCGCGACATGCGACACTCCCGGCAGCTTTTTCAGATTCTCGGCAAATTGCGCCATCTTCAGCGCTTGCGCGTGCGCACGACACCGATCACCACGCCGACGATGATGCACGTCGCGAGTGTCGCCAGCACGTGGCTCCAGCGTGTTTGTTCAGTGCCGACGACAGAAGACCAGACGGCAGTGATCAGACCGCCGGCGAGCACACCCAGCACGGCGCCGAGAAAGATTCCCGCTTCGGTTGCTCCACGCCGACCGTCCAGGCCGCAGCAGTGGGGGCAGTAGCGTGAGTCGCCTGGCAGCGTCCGCTGGCAGCTCCCGCAAACGATCGGCTCGAGCGCTTCGCCGGGGGTCGTCGGCGCAGGTGCGGCGTTGGCATCGGGGCGCATCAGATTCTCCTCGCCAGTTCGGCGGCCTTGCCGGTGTAGTCCCAGGGCGTCAGCGCAAGCAGTTCGGCCTTGGCTGCCGGCGGAATCTCCAGCGACTCGACGAAGTCGTGCATCGCCTGCCGCGAAACGCGTTTGCCGCGGGTCAGTTCCTTGAGCTTTTCGTAGGGATTGGCGACCGCATAGCGCCGCATTACCGTCTGTACCGGCTCGGCGAGCAGTTCCCAGTTGGCGTCGAGATCTGCGTGTAGCCGCGCCGCGTCGGCTTCGAGCTTGTTCAGGCCGCGCAGCAGCGAGTCGTAGGCGAGCAGCGTATAGCCAAGCGCCACGCCCATATTGCGCAACACTGTCGAATCGGTAAGGTCGCGCTGCCAGCGCGAGATCGGCAGCTTCTCGGCAAGATGGCGCAGTAGCGCATTGGCGAGGCCGAGGTTTCCTTCCGAGTTCTCGAAATCGATCGGGTTGACCTTGTGCGGCATCGTCGACGAACCAATCTCGCCAGCCTTGAGCTTCTGCCTGAAGAAGCCGAGCGAGATATAGCCCCAGATATCGCGGTTGAGATCGACAAGAATCAGGTTGGCGCGCGCAAAGGCATCGAACAGCTCCGACATGGCGTCGTGCGGCTCGATCTGAATGGTGTAGGGATTGAACTCCAGACCCAGTGATTCGACGAAGCCGCGCGCCAGATTCTCCCAGTCGAAATCCGGGTAAGCCGCAAGATGGGCGTTGTAGTTGCCCACCGCACCGTTGATCTTGCCGAGCAGCGAAACCCGGGCGATCCCGGCGCGGGCACGGGCGAGGCGATGGACGACGTTGGCCATTTCCTTGCCCAGCGTCGTCGGCGTCGCCGGCTGGCCGTGCGTACGCGACATCATCGGCAATTCGGCAAATTCGTGCGCCAGATGGCGAAGCCGCGCGACAATCCGGTCGAGCATCGGCAACAGCGTTTCGTCACGCGCCGTCTGCAACATCAGCGCGTGCGCCAGGTTGTTGATGTCCTCGGAAGTACACGCGAAATGAATGAACTCGGCGACGGCCATCACTTCCGCGTTGCCCGCCAGGCGCTTCTTGATCCAGTACTCGAGCGCCTTGACATCGTGATTGGTCACCGCCTCGATCGCTTTCACCTCGCCCGCCTGCTGCGGATCGAAATCGCTGATCAGAGAGTCAAGCACGTGCAGCGTTCCCGGCGAAAAGGGCGGAATCTCGGCGAAGTGTGGCTCGGCAGCCAAGGCCTTCAACCACTCGATCTCGACCTGCAAACGACGATGGATCAGGCCGTATTCGGAAAATTGGGGGCGCAGCGAATCGAGCTTGCCCGCGTAGCGGCCGTCAAGCGGCGAAAGGGAAACAAGTGCGGAATCGGCGGGCATGGCGGGCGTCCTTGAGGCGTATGCAGGGTAGCCCGCTATTTTACCTGTCCGCGGCAGGCGCTCGTCATCGGGATACGGCTGCGATGCTATAATTGTGCGCAAATATTTACCATCAGGAAGCAAATGAAACTCATCGGATCACTGACCAGCCCCTACGTCCGCAAGGCGCGCGTCGTTCTGGCAGAAAAGAAAATCGACTATGAGTTTGAGCTCGACTCGCCGTGGACTCCGGCAACCCAGGTAACCAACGTCAACCCACTGGGCAAGATTCCGGTCCTTCTCCTCGACGACAACACCAGCCTGTTCGATTCGCGAGTGATTGTCGAGTACCTCGACAATGTCGCCCCGAACAACAAATTAATGCCGAGCCAGAATCGTGAACGCATTGAAGTCAAGCGCTGGGAGGCGCTGGCTGACGGCGTCTGCGATGCCGCCGCGCTGACCTTCCTCGAAAAGAAGCGCCCGGCCGCTCAGCAGGGCGCCGACTGGATTAGCCGCCAGGAAGAGAAGATCGCCCGCAGCCTGGAGTTCATGGCCGGCGAGCTCGGTGACAAGGCGTTCTGCATGGGCATGCATTTTTCGCTCGCCGACGTCGCCGTGGGCTGTGCCCTTGGCTACCTTGCCTTCCGCTTCCCGGACATCACATGGCAGGAACAGCACCCCAAGCTGGGCCGCCTCTACGACAAACTGCTGGCGCGCTCCGCCTTCGCCGAGACCGTTCCGCACGACTGAAGGCGCCGCCTTTTGAACGCCGGAGAGGCCGCCGCAGAGCGGCCTCCTTGCTGTCTGCACGCGCCTTTCGGCCGGCGGCAGAACGCTGGCAATCGGTCGCCGCTCATGGCATCAGTCATTGTCGCTGACGAGGATCGCCATAGAGCGCCCGGCGACAGTCACCGCGCTGCCCGCGGCGGGGCATTGCTTCCACTTGCCACGACACATGTCCTGGCCGGGACCGTGCCATGAACGCGCGAGGATTTTCCAGTTTCCCCGCGACCAGTGCGACAGGTTGTCGACCTTGAACGGTTCCCAACCCTCGTTGTAGATGACCATCAGGTCAGGTTCGCCGGCCTTGCCCCACCAGACGACAGCCAGTTGCGTCGGCTCGCCGCTGCGGGGACCCTCCCAGACGTAGCTGAACCCACCATCGTTGATCGGCCCGGCGCGGTCGTCAGTGGCCGCATGCACGTAGCGCGCAAAGTCGTGGCGGCGGAAATGACTCCACTTCTTGCGCAGAGTGATCAGGCCGCGAGTCCACTCGAACAGCTCCTTGCCGTACGCTGGTCCAGTGGGCGAAGCGCTGTTGTCGCCGTCCTTCAGCCGCCAGTCGATCCAGTTCACCCGGTTCACCGCCAGGTCGCCGGTACTGGACTCGTAGTTATAGCTATTGCGCGCGCCCTCCTGCGCAGCGGCTCCCGCCTTGCTACGCCCGAATTCGTCACCCTGGAGAATTACCGGCACTCCCTGCGAAGTGAGCAGAATGCCGAGCAACAGCTTCTCGCGCTGGCGGCGCAGATCCTCGTCCTGGTTGCTGTCCCAGCAATTCTGCGAGCCATCGGAATCGTTGAACCAGGTGCAATCGCGCAACGTATAGCCGTCATGAACGGCGAGCAGGTTAATGGACCGCCATGGCCTGCTCGACGCTGCCGGTCCAGCGCCACGGCTCACCGAGCCACGCCCTTCGATGAGCTGCTTGAAAGCGTCCGGGTCATTCAGGCTGGATTGCGAGAAGCGCCGGACCTTGTCGCGGTAGTGACCGAGCCATTTCGCCCAGCGGTTGTTGTCGGCACTCCAGCCGTCGCTGTCCATGAAGTCCCACCACTGCCCACCCATGTCCCATGGTTCGGCATGCAGATGCGCGGTCGCATAGCGAGGATCGTTGTCCACCCAATCCGCAGCGTCGTGCGAACCCTCGGCGAGAATCCTCGCCAGATCGAAGCGGAAACCGTCGATCCCGTAGATCTGGTGCCACATGGCGAGAGAATCGCGAACCAGCTGCTTGCTGTAGCGCTTGCCGCCGGAGAAATCGACGTCGTTGCCGGTACCGGTGTTGTTCAGGTAATAACGCCCGTCCGACGTCGGACGGTAAACGCGATCCGCCGCCAGGCACATCAGGTTGAAGCACTTGGCCGCCAGGCGGCCGTCGCTGACCCAGGGGGATTGCTCGGCCGTATGGTTATAGACCACGTCCAAGAACACCGCGATGCCGCGTTGATGCAAAGCCCTCACCAGCTGCTTGAGCTCGACGACCTGGCGACCCGGAGAAGCCGCATAACGCGCCTCCGGAGCAAAGAAATTGCTGGTCATGTAGCCCCAGTGATTGAGGCGGCCGCTCTGGTTGCCGCTCTGCTCGTCGTACTCCATGACCGGCATCAGTTCGACCGCGTTCACGCCCAGTTCGACCAGATGATCGATCCCAGCGGCAAGGCCGCCCGGGGTCTTGAGTCCAGCCGCGAGCCAGCCCGAGATAGGTCCCGCGCCGCGCCGCCGGAAGTCCTTCGAGGGTGGCGGTGTAGTCCTGCACGTGCAGTTCGTAGACGATCAGATCCTCGGGTGCAATGCGCACGTGCCCCGGAAAACCGTCGCCGGAATGGTCGTAGACCACGCTCTTGCCACCGCCGGCATAGACCGGGGTGGTCATGTCCGTGAACGGGACAGTGGCGAAGAAGGCGTCGTAGTTGACGTTTTCGGTGCGATACGCGTACGGGTCGTTGAGCACGTACGCGGGGTTGAACAAGGCGCCGAAGGGCCGTTCTGGCGAGACCTCACGCGGACCACTGGCCTGATACATATAGAACAGGGCAGGCCCGTGCCTGCTGCCGCGAACCCGGGCCTTCCAGTCGTCACCGGCAGGGGTCATGGCCACCCGCCGCTGCGGCGTGCGCGCCCTTGGATCGTCGTACAGCAGGAGGTCTACCGCCGTCGCCGCAGGCGCATGGACGACGAAATCCACCCATCCGTCAGCGCCCACATGCGCACCGTAGCGAGCTTCCTGGCCGCTCGCCGCGCTCGGCGCACTTGACACCTTCGGCGAATTCTCCGCAGCGACCGCCGCGAATTCCTCACCCGCCCAGGAAAAAGCCGCACTCGCTGCCAGCAGTGCAACGGTCAGCACACCGTTGCGGAGTTCACGCCTTCTCATTCGAGTCCTCCTCACGAGAGTGACCGTGCTTTTCGTGAGCGACCGCTCAAGCCATCGGCCGCTCTAGGACGCTACCCCCCGCGCCCACTCCCCGGCGGCGCCGCGATGGCACCGGCATCGATTCCCTCGCCACCGACCTCGACCGCATCCGCCTTGCCGTCTTCCTGCAACAGGGATTCTTCCGCCCGCCTGTTGAGGACGATGATACTGATCCGGCGATTGATCGAGCTGAGCGGATCGTTCTTGTCAAAGAGCACCGTGGACGCAAGACCGACAACGCGCAACACCTTGTGTTCATCCATGCCACCGGCGATCAGCTCGCGCCGGGACGCGTTGGCACGATTGGCCGATAACTCCCAGTTCGAGAAACCCCTGTCGCCGCCACTGAACTGCGCGGCGTCGGTGTGCCCGGAGAGGCTCAACTTGTTCGGTACGGCATTCAGCGCCTTGCCGATTTCATGCAGAATTGTGCGCGTATAACTCTTCAGCTCGGCGCTGCTGGTATCGAACATCGGGCGATTCTGCTCATCGACGATTTGGATGCGCAAACCCTCGCTGGTAATGTCGATCAACAGCTGGCTCTTGAACTGCCTGAGCGCGGGATTGCTTTCAATCAGCTTTTCGATGTTCTCCTTGAGCTTCCCCAGCATCTGCGCCTCGCGCTCTTCGAAGACCTTGCGCGCGTGTTCGGCGTTGGTTTCCTTGAGGTTGATGGTCTTGCTCTTGGCGTCGATGTCGCCCTTCTTGACCTGGCCGGCGCTGCGTGTCAAGTCCTGCCCGCCACCCTTGAGAACGCTCGAACTGTCGCCTGTCCCCGAGCCTCCCTGCGAAGCGATCTTCAGTGGGTTCTGGAAATAGTCGGCGATTCCCTGCAGATCGCCGCTGGCCGTCGAGCCAAGGAGCCACATGAGCAGGAAAAACGCCATCATCGCCGTAACGAAGTCGGCGTAGGCGATCTTCCAGGCGCCGCCATGGTGACCGCCAGCCACCTTCTTGATCCGCTTGATGACTATCGGGCGTACATCGTCAGTCATTCATCGCCTCCCGTCAGCCGCATCGGCATGCCCTATTTGCCTTTGCGGTTCTTGAGTTCTTCCTCAAGCTCGCCAAACGTCGGACGTACCCCGGAGGCCAGGGTCTTGCGACCGAACTCGACGGCCACCTGCGGCGCGTAGCCGGACATCGACGCCAGCAGGACGACCTTGATCACCTGATAGATCTTCGAACCATCCTGTGCCTTCTGCTCCAGCAGACTGGCCACTGGCGAAACGAAACCGTACGCGATGAGAATACCGAGAAAGGTGCCGACCAGCGCGCCACCGATCATTTTTCCGAGCACTGCCGGCGGCTCGCCAACCGAGCCCATGACGTTCACCACGCCCATCACGGCGACGATGATACCAAACGCCGGAACCGCGTCGGCCACCTTGGAGACGACGTGTCCCGGCGTCTCCACCTCGTGGTGGTGGGTTTCGATCTCGATATCCATCAGATTCTCGATCTCGATGGCGTTGAGGTTGCCACCGACCATCATGCGCAAATAGTCGGTGATAAACTCCATCACATGATGATCCTTGGCGAGCGTTGGATACTTGCTGAAGATCGGGCTGTCGTGCGGGTTCTCGACGTCGTTTTCGATCGACATCAGCCCTTCCTTGCGCACCTTTGCCAAGACCTCGAAGAGCATTGCCAGCAGGTCGACGTAGAGAACCTTGGTGAACTTCGAACCCTTGAAGATTCCCGGCAAGGCGCCAATCGTCGATTTGATGATCTTCAGATCGTTGCTGGCGACAAAGCCACCGATCGTCAAGCCAACGATCGCAATATACTCAAGGGGCACCCACAGTGCCGCCAGGCTGCCGTGAACCGCGTAGGTCCCTAGCGCTGACACCAGAATGATTACGTAGCCAACAATCAGAAACATCCAGCCCCCCTTTGTCATCGCGCTTCAAAGCGCGTCGCTGACTTAACACAGCATTGTCGCGCATTGTAGCCAGATTGCACGTTGCAGACACGTCTCGCGCGGCAAGGCCGCCCCTATTCGGCGAAAGATTGCCGCGTTTCGGGCATCGCGACCAATGCCCGCTCGCGCCGCGCGCAACGCGCGCCTCCCCTCCCCGTACGGGCAAGATCGCTGCCTTCGCCGCAGGCAAGGTCCCGCCTACCGGAATCGTATAAACTTGCGGCGTCAGCGAAAGCAGCGCGGGGACTCCGAGAAATGAATTTCTGCAGTCAATGCGGCAAGACGGTCAGTCTGGTGATTCCGGAAGGAGACAACCTGCCACGGCACGTATGCCAGTGCTGTGGCGCGATCCATTACCAAAACCCGAAGCTGGTTGTCGGCTGCATCGCCGAATGGCAGGATCAAATCCTCCTTTGCCGGCGTTCTATCGCCCCGCGCTATGGCTTGTGGACGCTGCCCGCGGGCTTCATGGAGAACGGCGAAACGACCCGCCAGGCGGCCACACGCGAGACGCTTGAAGAAGCCTGTGCCCGCGTCGAGCTCGGCGGGCTATTCTCACTGGTCAACATTCCGCACATCAACCAGGTGCACCTCTTCTACCGTGCCCGACTGCTCGATACCGGCTTCGCAGCCGGCCTCGAAACCCTCGACACGGCACTCTTCGCCGAGCACACCGTACCGTGGCAGGAACTTGCTTTCCAGAGCGTCACCCTATGCTTGCGGGCCTATTTTGCGGACCGCAAGGCTGGTCGCTTCGTTCTCCACGACGACGATCTGCAGCCAGCGGCGGGGCAGGCGCCTGTCCCTGCGCAGACAAAGGCCTAACTCGTACGGGCCGGCAAGAGTGACTACGCTACGCGATGTCTATTGCACCTTCCTTTGTTCGTCCTCGCGCATCTTCTTGCGGAAGAAATAGGGGAACCAGACCGACATACCGAGGAGGAAGACAATCACAAAAACACTGAACAGACCGAAGTCGCTCGAAAACAGCAGATCCCAAGCCATTGCTTACTTACCTTTCGTTGTGTGCTGAATTCTTTTCTTCCGGCGCCGCCGCTCGCGCCGACGGCGTCAGCCTCAGCGTGGGCTGCTTATCGCTCTCCCAGTCGCCCGCCAGCAACCATTCCTGCCGCTCGTCCTCAAGAACGAGGCGCCAGCGACCATGTATCGGCGCCAGCTCAGCTCCATAGACGCCGCCCCCTTCGGAGCGCAATGAAACGCTCTGATCGAACCCCGGCCGTGTCGGGTGCGTGATGCGCAAGGCGAGCGTCGCCGGCAATGCCGTACCGTCGTTGGCGCGCAGCAGGACCCGCAGGCGATCGCCATTGCCGCCTAGAATCAGCTCGGCCTGCAACCCCAATTCAGCCGCGCGCTGGTCACGCTCGCCACGTTGATTGATCGCCAGTCCCTGCTTGTAGTAGTCGTCGGCCACCAGGCCGTCATTGCTGATCACCGCCAGATAGGCCGTCGCGACACCAGCGACAATGACCACCGCCGGTCCGAGCATGATTAGCCAGGGCCAGGGCTCGCGGTACCATGGGCCGCTATCGGTCGCGCGCGTACTCTTCATGGCATGAAGAAACTTGCTTTTTCACGAACCGAGACTTGATCGTCAGTCTCGGAGCGAACCTCGAAGAAGATCTGGTTGGAGCCCTTCTTCGCGCGCCCCGGCTCGACCCGCGCCGAGAGAGAAACGGTATCCGATGACGCGGCCGGAAGGTCAACGAAGCGCTCGCCGACGATATCGATACCGTCGATGCCACTGACGCTGATCACATAGCGGTGCGCCGCCTCGTCGGTATTCGAAATGCGCAGGGTAAACACGTTCTCGATACGTCCGTCGGTGGCCTCGCGTGACAAGCTCGAGCGATCGCGCAGCACGTCCAGCTTCAGCGGCACGCGCTGGCTGAGACTCCACGCCGCGGCCACGACAATGGCCAGCAGGATGCCGGTATACAGCAGCGTCCTGAAGCGCCACAGGTGGGCGAGGATCTCGCGCGCCGTATAGTGTTGGGCCAGAGCATTCTCTGTCGAGTAGCGAATCAGCCCGCGTGGCGAGCCAACCTTGTCCATCACCTGATCGCAGGCATCGATACAGGCCGCACAGGCGATACACTCGAGCTGCAGACCATTGCGAATATCGATACCGGTCGGGCACACCTGCACACAGATGCTGCAGTCGACACAGTCACCCAATGGCGGCGTATCCGCCCCCCCCTTCTTCTTGCGCAGCCCGCGCGGCTCGCCGCGCTCGGGATCGTAACTGATGATCAAGGTGTCCGGGTCGAACATCACGCCCTGGAAGCGTGCGTACGGGCACATGTACTTGCACACCTGTTCGCGCAGGAAACCGGCCATCATGTACAGGAAAAAGGCGTAGAAGAACACCCAGAAACCTTCCCATGGCCCGATCCGGAACGACGCCATTTCGGCGAGCAGCTCCTTGATCGGCGTGAAATAGCCGACAAAGGTAATCCCCGTCCATAGCGCAACCAACAGCCACAGTGAATGCTTGATGAACTTGAGCCGGAACTTGCGCGGATTCATCGGCTGTGCATCGAGCTTGATTCGCGCCGGACGTTCGCCTTCGATCTTGCGTTCAATCCACGTCAGGATTTCCGTGTATACGGTTTGTGGACACGCGTAGCCGCAGAACAGGCGCCCCCCGACGGCAGTGACGAGGAACAGCCCATAGGCCGAAATCACCAGCAGAATCGCCAAGTAGATCACGTCCTGCGGCCAGAAAACCATGCCGAAAATGTAAAACTTGCGTTCGACGATGTGGAAAAGTACCGCCTGCCGGCCATTCCATTCGAACCAGCACAGCCCGTAGAACAAGGCCTGGGTAAAGAAAACCATCGCCCAGCGCCAGTTGTTGAACGTCCCGGTCACCGTGCGGGCGTGAACCGTCCTGTGCTTCTCGTACAAACCTTCGACGTTGATGGGAATGGCCTTGGCCTTTCCGCTGGCCGCCTCATTCATCATCTGAGCTCCGATCAATTTCAGAATTACACCAAACGCTAATATTACCGATCGGCGGCCGAAGTGGGTTTGATATGCATCAGCGCCGCCAGCGATTCGGGCGCTCGGCACAGGGGGCGCCGAGGCAGCGCTCGTGACTCTTCTCTGGACCCGGAGGCCAGCGTCCGCGTACCGGAAAAGCGGCGCAGCCGCCCTGCGGCTGGCACGGCAGGCCCGTTAGGCAGGACCGGAAGCTGGCTGAACGAAACCTTCCGAAAGCGACTGCCGCCAATGCACGCCAACGAATCGCGGCGCTCGCTGTCGCCGCTCGCCGGCTGCGCGACAGCGCCTTGGCTCGCTTACGGACTGACGCCGCGCAGTTCGCCGAGACGCTTGGCCACCAGCAGCGACCATTTGTCGAAAGCGTTCTTGGCGTACGACCAGGCCTGGAAGGAGTTCAGATAGCCGCTGGCCCAGGTTTGTGCTGCGCCGACCGTGCTCCCGTCGACGTCCGCCGCGTATTTGCGTCCGATCTCGGTGTCTCTGCACTCGCCGACGACGGTGCCCGTTCCCCCATCACGGAACTGCATTTCCATGCCCGTCTCGCCCATGTAGGGCGTTGAACCCGCCGGCCTTCCGGTCGCCGCACCGGAACCCGCTTCGACGACAAAACCGTAAGGAATCAGAGTCCCGGCGACGCTGTCGCTGACCTTGGTCGGCACCAGATCGGTGAGTGCGATGCGCATCACGAGCACCCCGGGGCCGGCTTTATCGACCACCTGCATTTGAGGCTTCAAGGCCGTGACCAGCGAATTGTGGAAGTAGTCGGTGAGCGTCTTGAGGTCACTAGGATCGATGGTCGGCGGCTCGCTCTGGTCCTTGGGGGGGACGAGCGAGACGACGATGCGCGAGATAAGCACCTTGTCGTACTTCCTGGCGTCGAGCTTGGTATCCCGCCAGCACTCGACCCCCTCAGCTCCGGGGGCTGGCTTCAGGCGCGCGTAGTCGGACAGGAAACCGCTTCGTGTCATGCGCGTCTTGTCGCTGGCGGTGACCGTCGCGCCGCTTCCCATGATGGCGGTATCGCTCGCGCAGCCAGCCAGAAGGAGGACGGCGGCAAGTCCGGCAAGCGCAATGCTGCGCTGACGAAATACAGGTACAACGGCTGTGGATTTCTTCATCGTGTTCCCCTGAAAGGACGTGAGTATGACGCATTCGCGTTGCCAGCGCATCCATTGCGACAGCGGAGCGACGACTGGCGACGAATCTCGGCCAGCCATCAAAAAAGAGCGGCCAAGGGGCCGCTCTCGCGAGGCCAGGCAGCACTCGAGCTACTTGCTTTCGGTGCCCTTGTTGAGGCTCAGCACGTAGGCGGACAAAACGTGCACCTTGGCATCGCCGAGAAACTGCTGCCAGGCCGGCATCTGGTTGTTGCGGCCCTTGGTGATGGTCTCGATGATCGTCGGCTCCGAACCGCCGTACAGCCAGATGGAGTCGGTCAGGTTGGGCGCCCCCAGGGCATGCATTCCCTTCGCATCGGGCCCGTGACAGCCCGAGCAACCGACGCTGTTGAAAGCCTCCTGGCCTTTGGCAGCGCGCAGCGAATCGGCCGGCAGACCGGACAGCGAACGCACATAGTTCGCGAGGTCCTTGATCGTTTCGGCACCCAGTTGAGCGTGCGCGGGCATCACTCCCATCCGACCATTGCTGATCGTCTCGACGATCTCGGCCGGTTCGCCGCCCCACTGCCAATCGTTGTCGGCGAGGTTCGGGAAGCCCTTCCCGCCGCGCGCGTCGGCACCGTGACACTGCATGCAGTAGGTCAGGTACAAGCGCTTGCCGGTTTCGACGCCCTCCTTGTCGGCTGCCAGGGCCGGCAGATCCATCGCCAGGTACTTGTCGTAGAGTGGCTTGGTCTCGGCGTCGGCCTTGGCCACTTCCTTGGCGTACTGCCCGTCGGACGACCACCCCAATACACCCTGAAAACTGCCCAGCGTCGGATAGAGAACACAGTAAACCAGCGAAAAAACCACGGTAATGTGGAAAAGCCACATCCACCACTTCGGCAGCGGGTTGTTGTACTCCTCGAGCGTCTCGTCCCAGACGTGACCGGTAGTATCCGCCTTGCCGGAAACCGGCGTGATGTTCTGCGACCAGAGCACGACGCTACAGGCAATGATACTGACGGCCGTCAGGAGAATGACGTACCAGTTCCAGAACTGATTGACAAAATCACTCATGATGCTTTCCTTTTTCCGTGGCGATCCAGGCCGAGCTCGGCCCAATCCGCTTCCTCATCGATGAACGGCAGCATGGCCGCTTCCTCGAAGCGCTTCTTGTTGCCCTTCACGCCGTACGCCCACCACACTATTCCAAGGAAGGTCAGCAGCGAGACGACGGTGACGATGGCTCGTAAGTCGTTGATGTCCATGCGCTTACTTCGCGTTCTTCAGTTCGAGGCCCATTCCCTGCAGATAGGCGATGACGGCGTCCAACTCGCTCTTGCCCTCAAGTTGTGCCTTGGCGCCGGCAATTTCCTCATCGCTGTAGGGAACCCCCACCTTGCGCAAGGCACGCATCTTGGTCTCGATCAGTGCAGCATCGGCGGGCGCACCTTCGAGGAAAGCGAAGGCAGGCATGTTCGACTCGGGGACCACGTCGCGCGGATTGATCAGGTGCGCACGGTGCCACTCGTCCGAATAGCGCCCGCCGACCCGATGCAGATCCGGGCCGGTACGCTTCGAGCCCCACTGGAAGGGATGGTCGTAGACAAACTCGCCGGCGACCGAATAGTGGCCATAGCGCTCAGTTTCAGCCCGGAACGGACGAATCATCTGCGAGTGACAGAGGAAGCAGCCCTCGCGGATATAGACATCGCGCCCGGTCAGGCGCAGCGGATCGTAAGGCTTCAGCCCGGCCACGGGCTCGGTGGTCGACTTCTGGAAAAAGAGCGGCACGATTTCGACCAGGCCACCGAC
Organism: Candidatus Accumulibacter sp. ACC005; assembly: GCF_907163215.1. Taxonomy (NCBI): domain Bacteria; kingdom Pseudomonadati; phylum Pseudomonadota; class Betaproteobacteria; genus Candidatus Accumulibacter; species Candidatus Accumulibacter sp. ACC005. The sequence continues at coordinate 376,167 of NZ_CAJQUB010000004.1, read as the reverse complement.
ACTGACCACGAGGATGGTCAGCACCACCATCAGCCAGACATTACGTTCGATACTGTCATGCGTAAGTTTCATTTCGATCCTCTCTTAGGCGTGCTGGGCAGCCGGTTGCAGAACCAGCGCATCGTCCACCGTGCGCCCGCCAGCCATAGTCTTGACCATGTTGTAGGCCATGATCAGCATGCCGGAAAGGAAGAGAACGCCACCGACAAAGCGGATCGCCCAGAACGGATACGAGGCTTTGACCGATTCGACAAAGCTGTAGGTCAGGGTACCGTCCGCATTGACCGCGCGCCACATCAAGCCCTGCATTACGCCGGCGATCCACATGGAAGCGATGTACAACACGACGCCGATCGTTGCCACCCAGAAATGTACGGTGATCAATCTGACGCTGAACATTTCCGGCTTGCCGTACAAACGCGGCAACAGGTAGTAGATCGAACCAATCGAGATCATCGCCACCCAGCCAAGCGCGCCGGAGTGCACATGCCCGACCGTCCAGTCCGTGTAGTGCGACAGCGCGTTGACCGTCTTGATGGCCATCATCGGGCCTTCGAAAGTGGACATCCCGTAGAACGACAGGGAGGTGATCAGGAACTTGAGAATGGGATCGTCGCGCAGCTTGTGCCAGGCCCCCGAGAGGGTCATCACGCCGTTGATCATGCCGCCCCAGGACGGTGCCAGGAGAATCAGCGAGAAGAGCATGCCTACCGATTGTGTCCAGTCGGGAAGCGCCGTGTAATGCAGATGGTGCGGACCGGCCCACATGTAGGTGAAGATCAGCGCCCAGAAGTGCACCACCGACAGGCGATACGAATACACCGGGCGACCGGCCTGCTTGGGGACGAAGTAGTACATCATCCCGAGGAAGCCGGCGGTCAGGAAAAAGCCGACCGCGTTGTGGCCGTACCACCACTGCACCATCGCGTCCTGCACGCCCGCGTAGGCCGAGTAGGACTTGGTCAGCGAAACCGGAATGGCAGCGCTGTTGACAATGTGCAGCAAGGCCACGGCAAGGATGAAGCCGCCATAGAACCAGTTGGCGACGTAAATGTGGCTGACCTTGCGCTTCGCGATGGTGCCGAAAAAAACGACCGCGTAGGCGACCCAGACCAGCGCGATCAGGATATCGATCGGCCACTCGAGTTCGGCATACTCTTTCCCCTGGGTCATCCCCAGCGGCAGGGTGATAGCCGCCAGAACGATCACTGCTTGCCAGCCCCAGAAAGTGAAGGCCGCCAGCCCATCCGAGAAGATTCGCGTGTGGCAGGTACGTTGAACGACGTAATACGAGGTGGCGAAAAGTGCGCTGCCGCCGAACGCGAAGATCACCGCGTTGGTGTGCAGCGGACGCAGACGACCGAAATGCAGAAAGCCCATGTTAAGGTCAGGCCAGACCAGCTGAGCGGCGATGATCACCCCGACCAGCATCCCGACAATGCCCCAGACGACGGTCATCACGGCAAACTGCCGCACCACCTTGTAGTTGTATGTTGACTGAGCTTCCGACATGGACTCACCTCGTTTATGACTGTAAACCGGTTCTCACCGCCCTTAATGCCCTCACCAGCCGCATGGGCACTAGCTTTCCGGATGCTATTCTAACCTCTTGCGGCGCAACTTGACACCGCTCAAACTCCAGCCGCTCGATCATCAAAGCCTAATATACAAAAAAAGGGTGCGCCGAAACGCACCCGAACCCCAACAGAGAAAAAGCCCTTCGCATCCTGCAGCGCACAATGCCAGCGCATTGGCACCCGTCATGAGATCAATTATCGTGACCGCAAACGCGGTCGTCTTGATTTGTGTCAAGAGTGGTGGAGATTGGCCGCCGACGATTTCTCTCGACTGGGCGCGCGCCCAGCATCGCCTGGCGACGAATCGGGGTCGCTCGCAACGGGTCTGGTGGCCTTATCGTCGTCCATAAGGATGCGGTAGGCCGGGCCTTCGAGGTCATCAAACTGACCGTTGCGCAATGACCACCAAAAAGCGATGGCGATCAGGAAGACCAGGACGACAGATATCGGAATCAGCAGGTATAGCGTTTCCATCAGCGCTCATCTCGCGGCGACTTGCTGCAGCCGCATAGAATTCAAGACCACCAGCAGCGAACTCCCCGACATGCCGATACCGGCCATCCACGGAGTGATGTAACCGCCCATCGCCAGCGGCAAGGCAACCGCGTTGTAAGCGAAAGACCATAGCAGATTCTGCCGGATCACCGCCAGCGAACGACGCGCAACAAGCACGCCACGACGCAGGTGATCCAGATTCTCGGAGAGCAGCACCAGGTCGGCCTGCGTGCGCGCCAGCTGCGCGCCCCCGCCCATGGCCACCGAAACCTGCGCCTGGGCCAGCACCGGCGCATCGTTGACACCGTCACCAATCATCGCCACCACCGCACCACTGTCCTGCAATTGCCGAACGAAGTCGTGTTTTGCCTGCGGTGACGCCCCCGCCACCACCTCGTCGATGGCCAGGGCCTGCGCCACTCGCTGAACCGCCGGTGCCGCGTCGCCGCTGAGCAGGATCACCTGCCGGCCCTGCGCCTGCAAGGCGGCGACCATCGCCGCCGCTTCGGGCCGCAGCTCGTCACCGAGACGGAAGAGCGCCATCCAGCCACTCTCGTCACCGAGAGCGACGACCGTATCTCCCCCGGCCAGCAAGGCGTCGGCCGACGGCGGCAGAGGCTCTCCGTGCAAGGCGAGAACGTAGTCCGGTTGGCCCAGACGCACTCGGCAGCCAGCGTAGCGGGCGCTGATTCCCCGCCCCGGCTCGTTGCTCGGTGCGTCGACAACCGGCACGGCCTGGCCGCTGCTTGCCGCGCGCAAGGCGGCGCCGATCGGGTGCTCGGACGCCTGCTCCAGCGCCGCGGCGAGAGCCAGGCAGAATGCCGACGAACGGTCGTTCAGCGGCATGACTTCAAGCAAACGCATGCGCCCGCTGGTCAGCGTCCCGGTCTTGTCGAAAACGAAATGGCTGGCGCGAGCCAGGGTCTCGACCGCGTGGCTGCGCGTCACCAGCAGGCCAGCCCGAGCCATCGCCCCGCTGGCCACGGTCAGAGCCACCGGCGTCGCCAGCGACAGCGCGCAGGGGCAAGTGACGACCAGTACCGACACCGTAATCCACAGCACCTGCGCCGGGTCGATGGTCCACCAGACGGCGGCGACCGCCGCCGCCACGAGCAGCAGGCTGACGATGAAGCGACTGGCAATCCGGTCGGCCAACTCGACGATGCGCGGCTTCTCGGCTGCTGCCCGCTCCATAAGGCGGACGATCGCCGATAGCCGCGTTCCCTCGCCAACCTGCAGCACCTCGACCAGCAAAGGGCTCTCGACATTGACCGCACCGCCGGTCACGACCAGTCCTGGCCCTTTTCGCACCGGCGCACTTTCGCCGGTGAGCAGCGCCTCGTCGGTACTGCTCGCGCCTTCGATCACCCGCCCGTCGGCGGGAATCGTCTCGCCGGGCCGGACCAGGATGACGTCACCGGGCTGCAGGTCGGCGGCCATCACCTGCTCCACCTCGCGCTTCTCCGGATAGCCGGCAATGCGGCCAGCCACCGCCGGCATCAGCCTGGCCAGTGCTTCGGTGACGCTCACCGCGCGTTGCCGCGCGCTCATCTCCAGGAAACGCCCGCTGAGCAGAAAGAAGACGAACATCGTCACCGAGTCGAAATAGACCTCGCCGCTCGCCGTCAGCGTTGCCCAGACGCTGGCCGCAAAGGCGGCGCCGACGCCGAGGGCAACCGGCACGTCCATGCCGACCCGCCGCAAACGCAGGTCGCGCCACGAGTTGCGGAAGAACGGGGCAGCCGAATAGAAGACCACCGGCGTGGTCAGCAGCAGGCTCGCCCAGCGCAGCAGTTGCTCTATGTCCGCGGTCATCTCGCCGTCGCCGGCCAGATACAGTGGCAGCGCGTACATCATCACCTGCATCATGCCGAAGCCGGCGACGAACACCCGCCACAACGCACTGCGCCGCTCCTTGCCCGCCAGCTCCTCGCTCTTCGCCGGATCGTACGGATGCGCGTGATAACCGATCGCGGCGATCGCCGCCAGAATGTCGGAGAGCTTGATGCGTTGATCATCCCAACGGATTCGGGCACGTCGCGTGGCGTAGTTGATGTCCACCGCGGTGACCCCGGCAAGGCGCGAAAGATGCTGCTCGTTAAGCCAGATACACGCCGAACAGGTGATCCCTTCGAGGATCAGCGACGCTTCCCGCTCGCTGCCTCCGACACCGTCGCGACCGGCTTCGCCCGCCGCGGCGAGAACGCGCACGAAGCCTTTCTGGAAATCAGGGTGATCGTAAATCTGCAGGCCATCGACGACGCTCGGCAGCGCCTCGCGCGGCGAATCGGGCAGCTGGTCGCGGTTGCGGTAGTACTCGGCGAGCCCGTTGCCGACGATCGCCTGCGCCACCGCCTGGCAGCCGCCACAGCACATCGCGCGCGGCTGACCGTCGATGCCGACCTCCAGATCAACGCCGACCGGCACAGGCTGGCCGCAATGGTAGCAATTGCTGTTGTTCATCACCGCCAGGGACAAGAAAAGGACGCCGCCCGGCGCCCGCATGAAGCGAAGGATCGCTGCCTCGCAGGCAGCCTGTGCATCCAGGGCGCAGCCCGGAAACTGCCGGCATCTTACCGCCAATCGCGCCGCAGCACGGACAACGGCCGGCACGCGAAGGCTGCGGGCAAGCGACGAACGATTCACCGCGAGGCACTGCCAGAACGCCCGCACAGCCGCACTACCCACCGTCGCATGCCGCTCGATAGGCGCTGACGGTGCATGAAACTGGTTATAATTGCACGTTTTTTCGTCCCCGCCTGCTGCCGATGCTCGTCTATCGCGGTTACTCTCGCAAAGCGCACAGCGCCACTGTACTGACCATTGGCAACTTCGATGGCGTGCACCTTGGTCATCGTGCGCTTCTCGCCCGCCTGACGGCCGTGGCGGCGGACGCCGGCCTGCCGGCGGCAGTGCTCACCTTCGAGCCGCACCCGCGCGAGTTCTTCGCGCCGCAATCGGCGCCGTCGCGACTGTCCACGCTGCGCGAGAAGCTCGAACTGCTCGCCGACGACGGCGTCGACCTGACCTACGTCTGCCATTTCAACGGCGGCTTCGCCGCTTTGAGCGCCGACGACTTCATTGCCACGGTACTGGTTGACGCGCTGCGTGTCCGCCATCTGATCGTCGGCGACGACTTCCGTTTTGGCGCTCGCCGCAGCGGTGACTTCGCGCTGCTACGCGAGGCCGGCGCGCGCCTCGGCTTTCAGGTCGAATCCATGCCCAGCGTCACCCTCGAAGGCGAACGCGCCTCCAGTTCGGCGGTCCGCAATGCACTGGAGGACGGGCGGCTGGAGCACGCCGCGCGCCTGCTCGGCCGCCCCTATTCGATCGACGGGCGGGTGGTGCATGGCGACAAGATCGGCCGGCAACTGGGCTTCGCCACCGCGAATATCCGCATCAAACACCAGAAACCGCCGCTGCAAGGCGTCTTCGCGGTCGAGGTGAAGGGACTTCCTGGCGGCCCGCACCGCGGTGCGGCCAATCTTGGCTACCGCCCGAGCGCCAACCGGGTAACGCGACCGCTGCTGGAAGTGCACCTCTTCGATTTCTGCGCGGACATCTACGGCGCGCACCTGAACGTTCGTTTCCTGCACAAGCTGCGCGACGAAATGAAATTTCCCGACTTCAACGCCCTGAAAGGGCAAATCGCCAACGACGTCGAAACCGCGAAAGCCTACTTCCAGTTCTGAGAACCGCCATGGCTGACTACAAGCAAACCCTCAACCTGACCGACACGCCGTTTCCGATGCGTGGCAACCTCCCCAGCCGCGAACCGCAGTGGGTCGCCGCCTGGCAGGAGAGCAGGCTCTACGAGCGCATCCGAGAGCTGGCGCAGGGACGGCCACGCTTCGTTCTGCACGATGGCCCACCCTACGCCAACGGCGACATCCACATCGGTCACGCGGTCAACAAGATCCTCAAGGACATCATCGTTCGATCCAAGACGCTGGCCGGCTTCGATGCCCCCTACGTGCCGGGCTGGGACTGCCACGGCCTGCCGATCGAGCATCAGATCGAAAAGCTACACGGCAAACACGTTCCTGCCGACCAGGTGCGCGCCCTCTGCCGCGCCTTCGCCGGCGAGCAGGTCGAACGGCAAAAGAAGGACTTCATCCGCCTCGGCATTCTCGGCGAGTGGAACAATCCATACCTGACCATGGACTTCAAGACCGAGGCCGACGAAATCCGCGCGCTCGGGGCGATCCTGGAAAAAGGCTTCCTCTACCAGGGTCTGAAACCGGTCAACTGGTGTCTCGACTGTGGCTCGGCACTGGCCGAAGCCGAAGTCGAGTATGAGGACAAGAGCTCGGCGGCGATCGACGTCGCCTTCGAGGTACACCCCAATCACGCCGACAAGGTGGCCAGGGCGTTCGGCCTGACGCACCTGCGCGGCCCCGCTTTCGCCGTCATCTGGACGACCACTCCCTGGACCCTGCCGGCCAACGAGGCGGTCAGCGCGCACCCGGACTTCGACTACCAGCTGATCGACACTCCGAAAGGGGCGCTGATTCTGGTTCGCGAACTCGCCGACGCCTGCCTGCAACGCTATGCGCTGAGCGGTACGGTGCTGGGTTCCGCCAAGGGCGCGGCGCTCGAACAGGTACTCCTGCGTCACCCTTTCCAAACGCGCGACGTGGCGATCATCTGCGGTCGGCACGTCACCGTCGAAGCCGGAACCGGACTGGTGCACACGGCGCCGGCGCACGGCACCGACGATTACCTGATCGGCAAGGTCTATGGCCTGCCGGTGAACAACCCGGTCGGAGACGACGGCCGCTTCGTGGCCGGAACCCCGGCGCTGTCGGTCGGCGAACTGGTCGGCAGAAGCGTCTGGGAAGCCAACCCGCTGGTCCTCAATGAACTCGCCACCAGCGGCCACCTGCTGTGCTCGGAAACGATTCAGCACAGTTACCCGCACTGCTGGCGCCACAAGACGCCGATCATATTCCGGGCTACGACGCAATGGTTCGTCGGCATGGAGCAGCGGGCAAACTCAGGCGACGCTTCGCCGACGGCGGATGGCGCCCATGGCTCACATGGCGCAGCCAACGAAGAGGAAGCGAGCTTGCGCTGGCGCGCCGAGCGCGCCGTCGACGAAACACAGTTCTTCCCGAGCTGGGGCCGAGCGCGCCTCGAAGCGATGATCAAGACACGCCCCGACTGGTGCGTTTCGCGGCAGCGCAACTGGGGAGTTCCGATCCCCTTTTTCCTGCATCGCGAAACCGGCGCACCGCATCCGCGCACCGCCGAACTGGTCGAAGCCGTCGCCCTGCGCGTCGAGGAATCCGGCATCGAAGCCTGGTTCGCGCTCGACGCGAACGAACTGCTTGGCGCCGAAGCCGATCACTATCGCAAGATGAGCGACACCCTCGACGTCTGGTTCGACTCCGGCGCGACGCACTCCAGCGTCCTGCGCGGGTCGCATCGTACGCAACTCGCCTACCCCGCCGATCTCTACCTCGAAGGGTCCGATCAGCATCGCGGCTGGTTCCAGAGTTCGCTCCTCATCGGCTGTGCGATGGACGGCCGTGCACCCTACGACGCCCTGCTCACGCACGGCTTCGTGGTCGACGGCAAGGGCCTGAAAATGTCCAAGTCGAAAGGCAACGTGATTGCCCCGCAGAAGATCGCCGACACCCTGGGCACCGAAATCCTCCGCCTGTGGGTCGCCGCCACAGACTACTCTGGCGAGTTGTCGATCTCCGACGAGATTCTCAAACGGGTCGTCGAGTCCTACCGGCGAATCCGCAACACGCTGCGCTTCCTGCTCGCCAACACCGCCGACTTCGACGCCCCGCGCGACCTGCTGCCGGTCGAACAGTGGCTCGAAATCGACCGCTACGCGCTGGCCATGACGCGCGAAATGCAGGCGCAATGCGAAGCCGATTACGCTCGCTTCGAGTTCCACCGCGTCGTCCAGTCGCTGCAGACCTTCTGTTCCGAAGATCTTGGCGGCTTCTACCTCGACATCCTCAAGGACCGTCTGTACACGACCGCCGCCAGTTCGCCGGCGCGGCGCTCAGCGCAAAGCGCTCTCTGGCATATCCTGCAAAGCTTCGTCAAATTGATGGCCCCGGTTCTCTCCTTCACCGCCGAAGAGATCTGGCAGATTCAGACCGGTGACGCCGCGCAGTCGGTGATGCTGCAGACCTGGGAAGCGCTGCCGGAGCCGGCGGACGAAGGCGAGCTACTCGACAAGTGGCGGAAAATCCGTGCCTATCGCGCTGACGTCATGCGCGCCCTCGAGGAGCTGCGCAGCGCCGGAAAGATCGGCTCGTCGCTGCAGGCCGAGGTACGCCTGCACTGCGCCGGCGAGAAGTACGAGATCCTCGCCTCGCTCGGCGACGACCTGCGCTTTGTCCTGATCTGTTCGCAGGCCACGGCGATCGAGGTCAGCGACAGCGCCGACGAGGGCTTGCATTGCGCCCCACTGGCGGCCGCCAAATGCGAACGCTGCTGGCACGTCCGCGACGACGTCGGGAGCCACACCGAGCGGCCCGGCCTCTGCGGCCGCTGCGTCAGCAACCTTGACGGCGAGGGTGAAGTACGTGCCTTCGCGTAACGTCGACCGCTGGCTATGGCTGGCCGGCGTCATCATCGTCCTCGATCAGCTCAGCAAGTGGCTGGTCCTGGCCCGGATGCAGCCTGGCGATTCGATCTACGTCGCACCGTTCTTCAACTGGGTGCTGACCTTCAACGCCGGCGCGGCGTTCAGTTTCCTCTCCGATGCCGGCGGCTGGCAGCGCTGGTTCTTCACGCTCATGGCGCTGGCCATCTCGGCATGGATCGTCAGCATCCTGCCACGCCACAGCGGTGAGTTCAGGATTTCGCTGGCCCTCACCCTGATCCTTGGCGGTGCGCTCGGCAACGTCATCGACCGGCTGCGCTTCGGCGCGGTCGTCGACTTCGTTCAATGGCACGCCGCCGGCTTCTACTGGCCGGCCTTCAACATCGCCGATGCGGCGATCAGCATCGGCGCCGTGTTGATGATTATCGACCAGCTGTTCGGCAAGCACGACAGTGACGACCGTGCCGCGCGATCAGGACACGGCAAACGCACTTGAGGCACGACCGTGACCGCGGCGCTGCCGCAACGACGACAGGAAGCCCATGAAACACTCGCCAATCGCGCCGGAAAGTGCGCTCAGCGTCGGCCACGACAGCTATCTGACGCTGCACTACCGCCTCTCCGACCTGGAAAACACCGATTACGTGAGCACTTTCGATCTCTCGCCGGCGACCCTGCAGATGGGCAGCGGCCAGCTTGCCGAGACCCTCGAGAACTGTCTGATCGGCCTGGCAGCGGGCGAGCGCCGGGTATTCGAGCTGCCTGCGGAAGGCGCTTTCGGCCCCCATAATCCACGCCTTATCGAACGTATCGCGCGCAGCGCGCTGCCTCCCGAGGTCGAACTCAAGGTAAACTCGCTGATCGAGTTCAGCTCGCCCGACGGCGCCGGCGACTTTGCCGGCTTCCTGCGCGAACTCACCGACAGCAGCGCGATCTTCGACTTCAACCATCCGCTGGCCGGCAAACCGGTGCGCTTCGAAGTCCTGATTATCGCCATCATGTGAGGCCCAGCATGCAGATCATTCTCGCCAATCCCCGCGGCTTCTGCGCCGGAGTGGACCGCGCCATCGCCATTGTCGAGCGCGCCCTCGAAAAATTTGGTGCGCCGATTTACGTTCGCCACGAAGTGGTACACAACAAGTTCGTCTGCGACGATCTGCGCAGCAAGGGCGCCGTGTTCGTCGACGAGCTGGCCGACGTACCCAGCGGCAGCACGGTGATTTTCAGCGCTCACGGCGTCTCCAAGGCGGTTCGCGAGGAGGCGGAAGGGCGTGGCCTCAAGGTTTTCGACGCCACCTGTCCGCTGGTCACCAAGGTGCACCTGGAAGTCGCGCGGATGCGCAACGATGGCCGGGAAATCGTCATGATCGGCCACAAGGGACACCCCGAAGTCGAAGGAACGATGGGGCAAAGCGGTGACGGCATGTACCTCGTGGAAACCGTCGCCGACGCGCGGCAACTGCAGGTAAGAACGCCTGCCCGGCTCGCCTATGTCACCCAGACCACCCTCTCGATCGACGACGCCGCACAGGTCATCGCCGCGCTCAGGGAACGCTTCCCGGCGATCATCGGCCCGAAGAAAGACGACATCTGTTACGCCACGCAAAACCGCCAGGACGCCGTCAAGCAACTGGCCCGGGAGAGCGACGTGGTGGTCGTCGTCGGCAGCGAGTCGAGTTCCAACTCGAACCGCCTGCGCGAAGTGGCGGAACTGATCGGCAGTCGTGCCTACCTGGTCGACCACGCCGAACAGATCGACGACGCCTGGCTCAGTGGCGCCAACCGTGTCGGCGTCACCGCTGGCGCGTCGGCACCGGAAGTGTTGGTGCAAAGCGTCGTCGATCGACTCTCCGCGGGCGCTAGCAGCAGGCTCGAACAACTTGACGGCGCCGAGGAAAATGTCACTTTCGCGCTGCCGCGCGAGCTGCAGGAGTGAGCCTGGCCTGCGCGCCGTGATAGGCGGACGGGCACCCAGCCGCTACTGAGGCTTCGCCGCAATAGCCGACGAAGGGATGGCCTTGCGGTCGCTGGCATGGCTGCTGCCGGCTTCGCCACCTTTGAACTCGACCTCGTAGCGGCTCTCGCTGCTGACCGCAACCCCTTGAATTTCACCCGGGCGAAAGCGCAGGCGGGAAAAAGCGGCGACCGCCGCGTCGCCATAGGCCGGCGGCAGGCTGCTGCTCGCCACTTCCACGCGCGCCACCGCGCCATCGGCAGCAAGGAAGACGCTCAGCACCACCGTGCCGCCAAGAAGCGCATCGCCAGCGCCGTCAGCGGGGGGATTGATCAAGGGCTCGTCAAGCAGTGCCGCCGCAACCGTCAGTTCGGAAGCTCGGAAATACGCAGGACCGGTTGGCGACGCCGGCACGAACGGCTGCGCAGGGTACGGCGGCAAGGACTCGGCCAGCCGGCGCTGGCCCCGCGCCACGAGCCGTGCTGCGGACGCGGCGACCGGCGACTCGACCGACTGCGTCGCCGCCGGCTGCTCGCTGCCCTCACCGGCCATCGTTCCTTCTTCGCCCGCTGCACGGGTGGCGCCGGCTTCGGTCGCTTCGTTGCCTGGGCTGCCGTCAGGCGCTCCAGCGATGTCCTGCGTGCCCTGCTTTGCCGACCCGCGCAGGGTGACCAGCACGCCGCTCGTCACCGCCGCTGCACTGCCCAACACCGGCGCCACGTCGGCTGCCGGACCGAGCGTGCGTTGCAGGACCGCCAGCGCGCCCAAATGAAGGAGCAGGGACGCGCCCAGCGCCAGCGGCAGCTGGCGCCGTCCTGGCCACCCTGCCAGGCTGTCTGAGAAGACCGATGTCAAGAAATCCACTCTCTGCAAGAGGATGCCGAAGCTGGCAGCAGCAGGATTCTAGGCGCCCGACGCGAGACCAGCGCTGCCACTCGTCCGCTGCCAGACGCCGTATATCGCCCCGCATTGGCACCTCGCTGACCCTCGACTATCATGGCAGCAGTTGCCTTTGCGTTCCGCCCGCCCGATCTTGCCGTCCTTGAGGAAAGAAAACGCTGTGAAAAGACACGCTGGCTTCACCCTGATCGAGATCATGATCGTCGTGATCATCATCGGCATCCTGGCTGCCATCGCCATTCCCAACTACGCCGATTACCTGACCCGCTCGCGGATCACCCAGGCCACCTCCGGGCTGTCCGAAAAGCGGGTACGCATGGAGCAGTTCTTTCAGGACAATCATACGTATTTCCGCGCCGCGTCCGGTTCCGACCCGGAGGTCAGTTCGCCCGCATGCAGCAACGACAGCACCTCCAGCCGCTATTTCGACTTCTCCTGCCCGACGCTCACCGCCTCGACCTACACCTTGACTGCTACCGGCAAGAGTTCGATGACCGGCTTCACCTACACACTCACTCACGCCAACGTCAAGGCGACGACCGCCGTCCAGAGCGGCTGGGGAACGGCTCCGTTGGCCTGTTGGGTCACCGGTAGAGGTGGCTGTTGAACGCCATGCGCGGTTTCAGCCTGATCGAACTGATCGTCGGCATGGCCATTCTCGGCATACTGATGAGTCTCGGAATTCCGGCGTTCAGCGACTGGATGCGCAACGCCAGGGTACGCACGACGGCCGAATCGGCGCTGAACGGCCTTCAGCTGGCCCGCGCCGAGGCCGTGCGCCGCAATACGACGGTCGGTTTCTATCTGGTGGATACCACCACCGGCGCCTGCGCGCTGAGCACCGCCGGCCCCAACTGGATCGTCAGTGTCGACTCACCGGTCGGCCAGTGCAACGTCGATCCGTCCGACGCCACCGCACCACGCATCATCCAGTTGCGTCGGGGCGCTGAAAGCGGCGGCGCAGCGACGACGGTGGCCGCAGGGCAGTCTTCGGTGGTTTTCAATGGCCTCGGTCGTCCCACTCCCCTGCCCGGCGGCAACATTGCCATCAATTTCACCAGCGCTGCCGGCGAAGCCTGCGCCGCTGCCGGAGGTCCCGTGCGCTGCCTGCGCGTCGAGGTCTCGATCGGCGGCCAGATACGCATGTGCGATCCGGCCTTGCCCGCTGGCGACGCTCAGGCATGCTGATGAACAAACACTCGAAACTTCCCCGGGAACAGGCAGGCGTGATGCTGCTTGAAGCCTTGATTGCGATCCTGGTCTTCTCGCTGGGCATCCTGTCGCTGGTCGCCCTGCAGGCCACGTCGATCAAGCTCACTGGCGACGCAAAGTACCGTACCGACGCAGCCCTGCTGGCCAACCGCCTGATCGGGCGCATGTGGGTGAGCAATGGCGACTTGAGCGTTTTCGCGACCGATGGCGCAGCCTACAACGCCTGGCTTGCCGAGGTCTCCGACGACGAAGGCCTGCCCGGCGTGGTCGGCGCATCGTCGGGCGTCGTTTCGACCCTGCCGACGGTAACCGTCGACGGTGCCGGAGTGGTCGAGATCACTCTCTTCTGGCGCACCCCGGAGATGGCCACCGACGTACCCGGGCACCGTCACGTCGTCGTTTCGCAAGTCGTCAGGAACCCCTAGCCGATCATGAAAGCGCAATCACCTCTCCCGCCCACGACAATGCCGCGCGAGCAAGGCTTCACACTGGTTGAAGTGATGGTCGCCATGGTCATCGGCATGCTCGGCCTGATCATCATGATGCAGGTCTTCGCCGCAGCCGAGGGCCAGCGGCGCGCCACGACCGGTAGCGGTGACGCGCAAAGCAATGGCGCCATGGCGCTCTATGCGCTACAGCGCGACATACGCCAGGGCGGCTACGGCTTCAACGCGGTCAACGCCTTCGGCTGTCCTCTCGTCCTGCCGGCTCCGGCCAGCCGTACGCTTGGGCAACTGGCGCCGGTCATCGTCAATCCGCCGACCGCCGACGTCCCGGCGGGCGACGCCAACACGGATACCTTGCTGATCGCCTACGGAAGCAACGAGGGCCCGCCGGAGGGCGACGTGATCACCGCGGTCAACGGCCTGCAACTGGCGGTACAGACGGCCTTGAATTACGCCGTCGGGCAGCGCGTGCTGGCTGCGCCGTCAGCTCCCACGGCGGGCTGCACCTTCACCCTGGCGGCGGTGGGTGCCGTCACAGCGCCCAACGTCACGGTCACCGACGCGAGCGGTGCCGTCGATGGCGGCACGCTGTTCAATCTCGGCGCCAACCCGAGATTCCTCGCCTACGCCGTACGCGGCGGCAACCTTACGGTCTGTGATTACCTCGCCGCCAATTGCAGCGTGGCGACCAACTACGTGGCCATCGCCAACAACATCGTCAGCCTGCGCGCGCAGTACGGGCACGCCTCGACGGCGGTGAGCGGTGTCGATTCGTGGGATCAAACGACCCCGGCGAACGCCAACCAGGCGACTCTGGCCTGTCTCTGGGCGAGAACTTCAGCGCTGCGTATCGCCATCGTCGCCCGCAACAGCCAGGTCGATCGCGACCAGATCACCGCCGCGGCGCCGACTTGGGTAGGTAGCGCGGGTGCGGCGATCGATCTGAGCGCAGCCGGGAACTGGCAGAACTACCGCTACAAGGTCTTTGAAACCATCATTCCGATTCGCAACCTGCCCTGGATGGGAACATGTACCTAAGGCCAAGCCCCCACCTCCGCCAAGCCTGCGCCGGCGCCCCCCTCAGCCGCCAGCGCGGTGTCGTTCTGCTCGTCGCGCTGATCATCCTGGTCGCCCTGACCCTGGCCGGAGTGGCACTCATTCGCTCGGTCGATACGGCCAACCTGATTGCCGGCAACCAGTCCTTTCATCAAGCGGCCGTGCATGCCGGCGAGCGAAGCACAGAAATTGCGCTCAACAACTGGCTGCAAGGAAACAACGGCTTGGGGGACACGGATCTGCACGACCACAGCGCGGCCAACGGTTACCGCGCCAGGCGCGAAGATCCCGCACCCGGCGTCTCATGGGACGCTTTCTGGATTGCCACCCTGGAAGCGCAAGCAGTAGTCACCCCGGGAGTCGCCTGCCCAGCCGACCCACAGCCAACCGACGTCAACGCCGATGCTGCCGGCAACACCGTCTGTTATGTGATTCATCGGCTTTGCGACCCGCTTACCCTTCCGGCCGCCCCGCACCTGGCCAACTGCGCGACGCAACCGTCGGCGATCAACAGCGGCGGCAGCTTCGGCGCCGGCAGTGTCACCGCAATCACCAACAACCAGGTCTATTACCGAATCACCACCCGCGTTCGCGGGCCGCGCAACACCGTCGCCTACATCCAGACGATCGTTGCGCTGTAGGTCTACCAGAGATCCCACGAGGAGTTTGCCATGCGATCCGACTCACTGAAATGGCGTGCGATAGCCGCTGCAGCGCTGCTGATCCTTGCCTGCGGCGCGCAGGCCCAGCCCACTCAACTCGCCAATGCGCCGATGTCCAGCGCCTCGTCGATCGAGATCTCGACCAACATCCTGTTCGTCCTCGATGACTCGCTGAGCATGACCAAGGAATATCTTCCGGACTGGGCCGAGCCCACCGCGGCACGCCCCCTCCCTCTCTCCTGGACCCGCAACCCAGGTTTCAACGGCATCGCCTACAATCCCGCCGTCCGTTACATACCGCCGAAGTATTTCGCCGTCGACGGAGCAGCCGACACCACCACCTACCCCAGCCAGACCTCGGCGCAAAGCAGCGCCTGGACAGCCGTCAAGGACGATGGCTACGGCGTGCAAAGCGCCGCCATGGTCAACCTGATCGGTAACGCCTACTACTTCACCACCGTGGTCGGTGAATACTGCACCAATCGAAGCCTCAGGGTGTGCGTCGCCGCCAGCGCGGCGAGCGACGCCTATCCGTTTCCGGCGCGGCTTCGCTGGTGCCGGACCGCCGCCGATGCCGTCGCCGCCGCTCCCGCTGACGGCACGTGCCAGGCAACGCAGATCGAACCCAGCCCGCCGCCGCCGGCGACGGCGACCAATGTCTCGTACGATTTCCCGCGCATGCCGTCGCCGCGCACGAGCACGATCACCACCAGCGGCAGCAGCGCCACATCGATCAGCAACATCACCGTCGACGGCCAGATCATCCTCTCGGCGCCAATCACGGCGACCAGCAACTCGACGACGATGGCCGCCAACATCGCGAGCAGAATCAACGACTGCTCCTTCGCGCTCAGTGGCGCCTGTCAAGTCGCGGGCTACCGCGCAGTCTCCGCGGGCAGGGTCGTAACCGTCACCTCGCCCCTGAACAACAGCACAGCACCGGTAATTACCCAGAGTAACGCGAACGCGATGTCGTTCACGACCACCAGTTTTGCCCGACCCGGCAGCAATCTGGCACCCGGCGAAAACCTGCTGACGATCATCTACCCGACCGTCACCAGCTATCCCAAGGGCGACAAGCGCACCGACTGCGCGGGGGACACCACCTGCACCTATGCGGAAGAAATGACCAACTACGCGAACTGGTGGGCGTATTACCGCACGCGCATGCAAACGATGAAAACGGCCACCAGCCTGTCCTTTGAGCCCACCGACCAGCGGCAGCGCATCGGCTACATGTCGATCAACAACAATACCGGTTCGGACTTTCAGAACGTCGAATCGTTCACCGCCGCCCAGAAAAAGGCCTTGGTACGACAAGTTGTTTGCCGCCGTTCCCAACCGCAACACGCCTCTGCGCGTCGCCTTGTCGAACGCAGGCCGCCTCTATTCGGGGCAGCTGAACGGCAGCACGTTCAACGGGGTGAGCGTGGTCGATCCGGTTCAGTACTACTGTCAGAAGAACGTCACCATCCTGTCAACCGACGGCTACTGGAACGAGGGTGCCGGCTTCCGCTGGGACGGGGCTTCCGCGATCGGCGACCAGGACGGCCCGGGACTCGAGGAGCGACCGCAACTCGACTGGTGGCGGTCCGCAGGATCAGGAAACGAGAACGCAGACGACGCGGACCCGGACGCCAACCCTGGCCACCCAGTCACACACCAGAATCGAGCAGACGCGCGCGCGGACCTCCGAACTGCAGACGCGCACCAACAGCATCCTGCAAGCCAACAACTACGTCTGGCAGGAAAGGACCTCCCTTCTGCAGCGCAGGACCGGTCCGCTACAGAGCAGAACGAGGACTCTCGAAATCATCCGCAGGGACCGGGTCGAGGTGCAGACCTCGCAGCTTCGGCGCGCGACAGGCCAGCTCCAGATGGTGACCTCCCTCCTCCAGCAGCAGCTGACGCAGGTCCAGCAACGTACCTCGAGCAATGGCGGAACCTCGTTCGGCGCGTGGAGCGATGTCGCTTCCTGTACACCCGTCACCAACGGGCACCAACCGCGTCGATTGCCAGACGCTGGCCCAGACCGGCTGGACGGCCGTATCCGCCTGCTCGACGATCAGCGGCGGCACGCGCATCAACAACCCCGGAACGGATAGCCAGACGACCACCTATACCACCGATTCACAGTGTCGCTACAGTTCACCGTCTACCACCAACGTGACTAGCTGCACCGCCAGCGGGACGGCGTCCAGCGGCCCGAACTACACCGGCAACCTCGTTACCTGCCCGATGGTTTGGTCCCAGGGGCAGGACGCGACAACCACGTGCAACGAATCGGCCACCGAGATCTGCTGGTATAGCAGTTGGAGCGGGTGGACACCGTGGGCCGGACCCGGAAGCTGTACGGACCAGCCACAATCGACCGGGCCAAGCTTCACCCAGGTCGTCGCCCGGAATTGCCAGACGAGCTGGGCCCAGGCCTGGCAGGCCGCCGACGCTTCGGGCTGCACCCCGGTCGCAAACTCGGTCCAATGTCAATTCGGCGCCTGGACCGCGTGGACCGATAACCCTTCCTGCGTCCCCGTGGCGGCACCCACCGGAGACGTCTCCTCAGCCACCCCGGCCCCCGTGGAGTGCCAGGTCAACGGCACCCTGCAAACGGTTTCCTCTTGCACCCCGGTGAGCAGCGGCGCAATCCAGACGCAGTGTTCCTACACCGACTGGGGTCCCTGGACCGAGGTCGGCTCGTGCACGCCGGTCCCTCAATCAGCCGGGCAAGGGGTTGCCAGGGAGTGTCAGCAGGTCTGGACCGGCTACAACAACGCCGCGACCTGCGTCCCCAGCGCCACGACGCTCTGTCAGTACGTCTTTACGGACTGGACGGCCACCTCCAGCTGCACGGCCACGACTCCTGCTTCGCCTTTGGTCCCGAATGCCAGGCAGTGTCAATACACCGCTTGGAGCGCCTATGCCGATGCGAATTCCTGCACCGAGGCTCCGCGGTCGGGTCGGCCCGCTGTCGCGGTCCAGTGTTCAACGCGATTGATCAGCAACTGGACGGACACCAACGGATGTACGCCAGGCACCAGCAACACCGGCCTGATCACCCTTTGCGGCGCCCTCACCGTTCCCCCCCCGCAGGTGGACTTCGTCCCGCCCGACACCTGCGTTGAAGAGCTGCCTGACGCGGCAACCAACGGCGGCGTCGGCGTTACCTGCCACACCGAGAGGAGCGGTCCCACCAACGTTGCGCAATGCACCCGCCAGGATCCCGTTGCCGGCAACAACTACCTGCAGATCGCCTGCGATGTGGCATCGCTGGGTCCCACCCCGGACACGCTCGCCGACGTCGCCGAGTACTACTGGAAAACCGACTTGCGCGATAGCGTCACGATCCCCGGCAGCTGCTCCGGCGGGCCCGTCGTCGCGGGTGGGGTGACCACCTACAACGACGTCTGCTACAACGATCCCGACGCACAACCGACCGGCCAGCACATGACCACCTATACGCTGGGCCTGGGCGCCTCCGGGCTGATGCAGTACAACCCGAACTACCTGTCGCGGGCTGAAACATCGGGTGACTTCTACAGCATCCGGGAAGGACTTACCGCCGACCCCAGCACCGGCGTCTGCCCGTGGCAACGAAGTGGCCCCTGCAACTGGCCAAAGCCGGAGAGCGACAAGCAGACCAACATCGACGACCTGTGGCACGCCGCCGTCAATGGTCGAGGCATTTACTTCAGTGCCTCCGACCCTTCGACTCTGGCCGCCGGGATCAGCGACGCCCTGTCCAACATCGAAATCCAGGCCGGTGCGCTGGCCGCCGTTGCGGTCGTCAGCCCCAACCTCGTCGCCGACGCCAATGGCTTCTTCGAGGTGTCATTCAAGGTCGGGGAGTGGTCCGGAGACGTGGTCAAGAGAACGATCAACGGCAGCACCGGCGCCCTCTCGGCGCTCCCCGCAGAAGGAGAAGCTCACGTCTCTCCGGGCTGGTCTGCCAGGGAAAGGCTGGATAACAAGGTGGCCACCGACGGCTATGCCAGCCGCAAGATCTACACCTACAATCCGGGTGGCGAAAGCGTCGCCGACGCGGCCAACAACTTGAAATTCTTCACCTGGGCCAACCTCACTACTGCGCAACGGGCCTACTTTGCGACCGACGCGCTGGCCGGCAACCTGTCGCAGTTCTGTTCGACCGGCACGATCTGCCTGACGGCGACGACACAAACCGCTGCCAGCGGTGAACCTCTGGTGAACTTCCTGCGTGGCGACACCAGCAACCAGGGATCCGCTATCGACACGTCCGCTTACTACCGGCAGCGAACGCACATTCTCGGCGACATCGTCGGCTCCGAGGCCGCGTACGTGCAGGCTTCGCCGTGGAACTACGCCGACGCGCAGTACGGTGCCTTCCGGACCGCCAACCACACGCGGACGGGGATGATCTATATCGGCGCCAACGACGGCATGCTGCACGCCTTCAATGCCACAAGCGGTGCCGAAGAATGGGCGTACATCCCTGCCGTGGTCATCCCCAGGCTTGCCAAACTTGCCGACAAGAGCTACCACCTCGAGGGCGCGCACCAATTTACCGTCGATGGCACGCCGGTGATGGGCGATATCTGCATCAGCGACTGTGGGACCTCGAGCGCAGTGTGGAAGACGATCCTGGTCGGCGGCCTGAACAATGGTGGCCGTGGCTACTACGCCCTGGACGTCACCGATCCGGTCGCGCCAAAAGCCCTGTGGGAGTTCACCCAGGATAGCAACGAGAACCTCGGCTACAGCTATGGCAACCCGGTGATCAGCAAGCTCAAGGATGGAACCTGGGTAGTCATGGTGACCTCCGGGTACAACAACATCTCCCCCGGCGACGGCGGCGGACATTTGTTCGTTCTGAACGCCAGTACCGGCGCCTTGATCCGCACGATCAGCACCGGTGTCGGCGATACGACGACGCCGAGCGGCTTGTCGCGAATCAGCGCCTGGGCCAACTTCCCGGACAACAACAACACGACCCAGCGTATCTATGGTGGCGACCAGTTCGGCAACCTGTGGCGCTTTGATGTGAATGGCGACATACCGCTGGTCGCCGACCCACCGGTCTACGACGCCCAGCGATTGGCTACGCTGAAGGATGCGGACGGCGTAGCGCAGCCGATCACCACCAAACCGGAACTGGGCAAGGTCAGTAGCCACCCGGTCGTGTTTGTCGCCACCGGACAGCTTCTCGGCTCGGATGATTTGGGGACCACCCAGAAGCAGTCGATGTACGCGATCAAGGACCGGCTCCTGGATAGTGACTATGGCAGCCCACGGCCCCTGACGCCTGCCCAGACGATACCCACGCCGGGAACTTTCGTTGCCCAAACCCTGACCTCAGGCACCTGTCCGGAAGGCAACGCCTACTGCACCAGTGGCGATTCAATCGTGACCAGCTCGAACAACGCCGTTGACTTCAACACTCACGACGGCTGGTACATCGACTTTCCGGTGTTCGGCGAACGCGTGAATACCGAAATGCGCCTGCAGCTTGGCACCCTGGCGTTCAACACCAACACGCCAACCGTAGGGGCCTGCAGACCGGTCGGCGTGAGCTTCGCCTACTACCTTGACTACCGCAGCGGGGCAGCCGTCGAAGGAACGGATGGCATGGCGGCTCGGCGCCTTGGCGACTACCTCAGCGCCTCGCCAAGCATCGTCCGCCTGCTGGACGGCACAATCAGGGCCCTGGTCCGCACCGACGCGCCGAGCACGGTCAGCACGCCCGTACCAACAGCGGCGACCCCACTCGATACCCGTCGCGTGTCCTGGCGCGAACTGGTCACCGAGCAGTAGTCCGACAGGGGGTTGAAAGAGCGGAAAAGCAGCGAAGCGGCTACGAAGCGGACACATCAGGCAAAAAAAAACCGCAGGCCCTGGGAAGCAGGGCCTGCGGTTTTTTCACTGGCGGAGAGAGCGGGATTCGAACCCGCGTTAGGATATTATCCTAAACACGCTTTCCAGGCGTGCGACTTAAACCACTCATCCATCTCTCCGGAAGACCGCGAATTCTAGCAGAAGGCAACGCCAACACCAAACGCGTCGTGCTCGGTCGGACAACAGGAAATGCTGTTTTGGGTCGGCTTTCCTCCGCTCATGGCTGAGCGGCCTGGCGGCGGCGCAGCGTCTCGAACAGGCAGACCGCAGCAGCTGCGGCAACATTCAGCGATTCACTGCTACCGGGCATCGGGATGCACAATCGTAGATCGGCTGCAGCGGCGACTGCCGGCCTCACGCCGAGCCCCTCGCTACCAAACACCCAGGCCAGCGGTTGTCGAAGAGCGGCCGAATAAAGGCTGCTCGATCCGGCGAGCACGGTGGCGACTGACTGGCCGCGAAAGGCAGTGAGGAAACCCGGCAGATCGCCGTGCTCATGGAGTTCAAGCTGGAAATGAGCGCCCATCGCTGCCCGCAAGGTTTTCGGCGACCAAACCTGCGCGCAATCATCCGACAGCAGGATCTGGCGGAAACCGGCGGCGGCGGCGCTGCGCAGAATCGAACCAAGATTGCCCGGATCCTGAATGCCGTCGAGGAGGACCGCATCCCGATCATGATCAAGACTGCAGGCCGGCTGCGGCGGGGCGACGATGGCCATGATCCCGCTCGGTGTGTCCACCACGGCCAGGGCGTCGAACAGCGCGTCGCCCATTCGGGTAACGGCAAGCGACGCCCGGCTCTCGAGATAGCGGGCGTTTTCTGTCCGCTCGGCGCCGCTTTCGCTGACCAGCACCTCTTCAGGGGTCCCGTAGTGCTGCTCGTAGGCCGCGATCAGGTGCATGCCGTCGAGCAGCACGCGCCCGCTCTTGCGCCGCTCACGGCTGCTGCGCGCAAGTTTCAGCAGCGCTTTGTAATGGGCATTGTCGCGCGAGGCGATCCGTCTCATGGCTGGCCGAGCCGCGCCACCGGCGCGTAACTGCGGCGGTGCTGCACGCTTGCACCGTATTCGCGCAGTGCCTGCAGGTGCATCGCGGTCGGGTAGCCCTTGTGGCGATCGAAGCCATACTGTGGATGGCTGGCATGCAACACGAGCATGCCAGCGTCGCGGAATGTCTTGGCGAGAATCGACGCGGCAGCGATTGATGCGACCTTGCCGTCGCCGCCGAGAATGGCTTCGACAGGACACGACAGCGAGGGACAATGTGTGCCGTCTACCAGGACACGGCTCGGCGACACACGACCCTGCGCGCCAGTGAGCGCCGCGACAGCCCGCTGCATGGCCAGCAGGCTGGCTTGCAGGATATTGATCTGATCGATCTCGGCGGCGGTTGCTTCGGCGACGCCCCAGGCCAGCGCCGTGCCGCGAATCTGCTCGGCGAGCGCTTCCCGTTTGCGGGCCGAAAGTTTTTTCGAGTCGTTCAGGCCGGCGATCGGCCGGCCGGGATCGAGAATCACTGCGGCGGCGACCACCGGCCCCGCCAGCGGCCCGCGGCCAGCCTCGTCGACGCCGCAGACGAGACCCTCAGCCGGCAGCAGGAACGGCATCGCCGCGCAGTACCGTTGGCAAGCAGGCAATGATTGCTACCGCCGCCTTTTCGGCAGCATTCTGTCGCAGCTGCCGATGGATATCCGTGAACACGGCCTTGATCCGTTCGCACGCCGCCTTGTCGGCATAGAGATTGAGCAGTGCCTGCGCCAGGTTCTCGGGGGTCGCTTCATCCTGGATGAACTCCGGAACGACGAATCTTCCGGCGAGCACGTTCGGCAGACCGACATAGGGCAGGTAACCCATGCGACGCATCATCCGGTAGGAGAGCGGCGCCATCTTGTAGACAATGGCCATCGGTCTCTTGAGCAGTGCCGCCTCAAGGGTAGCAGTGCCGCTGGCGACCAGCACCGCATCGGCAGCCGTCATCGCTTGATGCGCGTGCCCAAACAGCAATCGAATAGGCAACTGCTTCGCGCCCCGGCGATGCAACGCGGCTTCGAACAGTACGCGCGTCTCGCGCGTCGTCAGCGGGGCGAGGAAAAGCGCCTCGGGAATCTGCTCGTGCATCCGGCGGGCGGTTTCGATAAAGGTCTCCGCCATGTACTGCAGTTCCGACTGGCGACTGCCGGGCAAGAGCGCGAAGACCGGTACGCTTGGCGAAATGCCGAGCAGCGCCCGCGCCGTATTGCGGCCGTCCTCAAGAGGCAGCATGTCGGCGAGCGGATGGCCAACATAGGTCACCGGAATGCGCTGCGCCTCGTAGAGCGCCGTCTCGAAAGGAAAAAGCGTCAGCACCCGCGAAACGGCTGCACCGATGGCGTGGATGCGTTCGCCGCGCCAGGCCCAGATCGACGGGCTGACATAATGAATGCTGGCAACGCCGTGCCGCTTGAGGGCCTTTTCCAGGGACAGGTTGAAGTCCGGCGCGTCTACGCCGATGAACACGTCCGGTGGATCGGCGAGCAAGCGGCGCTTGAGATCGCGGCGGATACCGGCAATCTCGCGATAGTGCCTGAGCACTTCGACATAACCGCGGACGGCCAGCTTCTCGAGCGGATGCCAGGCCTGGAACCCCATGGCAAGCATCTTCGGGCCACCGACACCAAAAAACACGGCCCCAGGAAGTCTCGCCTGCAAGGCCTGGATCAACTGACCGGCGAGGAGGTCGCCCGAGGCCTCGCCAGCGACCATGGCGATCCGCAGCGGCGCTGCTACGCTCATCGTATGATGCCGCGCTTCGATGCCGCGAGGAAATCCAGCAGCGGCTGGATCTCTGGATGAACGAGCACCTCTTCAGCCAGTTTGGCGCGCGCTTCGTCAAGCATCAGCCCGGATTTGTAGAGCGTCCGGTAGGCACGCTTCAAGGCCAGTAGCGCCTCGGGAGAAAAGCCTCGCCGCTTGAGTCCCTCGGCGTTAATCCCAAAGGGACTGGCCGTGTTGCCAGCCGCCATCACGAAAGGCGGGATGTCCTGCAGAACCACCGTCCCGACGGCGGTCATGGTGTGCGCGCCGACCCGGCAGAACTGATGCACCCCGGTGTAGCCGCCGAGAATTGCCCAGTCGTCGATGTGCACATGGCCGGCCAGCTGTGCATTGTTGGCGAATACGGTATGGCTGCCCACTTGGCAATCGTGCGCAACATGGACGTAGGCCATAATCCAGTTGTCGTTGCCAATGCGGGTGATGCCGACATCCTGGGCAGTGCCGAGGTTGAAAGTGCAGAATTCACGAATCGTGTTGCGGTCGCCAATCTCGAGTCGCGTCGGCTCGCCATCGTATTTCTTGTCCTGCGGTACCTCGCCGAGCGAATTGAACTGAAAGATGCGGTTATCCCGACCAATGCGCGTCCTCCCGGAAATCACCACATGCGGACCGATCACCGTGTTGTCGCCAATTTCAACATGCTCGCCGATGATTGAATACGCGCCGATAGAAACCTTGCTGCCCAGTTGCGCGCCGCGCTCGACGAGTGCACTTTGATGAATCATGGCACCCGTCATCCGCCGACTCCGCCGACATCGCGCTTGGCGCACATGAGCTCGGCCTCGGCGACGATTTCACCGTCGACGCGGGCTTCCGCCTTGTATTTCCAGATGCCGCGCATTTGACGTTGAATGAGTACGTGCAAGTGCAACTGGTCACCCGCTGTCACCGGTTTCTTGAAGCGTGCGCCGTCGATGCCGACGAAATAGAAGACGGAATTGGCGTCCGGCTTGGCGCCCATGGTCTTGAAAGACAGGATTCCGGCCGCCTGCGCCAGAGCCTCCATGATCAACACGCCCGGCATCACCGGGTGATGCGGAAAGTGACCGACAAAAAACGGTTCGTTGACCGTCACGTTCTTGTAAGCATGGATAGACTTGCCGAGCTCGAAATCGAGCACGCGGTCGACCAGGAGAAAGGGATAGCGATGCGGCAGATGCTCGAGGATTTCGTGTATATCCATTGTGTTCAAGGCGCGTTCTCCCTCAGTTCGAGTTTCTTTTCAAGGTCGGCGACCCGCTCGGCGAGTCTTGCCAGACGCCTGATCTGTGCTGCATTGTGCAACCATTCCTGGTGCCCTTCGAGCGGAAATATGCTGGTGTATTGTCCCGCTCTAGACAGGCTCTTGGTCACCATACTACCCGCCGAGATGTGCACATCGTCGGCGAGTTCGAGATGACCGATGATCATGCCCGCCCCACCGACCGTGCAGCGACGCCCTATTCGGGTGCTGCCGGCGATCCCGACACAGCCTGCCATCGCCACATGCTCGCCGATACTGACGTTGTGGCCAATCTGAATCTGGTTGTCGAGTTTGACGCCGTCGCCGATGACCGTATCGTCCAGCGCACCACGGTCGATTGAAGTATTGACCCCGATTTCGACATCGTCACCAATCACGACCCGACCGATCTGCGGGATTTTGACCCAGCGCTCACCCTCCTTGGCAAAGCCAAAGCCATCGCCACCGAGAACCGCGCCGGCGTGGATAATCGCCCGCTTGCCAATCACGCAGGCGTCATAGAGCACGACGTTCGGGTAGAGCACGGAATCGTCGCCGATCGCGGCATCATCACCGATCACACAACCGGGGTAGAGGGTCACATTGTCGCCAAGGCGAACGCGCTCGCCGATGACGACGTTCTCGCCAACACTCGACGATGGCGGCAGGTCCGATTTGACCACGGCGCCGCGATGGACGCCCGGGCAACGTTGCCGGATCGGATTGAGCAGGGCAACAACGCGCGCGTAGTAGGCGTAGGCATTGGGATGAACGATTCGCGGTAGCGAGGTCTCTTGCGAGAACTGCGGCGGCACGATCACCGCCGCCGCGCGCGTTGCTTTCAGTTGCTGGCGGTATCTGGAATTGGCGAGAAAGGCGATGCGCCCCTCGCCTGCCGAAAGCAGGCTACCAACCTGCGAGACGACGACCGAGCCATCGCCTACAAGGACGCCGCCGAGACAGGCAACGATCTCGTCTAGCCGCAGGCCTCCTGACACCTCAACTCCGTGGCTCGGCGAGCTTAGGCTTACTTCCCGTCCTTGGGATCGGACAAGGCCTTGATCACCTTGTCGGTGATGTCGAGTCGCGGGCTGACCCAGACGACGTCCTGAACGATCAGGTCGTATTTCTCATTCTCGGCAAGCTGCTTGATCGCCTTGTTGGCCTTTTCAATGATCGCCGCGTTCTCCTCGTTCTGGCGCAGGTTCAGATCTTCACGGAACTCGCGTTGCTTGCGCTGGAACTCCCTCGACAACTCGCCAAGGTCCTTCTCCTTTGCGCGACGATCAGGTTCGGCCATGGTCACACCATTTTTCTCGAGGGTCTCCTGCAAGCCCTGCACCTGCTTCGCCAGACGCTGCAAATCCTGGTCGCGCTTGGAGAATTCCTGCTCGATCTTTTTGGCCGCTCGCACCGCTGCCGGTGCATCACGGAAAAGACGCTGGGTATTGACGTACCCGACCTTGAGTTGTTCCACCGCCGACGCGTAGGACACCGGCAGCGAAGCCATCAACGCAACCAGCAGTCTGGCAATCGTCTTCTTCAAGCTTATTCTCCTGAGTTAAAAAGTCGTTCCAAACTGGAACTGGAACTTTTGGAGTTTATCACTACTTTGCTCGTTGATCGGCTGACCGTAGCTGAATTTCAGCGGCCCGAGGGGCGAAATCCAGGCTGCAGCCAGCCCGACCGAACTCCGTAATCCTTCTTCGGCATAGGTATAGTTGTCGGTAAAAACGTTGCCGGCGTCAAAAAATGGACCGAAGCGGAATGACTTGTCGACGCCCGGAAACGGCATCAGGATCTCCGTATTGAACACCGCCTTGCGCGTACCGCCAAGGCGTGTATCCGGATATTGCGGATCGACCGGGCCGAGGCTGGCTGTATCGTAGCCACGTACCGAACTGACGCCACCGGCAAAGTAGTTCTTGTAGAACGGCAGGGTCTGGCCCGAGAGACCGCCCCCGTAGCCGAAGTCGAAATTGACCATCAGCACCATATCCTTGACGATCTGGAAGTAGCGCTGATGCTGATAGGTTGCTCGGTAGAAAGTCAGGTCTGCCCCGGGAATTGCCACCTCTATTCCGGCGCGTTGGGTTCCCCCTTTGGTCGGATAGATGGCGCTGTCCCGAGTGTCGCTGACCCAGGCCACCGTCGCCGGCAACGTGACATTGGAGTCGCCGTGCTCGGCCTGGAACTGGATATACTGGATCGGCGTTGCAGCGGTAATCGGCGTAATGTCGATCGTCGTTTGATCGACCGCCAGGCCTAAATTGATCGTTTCCTTTTCATTGATCGGATAACCAAAGCGGACGCCGCCTCCGTATGACGTTGACTGAAATGCGTAGCCGAGAGAGGTCGGGTTGAGCGTGCGGTAATAGAGATCGAAACCCTGACTGATACCGTCGACGGTAAAGTAAGGATTGGTGTAGTTGATTCCGAGAGTTCGGTTCAACTTGCCGGTGTTCAGTTGCAGGGCAAGGAACTTGCCGCTACCAAAAATATTTGATTGCGAGATCGAGCCCGAGAGAATCACTTTCTCCGCACTCGAGTAGCCGGCTCCGAGGGAGATATTGCCGGTCGACTTCTCGGCCACATTGATGTTGACGTCAACCTGATCAATGGTGCCAGGTACGGGCGGCGTCTCGACGTTAACCTCGCTGAAGTAACCGGTCCGATCGATTCTTTCACGGGATGCAACAACCCGGCTTGCGTCGTACCAGGCGCCTTCCATCTGGCGCACTTCCTGCCGAACGACCTCGTCGCGCGTCTTGGTGTTTCCCGTAACGTTGATCCGCCGGACGTAGGCACGCTTGCCGGGATCGACGAAAATCGTGAAGGCAACCAGATGCTTTTCCTTGTCGACATCCGGCGCCGCGTTGACGTTGGCAAACGCGTAGCCTTGCGCACCGAGTTTGTCGCTGATCGATTTGGTACTCTCGTTGAGCTTTTCGCGGGAGAAAACGTCGCCCGGCTTGATCTTGACCGACGCCCGGAACTCTTCTTCCGGCAGGGTCAGGTCACCGGCCAGCTTCACCGATGAGACAAGATAACGATCCCCCTCGTTGATGCTGATCGTGATGTAGATGTCCTGCTTGTCGGGACTGATCGAAACCTGGGTGGACTCGACGTTGAACTCGAGAAAGCCACGGTCGAGGTAGTAGGAACGCAGCGTTTCGAGATCGGCGGCAAGCTTCTGCTTCGAGTACTGGTCGCTCTTGGTGTACCAACTGATCCAGCTTGGCGTTTTCAGCTCCAGCACGCCGAGAAGATCCTTTTCCTTGAGGGCATGCGCGCCGACAATGTTGATCTGTCTGATCTTGGCGGCGTCACCTTCGTCGACATCGAAGTTGATTGCCACGCGATTGCGGTCCAGCGGCGTGATGGTCGTGGTTATGGTCACCGCATACCTGCCACGCGACAGATACTGGCGTTTCAGTTCCTGCTCGGCTTTCTCGAGTGTCGCTCGATCGAAGGTGCGTGATACGGCGATGCCGACTTCCTTAAGGCCCTTGAGCAACTGCTCCTTATCGAACTCCTTCAGGCCGACGAAGTCGATCTGCGCAATTGCCGGTCGCTCCTGAACGACGACGATGAGCACGTCACCATCGACTTCTATGCGGACGTCGTTGAAAAATCCGGTCGCAAACAGGGTCTTGATGACCTGCGCCGCTTTGTCGTCGTTCATTGTTTCGCCGACCTTGACCGGCAGGTAGCTGAAGACGGTGCCGGCTTCGACGCGTTGAATGCCTTCGACACGAACGTCCTTGACCGTAAACGGTTGCATGGCCGTGGCGCCAGTCGCAAACAAGGTGGCAACCAGACCTGCAAGCAGGGATTTGTTCATGAGCTCAGCCGGAAAACAGTCGATTGATATCGTTGTAGAAAGCGAAAGCCATCAACATGAACAGGAGCGCCATGCCGATCTTCTGACCGACTTCCATGCTGCGCTCGGAAACTGGCCCACGCTTGATGATTTCGACGAGATAATACAACAAATGGCCCCCATCCAGAATCGGGATTGGCAAGAGATTCAGGACGCCGAGGCTGATGCTGACCAGCGCCAGGAACTTGATGTAGTAGTCCAGCCCCAGCCTCGCCGATCGGCCGGCGTAGTCAGCAATGGTCACCGGGCCGCTGATATTTCGCCACGATACTTCGCCAGTGATCATCTTGCCGATCATCAACAGGGTGAAGGTCGACTTCTCCCAAGTCTCCACGACCGCCTTGGTCAATGCCACGAGAGGGCCGTAGCTGATGGTGACCATCAACGCGGCGTGCGACCGGTCGCCATCGCTGACGGCGACGCCAATGCGGCCGATCTCCTTCCCCTGTTCGTCGACCGCGACCGGAGTCACGGTGATCGCCATTTGCTTGCCGTCACGCAGAAGATCGAGCGCAAGAGGCTTCCCCGGCGAGCGGCGCACGATGCGCACGAAGTCTGCCCAGCTGTCGATGGCCTGGCCATCAACACCCAGCACCGTGTCTCCGGAACGCAAACCGGCGTCGGCTGCAGCGCTGTTGCCACTGATCGTGCCGAAAACCGCGGGCAGTTGCGGACGGTAGAGGCCCAAACCGAGGCGTGCCAGGGCGTCACCGTCCCAGCCCGATTGCCGGACGGGCGACACGTCGAGACGACGGATGCTGATCTCGTTGCGGGCATTGATCACTTCAAGGTCGATCAGGTCCTGATCGACCGCCCGCTGCAGCAACAACCAACGCATGTCCTGCCAGGTCTGAACCTTTTCCCCGGCGACCTTGAGCACCAACTCGCCGTCTTCCAGTCCGGCTGCAGCGGCAGCACTGGCCGCCACCGGCGCTCCCAGCAGTGGCTTGAACTCCTCGGTACCGTGCCAGAAGAGCCCCCAATAGAGCACGATAGCGAGCAGGAAGTTGGCTGCGGGTCCCGCTGCAACGACGAGAATTCGCGACAGCACCGGCTGCCGGTTGAAGCTGCGCGGCAAGTCTTCGACAGCAACCTCGCCTTCGCGCTCGTCGACCATCTTGACATAACCGCCCAGGGGAAAGGCGGCAATCGCCCACTCGGTGCCGTCCGCCCCCAAGCGCTTCGACCACAGCGGCCGGCCGAAACCGACCGAGAAACGCAGCACCTTGACGCCGACCCAACGGGCGACGAGATAGTGGCCGAACTCATGCACCACGACCAGAATTCCGAGGACCAGGGCAAACGCCGCCAGGTAGTACAGAAAGCCACTCATTGACGGCCTAGCACGACGACCAACTGCTCGGCGGCGATGCGTGCCATTCGATCGGCGGCCAGGACTTCGGCCAGCGAGCCTGGCACGCAGCTTGCCGGCAACTCGTCCATGGCGCCGGCAATCACCCGGGGAATTGCCGTGAAGCCGATGCGCCCGTCGAGGAAAGCCTCGACTGCTACTTCGTTGGCCGCATTCAGCGTCGTTGGCGCGCAACCGCCCTCCTTGAGAGCACGATAGGCAAGGGCAAGGCAGGGAAAGCGCTGCAAGTCGGGGCGCTCGAAATGCAGCGCCGCCACCTTGAACAGGTCCAGCGGTTCGACACCGGCAGAAATACGCTGCGGGTAGGCCAGCGCATGCGCGATCGGCGTACGCATGTCCGGATTGCCCAGTTCGGCAATCACCGAGCCGTCAGCATACTGAACCAGCGAATGGACAATGCTTTCCGGGTGGATCACCACTTCGATGCGCTCGGCCGGGACGTTGAACAGCCAATGCGCCTCGATCACCTCGAGACCCTTGTTCATCATCGTCGCCGAGTCCACCGAAATCTTCCGTCCCATCACCCAGTTCGGATGCGCACAGGCCTGCTCCGGACTGACCGAAGCAAGGTCAGCGACCGGCGTCAGACGAAACGGACCGCCCGAGGCCGTGAGATACAGACCCAGCACCCCGCCGTCGTCAGGATCACCCGAATAACCACTCGGCAACGACTGAAAGATCGCATTGTGCTCGCTATCGATCGGCAACAGGATGGAGGCACTCTGACGAATGGCGCGCATGAAAACCGCGCCAGCCATGACCAATGCTTCCTTGTTGGCGAGCAGAATCTTCTTGCCGGCGACGGCCGCTGCCAAGGTCGGCGGCAAGCCGGCCGCACCGACGATGGCCGCCATGACGGTGTCAATCTCGGGCAGCGCCGCCATGCGCAACAGCGCATCAGGGCCGTAGCCAACCTCGGTCCTGGAGCCGACGGCGAGCAAGCGCGCCGCGAGTTCGGCAGCCAGGGCGGCCTCGCCGACAACGGCATGGCGCGGCTCAAACTCGACGCACTGCTCGAACAGGCGATCGATCTGCCGATGCGCACACAGGGCCACCATTTGATAGCGCTGCGGATGGCGACGAACGACGTCCAGGGTATTGACCCCGATCGACCCGGTCGATCCGAGGATCGTCAAGCGTTGCACGGCGCTGCCCGCATTCATGGAAAAGTCACCAGCCAGACCAGGGCAACCAGTGGCAGCGTCGAAGTGAGACTGTCGATACGATCAAGAACCCCCCCATGCCCGGGCAAGACGTTACTGCTATCTTTCAGGCCTGCCTGGCGTTTGAGCAAGGACTCAAAGAGATCGCCGACGACGCTGATCGAGGTCAGAGCGACCAGTACCACGAGCAGCAGAAATGGCTTCTCGGCCAGCGCCACCGGCAGTTTCGACGACAACAGAAAGCCATACGCGAGGACTGCGATGCCACCGCCAACGGCCCCCTCCCAGGTTTTTCCCGGGCTGATATTGGGCGCCAGCTTGTGTTTCCCGAAACGGCGACCGGCAAAGTAGGCACCAATGTCCGCCAGCCAGACGACGACCATGATCGCCAGCAAGGCCAGCGCCCCCGCTTGCCTTAGCTGCACCAGGGCCAGCCACGTCGGCAGGATCAAGACCATGCCGGTCAGCAGGCCAAGCAGCGCGTTCGACAAAAGCCAACGGCGGCCCAGCCAGATCGGTACCGCGAGGAGCCAGAAAGCGGCCGCGGGCAAATAGAGGAAGGCACCCAGGCGCCACGCTGCCGGCTGCGAAAAACCCGCGCCAAGCCCGACAGCAGCCGGTTCGACGGCACTCAGCAAGGCGCACAGCGCGACGACCAGAACCCCAAGCGCGATCCGTGCGACCGCAGCAAGGCGCATCAACGCCCCCCACTCCCAGGCGGCGACGGCGGCTATCGCCGTGACGAAGACCAGCCAACCCGCGGGCGGCAGGTAGAAAAGGGCGGTAAAGAAAGCGGCGAACAGGACGACCGCGGTGATTACCCGCGTCCTAAGCATCTATACGCCGGCCCGTCGCTGCTGCACTGGTCGCCGGAGAACCGTCAACCAGTTGCTCGCTGGTTCGTCCGAAACGGCGTTCGCGCTTCTGAAAAGACGCCAGCGCGGCATCGAAAGCGGCTGCATCAAACTCCGGCCAGAGCATTTCGGTGAAGTAGAACTCGGAATAGGCCAGCTGCCAGAGCAGGAAATTGCTGATCCGCTGTTCGCCACCCGTGCGGATGAACAGATCGGGCTCCGGCGCGTAGCTCATCGCCAGGTGTGGCGCGAGATCGCTCTCGGCCCACTCGCCAATCTTTTCCGGCTCACTAAGCACCATGCGGTTGACGGCCTGAAGAATGTCCCAGCGCCCACCGTAGTTCGCAGCCACGGTCAGGATCAGCCGAGTGTTGCCTGCCGTCCGCTCCTCGGAGCTGCGGATTAGCGCCTGCAGGTCCACATCGAAGCGTGACAGATCGCCGACCACCCGCAGGCGAACCCCGTTGCGATGCAGCTTGCTGACTTCATCCTTCAGCGCCCTTACGAAGAGCTGCATCAAGAGGGAAACTTCCTCTTGCGGACGACGCCAGTTCTCCGAGCTGAATGCAAATAGGGTCAGAAACTCGACACCCCGCTCAAGACAGGTCTTGACCGTCGCACGCACGGTTTCGACGCCACGATGATGGCCCGCAAAGCGCGGCAACAGACGCTTCCTGGCCCATCGCCCATTGCCGTCCATGATGATCGCCACATGCCGCGGCACCGCCGAAGTTGCCGGAACTCCGCGAGTGGAACTGGCGAAAAGTGCCATTGCTATAACTGGTCCCCTAGCCCTAGATAGCCATCAACTCGGTTTCCTTGTGGCTGAGTTGCTGATCGATTTCCGCAACGTGACGGTCGGTGAGTTTCTGAATGTCGTCCTGAGCGCGGTGCTCTTCATCTTCGGAGCACTCCTTGTTCTTGAGCATTTCTTTCAGTGTTGCAATGGCGTCCCGCCGCAAATTGCGAATCGCCACCTTGGCACCTTCGGCCTCGGCTTTCACCACCTTGATCAAGTCGCGCCGCCGATCCTCGGTCAGCGCCGGCATCGGCACCCGGATCAGATCCCCTTGCGACGACGGATTGAGCCCCAGGTCACAGTCACGAATGGCCTTCTCGACCTTCGCCGCCATGCCTTTCTCCCAGGCCTGAACCCCTAGCGCACGGGCATCGATCAAGGTCACGTTGGCGACAGTATTGATCGGCACCATCGAACCATAGTATTCGACCTGGACGTGGTCGAGTAGCCCAATATGAGCACGCCCGGTGCGCACCTTGGCGAGGTCCACCCGGAGCGCGTCCAGGGACTTCTGCATCTTCTTCTCTGTAGCCTTTTTTACATCTGCTATGGACATCTTGGTCTCCGTCAGCAATACACCAGGGTGCCTTCATGCTCGCCCATCGTAACCCGCTGCAAAGCGCCCTTCTTGAAAATCGAGAAGACGTTGATCGGCAACTTCTGGTCTCGACAGAGCGCGAAAGCAGTGGCATCCATCACCGCCAGATTCTGGGCAATCGCCTCGTCGAAGCTGATCCGGTCGTAGCGAATGGCCAGGGGATCCTTCTTCGGGTCTGCCGAGTAGATGCCATCTACCTTGGTCGCCTTAAGCACGATTTCAGCACCGATTTCTGCACCACGCAAGGCGGCGGCCGTATCGGTCGTGAAGAAGGGGTTTCCCGTCCCACCGGAAAAGATCACCGTCCGACCCTGTTCCAGGTAGCGAATGGCCTTGGCACGGATGTACGGCTCGACGACCTGCTCAATGTTCAGTGCCGACTGAACGCGCGAGGCCATTCCGGCTGAGCGCATGGCATCGTGCAGGGCCAAGCCGTTCATCACCGTCGCCAGCATCCCCATGTAGTCTGCCTGAGCCCGGTCCATGCCCGACGCGGCGGGGGCAACACCGCGAAAGATGTTGCCCCCGCCGATCACCACGCCGACCTGAACGCCCATGTCGACGATCACCTTGATTTCAGCAACGATTCCGGAAATCGTCTGCCGGTTGATGCCGTAAGCATCAGAGCCCATGAGGGCCTCACCGGAGAGTTTGAGCAGGATGCGCTTGTATCTTGGCGATTTATTGGACATTGGCGTCTAGCTCCATGGTCGGTGTGGCGACGGGTCTTCGCTTACTTCTGGGCCGCAGCGGCCTGGGCAGCCACCTCGGCCGCGAAATCGTTGCTCCTCTTGGCAATGCCTTCGCCAACGACAAACAGCGTGAAACCCTCAACCGATGCCCCTTTGGCCTTGAGTAACTGGGCGATCGTCTGCTTGCCGTCTTCGGCCTTGACAAAGACCTGGCCAAGCAGGGTCACCTCATTGAGGAATTTCTGCACCGTGCCCTCGGCAATTTTTTCCAGCATCGCTTCCGGCTTGCCGGCTTCTTTTGCTTTTTCGATAGCGATGCGCCGCTCGCTCTCGATCAGATCAGCGGCGACCCCCGTCGAATCCAGCGCCTTCGGCTTGCCGGCAGCGATCTGCATGGCCAGATCCTTGCCCAGTTGCTCGTCACCACCCTGAAAATCGAGCAGGACGCCGATCTTGGCGCCACCATGAATGTAGGTAGCGAGCCTGCCCTTGGCCTGCATGCGCACGAAGCGCCGAATCGACATGTTTTCGCCAATTTTTCCGACCAAGGCAGTACGCGTCGACTCGACGGTCCCGTCACCCAGCGGCAAGGCCGACAAGGCAGCCACGTCGGCCGGGTCGTGGCTGGCGACCAGCGCCGCACTATCGCTGGCGAGTTTCAGAAACTCGTCGTTCTTGGCGACGAAATCGGTCTCAGAATTGACTTCGATCAGAACACCAACCTTGCCGTCGTCCGACAGATAAACTGCCACCACACCCTCGGCGGTAATTCGACTTGCGGCCTTGCTCGCTTTCGAACCAAGCTTGACGCGCAGAATTTCTTCAGCCTTGCCAAGGTCACCAGCAGCCTCGGTCAGCGCCCGTTTGCACTCCATCATCGGCGCGTCGGTTCTCTCGCGCAACTCTTTCACCATACTTGCGGTAATTTCCGCCATTGCAATCTCCACTTGTGGACACGGCCGGAAGTGCCGGCCGCGCCTCACTGAACAGTTCAGGACAAACAGGCCGGGGGCGACAGCACGCCGCACGGCCGCAGCAGGCGACGATCAGTCGTCGCTGGCCTCTTCAATGAACTCATCGCCAGAAACCGCTTCGATGATCTCCTCGACAAACTGGCTGCGCCCCTCAAGAACGGCATCGGCGACACCGCGCGCGTACAGACGGATGGCGCGCGAAGAATCATCGTTACCCGGGATGACGTAGTCGACACCGTCCGGCGAATGGTTGGTATCGACAACCGCCACCACCGGAATACCCAGCTTGCTGGCCTCGGTTATGGCGATCTTGTGGTAGCCGACGTCAATCACGAACAGCGCATCGGGCAAGGTCGCCATATCCTTGATACCACCGATGGACTTGAGCATCTTGTCCAGTTCGCGCGTGGTCATCAGTGCCTCTTTCTTGCCCAGGCGCTCCAGAGAACCATCTTCGACCATGCCTTCCATCTCTTTGAGGCGCTTGATCGACTGCTTGATCGTCTTGAAGTTGGTCAGCATTCCACCCAACCATCGCTGGTCAACGTACGGCGAAGTGCAACGAGAGGCTTCCTCGGCCATAATTTCGCGCGCCTGGCGCTTGGTCCCGACAAACAGAATGTTGCCCTTGTTCGCGGACAGCTTGCGAACGAAAGTCATGGCTTCGTTGTACTTGGCCAGCGTCCTTTCCAGGTTGACGATATGGATCTTGTTGCGGGCGCCAAATATGTAGGGCGCCATCTTGGGGTTCCAGAATCGTGTCTGGTGGCCGAAGTGAACGCCGGCCTCGAGCATCTGACGCATCGTTGTAGACATATGTTTTTACTCTCACTATCAGGGTTGGACCACCATTCGCCCAGCTACAGCCTGCCGTGTTGTGTTGGCAGACACCCTTGAACAGGCGAATGTGCGAAATGAAGCGTGCCGCGGTCGGCACACCCGGCGTAGCACAGCGGCACGCCTTCCTGCCTTGCTGACCGCAGCCAGCAAAACCGGGCGATACTACCATCAATGGCACCTGTAGTTCAATTGACGTCGTAGGTCGTTCGCCGGTCGCGGATCTGCCACGCCGACGAGAAGTTCACGCCGCACGGTCAGCGCTCGGCAAATTGCCTAAGCGGGTGGCTTCCTTTATCCTTGCTCCTCTTACACTTGGCGGCGACCAAAACGCATGAGCGTCACACTGAAAACTCCCCTGGAAATAGAAAAAATGCGCGTCGCGGGCCGGCTCACGGCCGAAGTGCTCGACTTCATCACGCCGTACCTCAAAGCGGGAATCACGACCGGCGAGCTTGATCGCCTCTGCCACGACTACATGGTCGATGTTCAGGGCAGCATTCCGGCGCCACTCAACTACGCTCCGCCGGGCTACCAGCCCTATCCGAAGTCGATCTGCACCTCGGTAAACCACCAGGTTTGCCACGGCGTTCCCGGCGATCGCCAGCTGAAGAACGGCGACATCGTCAATCTTGATGTCACGGTAATCAAGGACGGCTATCACGGTGACAGCAGCCGCATGTTTCAGATTGGAGAAACGTCGGTTCAGGCGCGGCGGCTGTGCGAGATCACCTTTGAATGCCTGTGGCTCGGCATCGCGCAGGTACGCGCCGGCGCGCATCTCGGCGATATCGGCCATGCCATTCAGCAGCAGGCCGAAAAATCGGGCTACTCGGTCGTCCGCGAGTTCTGTGGTCACGGCATTGGCGCCAAGTTTCACGAAGAACCGCAGGTAGTTCACTATGGTCGCCCGCACACGGGTCTCGAGTTGCAGGCGGGAATGGTTTTCACCATCGAACCGATGATCAATGCCGGCAAGGCGCCGATCAGGACCATGGCCGATGGCTGGACCATCGTGACCAAGGATCACAGCCTGTCCGCACAATGGGAGCACACCATCCTGGTGACGGAAACGGGTTACGAAGTACTCACCGTATCCGCGGCTACGCGCCCGCCACCCGACGGAATCCCCGGGCATCGGCAGTGAACGCTGATATCGTCGACCCGCTGGCGCTGGTCGCGCACTACCGCTCACGCCTGCAACTGGGTCAAGCAGCGATTCGCGAACGCTACCTCGCCAGCAGCGACGCGCCGCACCTGTTGCACGAGCGTTGCGCTCTGATCGATGAAGTTCTCTGCGACCTGTGGCAATCGCTGCACCTGCCGGCGTCCCTGGCTCTGCTCGCCGTCGGTGGCTACGGGCGTGGCGAGCTCTACCCAGCGTCGGACGTAGACCTGCTGCTGCTGCTCCCCGCACCGCCCGACGGCAATTTGACGACGCAACTGGAACAGGCTGTCACCCTTTGCTACGACATCGGCCTGGAAATCGCCCCCAGCGTGCGCACCGTCGACGAGTGCGCACAGGCCGCGGCAAGCGACCTCACGATTCAGACGGCGCTCCTCGAAGCGCGCCTGCTGATTGGCAGCAACCAGCTCTTCGAGAAATTCTCGACCGGACTCGAAGAGGTCCTTGATCCACTCACTTTTTTCGAAGCCAAACGTAGCGAACAGGACGAGCGCCACCTGCGCTATGACGATACCCCCTACAGCCTGGAACCCAACTGCAAGGAAGGTCCGGGCGGGCTGCGTGACCTGCAGACGATACTGTGGATTGCCAGTGCGGCGGGTTACGGTTCCACGTGGGCCGAACTGGCGAGATACGGTTTCCTGACCCACGAAGAAGAAGCACAGCTGCAACGCAGCATCAAGTTCCTGCAGCAGTTGCGGACCCGTCTGCACGTTCATGTCGGCCGCCGAGAAGATCGACTTCTCTTCGACTACCAGACCGCCCTCGCGGAGCAGCTTGGCTACCGGGCAACCGCAACCCGGCGGGCCAGCGAACTGCTGATGCAGAAGTACTACCGGACGGCGAAAGAAGTCACCCAGATCAACACCATCCTGCTCCTGAATATCGGTGCCGCCATATCGCCGCTGCCGGATCAACCACCGCAGCCAATCAACGAACGCTTCCAGAATACGCACGACTTTCTCGACGTCGCGGATGACCAGATCTTCCACCGCGAACCGGCAGCCATCCTCGAAGCCTTCCTGCTGATGGAAAAGAATCCAGCACTGCAGGGCATGACAGCACGCACACTGCGCGCGCTGTGGCACGCGCGCACGCTGATCAACGACGAGTTCCGCCGCGATCCCGCCAATCGCGCACGCTTTCTGGAGATCATGCAACAGCGACGCGGCGTGCTGCATGAACTCCGGCGCATGAACCAGTTCGGCATTCTCGGCCGCTACCTGCCGAATTTCGGCAAGATCGTCGGCCAGATGCAGCACGATCTGTTCCACGTCTATACCGTAGACCAGCACATCCTGCGCGTCCTGCGCAACCTGCGACGCTTTCTCGCCGACGAGTTCACCCACGAGTATCCGCTGTGCAGCGAGTTGATGAGCGATTTCCGCCGTCCGTGGGTGCTCTACGTCGCGGCCCTGTTCCACGACATCGCCAAGGGACGAGGGGGCGACCACTCGCGCCTCGGCGCCGTTGATGCGGCCCGGTTCTGCACCGACCACGGCCTCGCTGCAGCCGACAGTGAACTCATCGTGTGGCTGGTAGAGCAGCATCTGCTGATGTCCACCGTCGCCCAAAAGCAGGACATCGGTGACCCCGAAATCATCGGCGTATTCGCGGCGACGGTAAAGGACCCGCGCCACCTCACTGCGCTCTACCTATTCACGGTCGCCGACATTCGCGGCACCAGCCCGAAGGTCTGGAACAGCTGGAAGGGCCAACTCCTTGAACAACTGTTCAGGGGCACCTGCCGAGCGCTGCTGGCCGGCGGTGAAGCGCCCGTCAGGCAGGGCCTGATCGAGGAACGCCAGCAAGAGGCGTTGCGCCTGCTGCGCTATTTTGCACTTCCCGACGCGGTACACGAACGCCTGTGGAAACAGCTCGACACCGTGTACTTCCTGCGCCACTCCGCGGAAGAGGTGGCCTGGCATACGCGCGCCCTGCACTATCGGCCGGTGGTCGAACAAGCGGTCGTCAAAGCGCGCATCAACCCGCAGGGTGAAGGCCTGGAGGTGATGATCTACGCGCAGGACCAACCCGATCTTTTCGCGCGCCTAGTTGGTTTTTTTGGTCGCGCCGGTTACACCATCGTTGACGCCAAGATCCACACCACCCGTCACGGCTACGCGCTGGACAGCTTCATGCTGCTCAACCTTGGCGAACT
The DNA here is from genome assembly GCF_907163215.1 of Candidatus Accumulibacter sp. ACC005. Taxonomy (NCBI): domain Bacteria; kingdom Pseudomonadati; phylum Pseudomonadota; class Betaproteobacteria; genus Candidatus Accumulibacter; species Candidatus Accumulibacter sp. ACC005. Next base: position 336,873 of record NZ_CAJQUB010000004.1, on the reverse strand, counting down.
TGGCAGCGATCGCGCGATGATCAGCTACATCGAGCACGAACTGCAAGAACGGCTGAGTCGCCCTGCTCCGCCCGAGGGCCCAGGCAACGGGCGTATCTCGCGCCAGGTAAAGCACTTCCCGATACACCCGCTGGTGACCATCGAACCGGACGAGAAAGGCGCGCATTACGTGCTATCGGTGAGCGCTGCCGACCGCCCCGGCCTGCTGTACACAATCGCCATGACTTTGGCCGCACACGGTGCTAATCTACACACAGCAAAGATTTCCACTCTCGGCGAACGGGTTGAGGACACCTTTCTGATCAGCGGCGGCGACCTCGGCATGACGGCCAGCCGCATCAAGCTGGAAACCGAGTTGCTGGAGCGTTTGAAACTCTAACAGCGCTCGTCCTCGGCGCGTGGAGAAAAGACACGTGTCGCAAATCATCCCGAAACAAGAAAAGAAACGACCGCCTCGACATCGGGGGCGGGTCGACTGTCGGTTTTTTTTACACATGACCATTCTGAACCATGCCATGAAACCGAGCCTTTGTTCCAATTCAATGCTTTAAAAGATTATTTGGGCGCCCACAAAGCCCTGGTATAGAATTTGCTTAAACATTATTCAAGCGCCTTAAAGCGATGGAAGCTTGAATGCCAAGGTCGGAGAAAGACCGCTTCTCTGGCAACTGTGTGATTTTGTCCGCAAGGCTTCCGGAGCACGAAAGCTAACATACGAGCGTCAGAGCAGAAATCGATCTCAAGGAAAGCACATGTCAATGACCGAATCGGAACGAACCAAGCTACGGCGGCGGCGCTTGCTCAAGAGTGCGGCTGCGGTACCTGCAATTTTCGTCCTTCCTGCCGGCGCAGAAGTCGCGAACAGCAGCCTGAACGCGTGCGTTGCCCGGGGTTTCCCGCCGGGCACTCAAACTCCAGCGAACCCGATCCCGGCGACCAGCCACGACCAGTGGGTACGGAGTTTTCAGCCCGCCGGTCCGAACGACAACCCTCCGGCAGGAAACTATCTGCAATTCGTCGACGGCAAACCGGTGGCTACCGCTTCATGTTGGAACTCGGTCCACCCGGGCGGACCGTTCGCCGACGGCCAAAACCTGATTCGCTGAGCAACCCGACGATTTTCTGCATCGCCAAACCGGGTCGATGACGCGCCTGCTCTACCGCCAACTGGGCGACGGTGCCGTCGTATTCGATACGGCGAATTGGCATACCCATATTCTCACCCCGGCGGCCGCGGTCATTTTCGAAGTGTTTGCTGAAGCGGGTAATGGTGATGCAATAGCAGAAAGCCGTGCGCTCGAACTGCTTCGCGAAGAGCTCGATGCAGACCCCGGCAGCCCGGAAATGCAACAGGTGTTGCGTTCTCTTCAGGAGATGGGCATGCTTGCTGGATGACCAGCCAGCAACCGCAGGAACCGCAGCACACACAGCCCACCCGCATCAGAGATCTGCCCCTTACCCTGCTCGAAAAGCGTTTTTCAACGGCCTCTCTGGCGCTCGACTACGGCGCCGCAATCGTCAGGGTTCGCTCACGCCTCGGCGTCTTCGTGCGTGATTTCCAGCAGGTCTATGGCGCGTTTGCAGTGGCCGACGCCCCCCCCTTCGCGGATTTCCATACCGAAGTCTGCGGCGGCCAGGGACTGCGTTCCTTCCTCAGACCGCAATCCCGTTTCCTGATCGACGGCATTCAGCCTTTTGACCCCTTCCCCAAGGCGCAGGCGCTGCCGCACTTTGAATGGGGCGTGAACTGGTGCTTTGCGCAACGCTTCAACCAGCACGTACTGCTCCACGCCGGCGCCCTGGCCCTGGGCGATCGCGCGGTGATCATGGCCGCGCCGCCAGGTGCCGGCAAGAGCACGCTGACCGCGGCGATGATGCTGCGCGGGTTTCGCATGCTGTCCGACGAGTTTGGCGTACTCTGCCCGCGCACCGGCAAGCTGTGGCCGATGCTCAAGCCGGTGGCGCTGAAGAACCGGGCGGTCGACGTGATCCGTGATTTCGCCGATAACGCGATTCTTGGCCCTCTCTACAAGGGAACGCGCAAAGGTGACGTCGCGCATCTGGCCCCGCTGGCGGCCAGCGTGGACGCGCGACAGCGGCCCGCTCGACCGTGCCTGCTGCTCTTCCCAAGCTTTCGCGACGGCGCCACGCTGAACATCCGACGCCTGCCTGGCGAAGAAGCGTTCGCGCGCGTGGCGTTCAACAGCTTCAACTACGCCCTTCTCGGCCAGATCTCCTTCGCTGCCGTCGCTGAAGTCGTCGCGGCCTGTCCGGCCTTTGCGCTGGAGTACAGCAGGCTTGACGAAGCCATCGAAGCGATACGCACGATGATCGCCGAGTCGACCAGCGATGCGGTGGCCACATGATCGCTCTGGGGCCCGCCGACCCCTGCGTGCATACGCTGCTGGCGTTGCTCGCCGACCCGCACCACGTGCTCAGTATTGGCCTACCGGAATGGGACAAGACGATTCGTCTTGCTCGCCAGGCACGACTGCTTGGCGTCCTCGCGCAGCGCATCCAGCCGCACGACGAACTTCGCTCGGCGGTGCCCGAGTGCGTCCTCGGCCACCTGCGCTCGGCGACGGTCTATTCGGCGCATCGCGGACACCTGCTGCGCATGGAGTTGACGGCCCTGGCCAAGGCACTGCCCCCGGAACTGCCGGTGGTCGTCCTCAAGGGGGCCGCCTACATGCTGCAGAAGCTTGACCTGGCACGCGGCCGCCTGCCCAGCGACGTCGACCTGATGGTCGCTCACAGCGACCTCGACCCGGCCGAGGCGGCGCTGCGCAATGCGGGCTGGGAGTTCGAAGAAATCGACGCCTATACCGAGCGCTACTATCGCCAATGGAGCCACGAACTGCCGCCGCTGCGTGTTCCCGGACATCCGCTCGAAGTCGACCTGCACCACACGATCACCCCGGTGACCGGTCGACTGAAGCCGGACACGACGCTGCTGTTTGCCGACCTGCAAGCGCTCCCCGGCGAGCGCTTCCTGGTCCTGCACCCGCTCGATCAGATCCTGCATGCGGTGGTTCATCTGTTCCAGGATTCCGACTTGCAGGCACATCTGCGCGACCTGGTCGATATCGACGGACTGCTTCGCGCCCATGTGCATTCGCACGACGATTGGCAGGCGCTCGCGGCACGCGCCGTGCAGCACCGGGTCGAGCGTCCGTTGTGGTACGCGCTGCGTTACTGTCGCGCCTGGCTGACAACGCCGGTTCCCGAGGATCTGCCATTGGCGACCCCGCCGGCAGCAGTGATTCGACTGTTTGACTGGGTCTTCCCACGCTGCACCCTGCCGCGAATTCCGGATCAGCCAGCGGGTATTTCGCGACGCACCGCTGCGCGCCTGGGCTCGCTCCGCCACCAATGGCTGCGCCTGCCGCCTGGCTTGCTCGTTCGTCAAATTGCCCACAAAAGCATGCGCGCCTGGCGAGCACGGATAACGCTCCGACAGCAGAGCGAGTAAGCGCCTGCGGAAAGACGCCGGACAGACGATATACTGTTTATTTATACAGTTTCGTGCCATGTCCAGCCATGTCTGATTGCCTTCCTGCCTACGCCGAACTTCACTGCTGCTCCAATTTTTCCTTCCTGCGCGGTGCCTCGCATCCGGAAGAACTGGTCAAACACGCGCAGGCTCTCGGCTACAGCGCGCTGGCCATCACCGATGAAGCATCGCTGGCCGGTGTCGTGCGGGCGCACCGGGCAGCCAGCGCGCATGGCCTGCCGCTGCTCATCGGCGCCGAATTTCATCTTGCCGATGATGCCGGCGCCGGTCTCCGGCTGGTCCTGCTGGCACAGAACCGAGCCGGTTACGGCAGGCTCTCGACGCTGATCACCCTGGCGCGGCGACGCTCACCCAAGGGCCAATACCGCCTCTACCGTGGCGACCTCGAGAGCGCCGGCGATTTTGCCGGCAGCAGCAGCGCCCTGCCCGACTGCCTGGCGCTGTGGATCCCGGGCGCTGGCGCCAGTGTGGCCGACGGTCGTTGGCTGGCAGCCCGCTTCCCGGCCCGCTCCTGGCTGGCCGTCGAACTGCATGCGGGGCCCGATGACAGGACACGCCTGACCATGCTGCTCGAACTGGCCACGGCCAGCGGCCTGCCGGCAGTCGCTGCTGGCGACGTGCACATGCACCGGCGCGCGCGCCGCCCGTTGCAGGATACGCTGACCGCGATCCGCCTGAAGAGCACGCTCTTTGCCGCCGGTCACGCACTCTTTGCCAATGGCGAGCGCCACCTGCGCAGCCGTCTGCGACTGGCACGGCTTTACCCGCCCGGGCTTCTCGCCGAAACGCTGACCATCGCCGCACGCTGCCAATTCTCGCTGGCCGAACTGCGCTACGAATACCCTGACGAAGTGGTACCTGCCGGGCAGACGGCGCCGGCTTTCCTGCGCGCCGAAGTCGAAAAAGGGCTGCGCCGACGCTATCCGGGCGGGGAAGCAGCAGCGGTGCGCGAGCGCGTCGAACACGAACTCGCGCTGATCGGCGAACTCTCCTACGAAGCCTATTTCCTGACCGTCTACGACCTGGTCAATTTTGCCCGCAGCCGGAACATTCTTTGCCAGGGACGCGGCTCGGCCGCCAACTCGGCCGTCTGCTACTGCCTGGGGATCACCGAAGTCGACCCGGCACGTTCGCGGCTCCTTTTCGAGCGCTTCATTTCGCGGGAACGCGGTGAGCCGCCGGACATCGACGTCGATTTCGAACACCAGCGGCGCGAAGAGGTGATTCAGTACCTCTACCAGCGCTACGGGCGTGAACGCGCCGCACTGACGGCAACGGTGATCACTTACCGGACGCGCGGCGCTTTGCGCGACGCCGGCCGCGCCCTCGGTTTCGGCAGCGCCCAGATCGACGCACTGACCGCCTCGCTGGCGTGGTGGGACAAGCGCGAGCAACTGCCCGAACGCCTGCGCGCAGTCGGCCTCGACCCGGCGGCGCCGCGCGTCGCCAAGTGGCTGACACTGGCCGAAGCGCTGCGCGGTTTTCCCCGCCATCTCTCGCAACACGTCGGTGGCTTCGTCATCTCGCGCGGCCCACTGGCACAGCTGGTGCCGCTAGAGAATGCCACCATGCCCGAGCGTACGGTGATCCAGTGGGACAAGGACGATCTCGACACGCTCGGACTGTTGAAAGTCGACATCCTGGCCCTCGGCATGCTCTCGGCGATCCACCGGGCGCTGGATCTGGTCGGCATTCACTTGCCGGATGTACCGCCCGAAGACCCGGCAGTCTATGACATGCTTTGCGCTGCCGACACGATCGGCGTCTTTCAGATCGAATCGCGTGCACAGATGGCCATGTTGCCGCGCCTCAGACCGCGCAATTTCTACGACCTGGTCATCGAAGTGGCGTTGGTCAGGCCGGGGCCGATCCAGGGCGACATGGTCCATCCCTACCTGCGTCGCCGGCACGGCCAGGAAGCCATCGAGCCGATGCGTCCGGAAATTGCCGCCGTCCTCGGGCGCACCTGCGGCGTGCCGATTTTCCAGGAACAGGTGATGCAACTGGCGGTCGTCGCCGGCGGCTTCACTCCCGGCGAGGCCGATCAACTGCGGCGGGCGATGGCCGCCTGGCGACGCAAGGGGGGGCTCGAACCTTTCGAAGAGAAGCTGATCACCGGTATGCGCCAGCGCGGCCATGACGAAGCCTTCGCGCAGCGTGTCTTTGCGCAGATTCGCGGTTTCGGCGAATACGGTTTCCCCGAATCACACGCCGCCTCGTTCGCCTTGCTGGTGTACGTCTCGGCCTGGCTCAAGCGCCATCATCCGGCGGCCTTTCTCTGCGCACTGCTCAACAGCCAGCCGATGGGCTTCTACTCCCCTTCCCAATTGCTGCAGGACGCGCGCCGGCATGGCGTCGATGTGCGGCCGGTGACAGTCAATGACAGCACCTGGGAAGCGCGACTCGAAAGCGCCGGCGGCGAGGCGGGAACGGTGGCCGGCAGGCCTGCCGTCCGCCTCGGTCTGGGCAGTATTTCCGGCCTGCCGCAAGCCGCTGCCGCGCGTCTGCTCGAAGCCCGTCGGCAGCAGCCGCTGCGCAGCGTTGCCGAGCTCGCCACACGCGCCCAGCTGACCGACAAGGATCTCGCACTGCTCGCCGCCGCCGGCGCCCTGGCCAGCCTTGCCGGCCATCGTCGGCAAGCCGCTTGGTTGGCCGCCGGCGCCAAGCTGCAGCGCGACCTGCTGGGCAGCGTACCGCCGCCGGAAGAGGCTACCGAGCTCGCCACGCCATCCGAGGCCGAGGAGCTGATTGCCGACTACGCCGCAACCGGCTTCACCCTCGGTCGCCACCCCCTGACGCTGCTGCGCAGCCGACTCAGTGCGCAGCGCTTCGTTTCCGCCAGCGAGCTGCAGAATGCGCCCGACCGCCAGCTCGCTCGCGCCGCTGGAATTGTCACCTGCCGGCAACGGCCAGGCACCGCCAGCGGCATTGTTTTTGTCACCCTGGAAGATGAAACCGGGCTGGCCAACATCGTCGTGCACTCACGGCTGGTCGAGCAGCAGCGCCACGAACTGCTCGGCGCCCGCCTGCTCGGCGTTCTCGGGCAGGTACAGCGCGAAGGTCAGGTCGTCCATCTGGTGGCCAAACGGCTTGTTGACCTGTCTTCCTTGCTTGGCCGCCTGCCAACCGCGAGTCGCAATTTTCATTGACCGCCAGGACGAGCGGACGGCCAGATTGTCAGGCAGCGCGAGCAACGATCTCGGCGTACAGGTCGTGCTCGTCGGCGTCGACCACACGCACGCGCAGGAAGTCGCCGGGTTCGGCGTCGAAGTACTCGTTGACGAAAACCAGGCCGTCGATTTCCGGCGCGTCCGCCGCCGAACGGGCAATCGTTCCGTCGTCATCGACCTCGTCGACCAGGACCTCGATCTCGCGCCCGATCTTCGCTGCCAGCAACTCGGCCGAGATATCCTCCTGCAGTTCCATCAACCGTCGCTTGCGCTCCTCGCGAACCTCCTCCGCCACCGCGCCGGGAAGCGCATTGGCCGCCGCGCCGTCGACCGCCGAATAGGCAAAGCAACCGACGCGATCCAGGCGAGCCTCGGCGATGAAAGCCAGCAATTCCTCGAACTCGGCTTCGCTCTCACCAGGAAAACCGGTAATGAAAGTGCTGCGCACCGTGATGTCCGGACAAACCGCCCGCCACGCCCGCAGCCGCTCAAGATTGTTCTCGGCACTCGCCGGTCGTTTCATCGCCTTCAGCACGCGCGCACTGGCGTGCTGGAAAGGCACGTCGAGATAGGGCAGGATTTTTCCTTCGGCCATCAGCGGCAGCAACGCGTCGACGCTCGGGTAAGGATAAACGTAGTGCAAACGCACCCAGATCCCGAGTTCCCCCAGTGCTTCGCAGAGCTCGCGCAGTCGGGTGCGCAGCGGCCGACCGCTGGCAAACCCCGTTCGATACTTGACATCGACGCCGTAGGCGCTGGTGTCCTGCGAGATGACCAGCAACTCCCGAACACCCGCGTCTGCAAGATTTCTTGCCTCCTGCAACACGTCGCCAATCGGTCGGCTGAGCAGCGGGCCGCGCATGGACGGAATGATGCAGAAGGTACAACTGTGATTGCAACCCTCTGAAATCTTCAGGTAGGCGAAATGCTGCGGCGTCAGCTTGATGCCCTGTGGCGGGACCAGGCTGACGAAGGGGTCGTGCGGCTGTGGCAAGTGCGCATGCACATGCTGCAAGACCTCGTCGGCGGCATGCGGACCGGTCACCGCCAGAACCTGCGGATGCGCCTTGCGAATCACCTCTTCCCGGGCCCCCAGGCAACCGGTGACGATCACCTTGCCATTCTCGGTCAGCGCCTCGCCAATGGCGTCGAGCGACTCCTCGACGGCGGCGTCGATGAAACCGCAGGTATTGACGACGACCAGATCGGCGCCTTCATACGAAGGCGAGATCAGATAACCTTCGGCCCGCAGCTTGGTGAGAATCTGTTCGGAATCGACGAGAGCTTTCGGACAACCCAGCGAAACGAAACCGATGTTTTTCGGCTTTGACATGGCATACCAGTGATGTTGAGTAGCTCGCCAGTATACCGTCAGCCCGAGGCGATTCAGGTCTTACGCGATGCGCGCGGTCGTCCGGCGCCAATCCCCGCAAATGATTGCCAGGATCACCGGCGCGAGCGCCCGGAACCGTCTGCGCAGCCTTGTGCGACGAGCAGCAGGAAACAGCCGATGACGACCGCGGCAATGCCTGCCTGCATCAGCGTCCCCAGCTGGATGCCCGCCAACCAGTAATTGCCGAGCAGACGCGCGACAGCAGCGACGACGCACAGCAGCAGGCCAGCAAAGCCGACAACGCGTCCCAACAACAACAGAAGAGCATCCATTTTTTTACCCTTTTTGCATCGAGAACGAATCGTGTTGCTCCGTCATGAGAGGAACAAGCGACGCGATTCGCTGACCGAGAAAGCACCATGAACGACGCCGAGAGAGGACGCCGACCGGCCCGATTGTAAGCGAGGCCCATCCGGAGTCAAGGAGAGAAGCACGCGACGGCGTGCCCCACTGCTCGCCGACCCCCAGCAGCGCGACGATCGGCCACTGCGGCGCTGGTCTCGGCAAAAGGTTACGAACGCTGCACAGTGTGCTATATAAACGACGCACCGTTCATTGCGTCACGGTATACGCAGCATTCAATCCTTCGGCAGCCCCTTGGGCGGTTCCCGCGAAATCCTGTAAGGAGTGGCCGCCAGCCCGAGGATGTTGGGGCGATTCGGCCAGAGAAGCCGGAGCGCCATCGCTGCAGGGGAGCACGAACCAGGAACAAGCCAGAGGAGACCCGTCGATGAGCGAAAATGAACCGCCAGCCACCGAGAACCGTGCCAGCCGCTTCCCGGTCATCCGCAGCGTAAAAACCGGCGCCGTCATCGGCTGGATGCGTGGCGGCTGGCATGACCTTCGCCGAGGAGGCCGGGCCAGCCTGTTCTACGGCAGTTGCTTCGCTATCGCCGGTTGGCTGATGCAGATCGTTTTTGCCGAAGCCTACGCGCTCTTCGCAGGCCTGACGACAGGCTTCCTGCTGGTCGGCCCGTTCCTTACGCTGGGACTCTACGACCTCAGTCGGCAGATCGAATTCGGCATGCCCCCGCGACTGTTACCGACGCTCGCCGCCTGGCGTCCGAACCTGCCCAATGTCGGTCTCTTTGCCGCCCTTCTGGCCATCGTCTTGCTCGTCTGGGCACGCGCATCGATCATCGTTTTTGCCCTCTTCTTTACCGGCGGGTTTCCGACCTTCGGCAATGTCGTGCATACCGTTCTGACTTTCGAGCAACTCGACTTCGCGCTGGTCTACTTTGCCGTCGGCGGTTTCTTCGCGATGTTCGTTTTTGCCATCAGCGTCATCGCCGTACCCCTGATGTTCGACCGCAAGACAGACGCCGTCACCGCGACCATCGCCAGCCTCGTCGCCTGCGGTCGCAACCCGGGCCCGCTGCTGCTTTGGGGAACGTGCATCGGAATCCTTGGCATCATCGGCTTCGCGACCTTTTTTGTCGGCCTGATCATCACCATGCCGCTGGTCGGACACTCCACGTGGTACGCGTATCGGGATATCGTCGCCCCTGAAGAGGACGAACAGGGGGCAGCGGCCGCCGCTTGAATGGTGCTGGTGCTGCCCACGCGTCCCCGCCGCTACTCCCAGGCGGCGAGGAACTCCTGCCAGTGCGGCTTGCCGATCTTCGCCAGTTCGCCGCGCACGAAAGATATCTCGGCATCGTACTCGGCGCGAGACAACTCGCCGCGCAGCAGACGAAAGCGGACCGAAACAAGGTAGGTATTGAGCACGTCTGTCTCGCAGTAGTCGCGCACGCCCGACATTCCACCCGTCAGCCACGCCTGCCACACCTTGCCGCCGTCCATGCCCAATTTGCCGGGAAAACCGATCAGCTTGGCAAGTTCATCCAGACGAACGCTGGCCCGCGGCTGATACAGGGCCAGCAGATCCATCAGGTCGAGATGGCGCGAGTGGTAACGGCTGATGTAGTTGTTCCACTTGAAGTCGCGGCTATCGGCGTAATCGCTGTCACCGAGGTCCCAGTAGCGCGGCGCCATGACGCCATGGATGAGCCCCCGATAGTGGAGCACCGGCAGGTCGAAGCCGCCCCCATTCCAGGAAACGATCTGCGGCGTGAACTTCTCGACGCCGTCAAAGAAACGCTGGATGATCTCGCCCTCGCCCTGCTCGGGCTCGGCCAGAGACCAGACGCGGAAGTCCCTGCCGGCGCGCAGCGCACACGAAATCACCACCACCCGCTGCAAATGCAGCGGCAGGAAGTCGTTGCCGTGCGTGGCGCGACGGTGCTGGAAAGCCAGTTCGGCGACCTCGTCATCGGACAGTGCCGCGTCGAGACCGTGCAGCCTCCGCAGACCTGCGACGTCCGGGATGGTTTCGATATCAAAGGCGAGAACGGGTTTCATCTCACACAGTCAGCGCATTCAGCAGGTTCGGCGCCGCAGCGAGGCGTACGCCGTGACCGGCGAGCCACCCAAACACACGCCACCAGGCGGCCATTGCGTTCACCGCCGACTACCGCCGTCACGCGGGAAAGACGCCCGTCGACAGGTAGCGATCACCGCGATCGCAGACGATACTGACGATGGTCGCGTTCTCGAGTTCGCCAGCCAGGCGCAAGGCAACGGCCAGCGCGCCACCGGAGGAAATGCCCGCGAAAATTCCTTCCTCGCGCGCCAGCCGCCGGGTCATCTCCTCAGCATCACCTTGCGCAACCGACTCGATACGGTCGACGCGAGCGCGGTCGAAAATCTTTGGCAGATAAGCTTCCGGCCATTTACGAATACCCGGGATCTGCGAACCATCCTCGGGCTGGCAACCGACGATGCAGATGCCCGGGTCTTGCTCCTTGAGAAAGCGCGAGACGCCCATGATCGTTCCCGTGGTCCCCATGCTGCTTACGAAATGACTGATTCGACCTTCCGTCTGGCGCCAGATCTCGGGCCCTGTCCCCGTGTAGTGGGCGAGCGGGTTGTCCGGGTTGGCGAACTGGTCAAGGATGATTCCGCGTCCCTCGTTGCGCATGCTTTCGGCCACGTCGCGTGCCACTTCCATGCCCCCATCGCGCGGCGTCAACACCAGTTCGGCACCAAAAGCGCGCATCGTTTGCCGACGTTCGACGCTCTGGTTCTCGGGCATGACCAGAATCATGCGGTAGCCGCGCATGGCAGCCGCCATCGCCAGCGCAATTCCGGTATTGCCGGAAGTCGCCTCGATCAGCGTATCACCGGGCTTGATATCGCCACGCTGCTCGGCGTGGACGATCATTGACAGCGCCGGCCTATCCTTGACCGAACCCGCCGGGTTGTTGCCCTCAAGCTTCGCCAGCACGACGTTCCCGCGCGCGTCGCAAGCGGCGCCCGGCAAACGCTTCAGGCGCACCAGAGGGGTGTCGCCGACGCTGTTCTCGAGCGTCTTATACACGGTCGCCCAGCCATTTGACGTACTGCGGAACCGCTTCTTCGACGCTGGAAAAGCGGTGCTTGTAGCCGGCCTTGTGCAGGAGCGAGAGATCGGCCTCGGTAAAGTTCTGGTACTTGCCGCGCAGATCCGCCGGAAACGGGATGTACTCGATCAGGCCTCGCCCGACCAGCTCGGCGAGCGGCAGCGCGTCGTGTCCAGCCAGCGCCCGGCAGGCATTGACGTTGGCCACGGCCAGCTCGTTGAAAGTCTGCGCACGACCGCTGCCGACGTTGTAGATTCCCGACCTGTCCGGATGATCAAGGAAGTGCAGATTCACGCGCACGATGTCGCCGATGTAGACGAAATCTCGCCGCTGCTCGCCGTCGGCGTAACCATCGCAACCTGCGAAAAGCTTCACCCGACCCTCGCGCTGGTATTGGTGAAAGTGATGGAAGGCGACCGACGCCATCCGCCCCTTGTGCGCTTCGCGTGGTCCGTAGACGTTGAAATAGCGAAAGCCGACCACCTGCGAGCTGCACGCGTCGGTCGCCGCGAGGCGCTGGCGGACGATCTGGTCGAAAAGGAACTTCGAATAGCCATAGACGTTCAGCGGCGCCTCATACTGCCGCTCTTCCCTGAACACGCTGCCGCCGCCATAGGTCGCCGCACTCGAGGCGTAGAGAAACTGGACTTCCTGATCGAGGCACCAGTCGAGAATCGCCAGCGAGTAGCGGTAGTTGTTCTCCATCATGTAGCGACCGTCGCTCTCCATGGTGTCGGAACACGCGCCCTGGTGGAGGATGGCATCGACATCGCCATCGAAATCGCCGGCAATCAGACGGTCAATGAACTCGTTCTTGTCGATGTAATCGGCAATCTCGCAATCGACGAGATTCCTGAACTTGTCGGCCTTGCTGAGATTGTCGACCGCAATAATGCTGCGCACGCCGCGCTCGTTGAGCGCCTTGACCAGATTGGCGCCGATGAAACCGGCAGCGCCGGTGACGATGGTGTACATGGTTCTACCTCACTTCAATGCAGCATCAAGCTCGTCACGGCCGACCACCGCCGTCCCGAGTTTGCCCACGACCACGCCGGCGGCGACATTCGCCGCATGCACCGCATCCGCCCAGCCAGCCCCTCCCGCCAACATCACGGCGAGCGTCGCGATGACCGTGTCACCGGCGCCGGAAACGTCGAAGACCTCCCTCGCCACTGCCGGCTCGTGGACCGCCCCTGCCGCGTGGAAGAGCGACATACCCTCCTCGCTGCGTGTCACCAGCAAGGCCTCAAGGCCCAGCTCGCTGCGCAGCGCCTCGGCCTTCCGGGCAAGGCCGTCATCGTCCTGCCAGCGACCGACAACTTCACGCAATTCGGCACGATTCGGGGTAACGATGGTGGCCCCGGCATACTTCGAGAAATCGTCACCTTTAGGATCGACGAGAACTTTCTTGCCGGCAGCACGTGCCATGCGGATCATCTCGGCAATATGCGCCAGCCCGCCCTTGCCGTAGTCGGAGAGAATCACCGCGTCGCAATCGGCCAGACGCGACTCAAACTCGACCAGCTTGGCGCGCAACACCTCGTGTGACGGCCAGGTCTCGAAATCAATACGCAGGAGCTGCTGCTGGCGGCCAATGACGCGCAACTTGACAGTCGTGCTGATCGCCGCGTCGACATGCAAGCTGACGTCGATGGCGCTGGCTTCGAGCAGGCGCTGCAGCTGCCGCCCGGCTTCGTCGTCACCGACGACCGACAACAGGCTGACCCGTGCCCCCAGCGCGGCCACATTGCGGGCAACGTTGGCAGCGCCCCCCGGACGCTCCTCGCTACGCGACACTTTGACCACCGGCACAGGTGCCTCGGGAGAGATGCGAGCGACCTCACCAAACCAGTAACGATCGAGCATCACATCGCCGACGATCAGCAAGCGTGCGCACGCCACGCTAGCAAATGGCATCACGGTCCCTATCGGCAAGACAAACTGGGCTCGCCGAACTGGCTTGCCCGGTAGCCAGCACGGTGGCAGGCAACATAGAACTCCTAGGGTGTCAGATCGAACTCTTCGGTGCGCTTCGGCGAGTAGGTCTCCCAACCGCCGCAGGCCGGACAGCGCCAGTAGAACTGACGTGCCTTGAAGCCGCAATTATCGCACCGATAGCGCGCCAGGCGACGCGTGTAGCCATGCACGATGCCTTTCGCCAGATCCAGGTCGGGGCGAATGTCGGGCGACGCAAAAAGCAGCCTCGCCTCGAGGAGCTTGTCAAAACCAAGCAGGGTCGGATTGCGCCTCAACTCATCGCGAACCAGCCGGTAAGCGGCTTCTGGGCCGCCGCTCTCGAGCTCCAGCTGGAAGACGACGTCGAGCAGGTCGAGCGACGGGTAGTGATCAAGATAGCCGCGCAACAGCTGCAGGCCCGCCTCACGCCGATCCAGCTTGCGAAAGGCGTCGAGCAAGCGTTTGGCGACCAGCGCCAGATAGACAGGATCCTGCTGTTCAATGCGCTGCCATGACGCAATGGCGGCGGCGAACTCTTCCTGCTGGAACTGCAGATCGCCCAGGAGAAGACTGGCTCGGACGCACTTGCGGTTGCGTTCGAGCGCCGTCTGCAGAAAGCTTGCCGCCAGATCCGGGCGCGAACGCATCATCTCGGCAGCCGCCAGCTCGCAGTAGTACTCGGCGACTTCCTTGTGCGACGCAAAATCCGGCAGTTCCGAGGCGATCGCGATCGCTTTCTCCCAGTCCTTCTCCAGCTGGTAAATCTCGAGCAGATTGCGCTTGGCGTCCTCAGCCAGCGCCGAGTCGCGCAGCTTCTCGAACACCGATTCTGCGCCGTCGAGCAGCCCGGCTTTCAGATAGTCCTGGCCCAGTTCGGCCAGCGCCTGCAGTTTCAGATCCTGCGGCAGGTCGTCGCGCTCGACGAGATTCTGGTGCATGCGAATAGCGCGCTCGGTCTCGCCGCGGCGACGAAACAGGCTACCCAGCGCAAAGTGAATTTCGATGGTCTGGGGGTCGACCTTGACGGCTTCGACAAAGGCCTCGATCGCACGATCGGGCTGCTCGTTGAGCAGGAAGTTGAGGCCCTCGAAATAAGAACGTGGAAGGGTACGCGACTCCTTGACCAGGTGCCGGATATCAACACGCGCCGCGGCCCATCCGAGCCCGAAGAAGAGCGGAAAGAGAAGTAGCTGCCAATACTCGAACTCAATCATTTGGGGAACGCAGCGGCGGCGCACACCCGCCACTGAAGCCGGGAGTGAAGGTCGCGCATGCGCTGTCGACGCCATCCGGCGAGCAGCACTGCGTACCGCTTATCAGATTCAGGAGGCGCCTGGCGATCGCCAGATCCCCCTGTGCCAGCTTCCCGAACAGACTCACATCTGGCTCTCGCGATGGCCGACGAGGCGAGCCCGGGCCTGGCCCAACTCGCGCTTCAATCTGGCCACCTCGCGACGCCGACCAAGCAGGGAAGCGAGCAGAAAGAGCATCCCCGAAGCGACACCAGCAGCAAAAAAAACGAACAGAACGATCGCCAGAGGCGCTTGCCATGCGGCGTCAAGAAAGAAACGGACGCCGACTGGATCCGTGTTTCTGAGCGCAAACGCAAGAAGAAAGAGAAACAGGGCAAATCTCAGGATCCACAACAACCAACGCATCATCAGCTTCCCATAGGAAACGGGCGGCAACACTCGTTGCCGCCCGCAATACGACATAGCCTGACCATTCAGATCACTTCCAGCGAGCCATCGACGCGCTCCCGCAATTCCTTCCCGGCCTTGAAATGCGGCACCCATTTTTCCGGAACGTCAACTTTCTCACCGGACTTTGGGTTTCGGCCAACACGCGGTGGCCGGTAATTCAGCGCAAAACTCCCGAAGCCACGAATCTCGATGCGATCGCCCCTGGACAGGGCTTCGGACATCGCATCGAGAATCGTTTTCACCGACAAATCAGCGTCCTTTGCGACCAGTTGGGGAAAGCGCCCGGCCAATTGACCGATAAGATCCGACTTGGTCATTCTCTAACCCTACTGGGGGTTGTTGAGCTTGGCCTTCAGCAAGGCGCCAAGGTTGGTGGTACCCGAACTGGCACTGCTGTCCGCAGAAAACTTCTGCATCGCCTCGTGCTGCTCGGCCTGATCCTTGGCTTTGATCGACAAGCTGATCGAACGCGTCTTGCGATCCACATTGATGATCATCGCTTCGACGGTGTCACCGTCCTTGTACACCTTGGTCAGATCGTCGATGCGATCGCGTGAAACTTCGGAGGCGCGCAGATAGGCTTCCATGTCGCCGTCGAGCATCACCACCGCGCCCCGTGCGTCAACCGACTTGACGATTCCGCGGACAACGCTGTTCTTCTCGTGGGTGGCGATATAGCTGGTGTAGGGGTCGCCATCGAGCTGCTTGATACCCAGGGAAATCCGCTCCTTGTCGGTATCGATCGCCAGCACCACCGCGTCCACCTCGTCGCCCTTCTTGAAGTTGCGAATCGCTTCGTCACCTGGCTGCGACCACGAGAGGTCGGAGAGGTGAACCAGGCCGTCGATGCCACCGGGCAGACCAATGAACACGCCGAAATCGGTGATCGACTTGATGGCGCCGCGCACGCGGTCACCCTTCTTGTAGTTCATCGAGAAATCGTCCCACGGGTTGGCAGCACACTGCTTCATACCCAGCGAAATACGGCGCCGATCTTCATCGATCTCGAGGATCATCACTTCGACTTCATCACCCAGCTGAACGACCTTGGACGGGTGAACGTTCTTATTGGTCCAGTCCATTTCGGAGACGTGGACCAGCCCTTCGATGCCCTGCTCGATCTCGACGAAGGCTCCGTAATCGGTGAGGTTGGTAACCTTGCCGAAGAGGCGAGTCGTGGCCGGGTAACGGCGGGAAATACCGACCCAGGGATCTTCGCCCAGTTGCTTGAGACCGAGCGAAACGCGGTTCTTTTCCTGGTCGAACTTGAGAATCTTGGCCTGCAATTCGTCGCCCACGGCGAGAACTTCGGAGGGGTGACGCACGCGGCGCCAGGCCAGATCGGTAATGTGCAGCAGGCCGTCGATACCACCGAGGTCGACGAAAGCGCCGTAGTCGGTGATGTTCTTGACCACACCCTTGACGATACTTCCTTCCTTGAGCGCAGCAAGGAGTGCATCGCGCTCTTCTCCGACACTCGCCTCGAGAACGGCACGCCGCGAAACGACGACGTTGTTGCGCTTGCGGTCGAGCTTGATGACTTTGAATTCGTAGGTCTTGCCTTCGTACGGGGTGGTGTCCTTGACTGGACGCATATCGACCAGCGAGCCGGGCAGGAAGGCACGCACGCCGTTGGTCATGACCGTCAGGCCACCCTTGACCTTGCCGGTGATCGTACCGGACACCAGGCTACCGTCGTTCAAGGCCTGTTCAAGCGCGTTCCACGCCGCGACCCGCTTGGCGCGGTCGCGCGACAGCCGCGTTTCGCCAAAACCGTTCTCGAGCTGCTCGATGGCGACCTGCACGAAGTCACCAACGCCGACTTCCAGTTCGCCCTGATCGCTCAGGAATTCTTCGAGGTCAATGTAGCTTTCCGACTTGAGACCGGCATTGACCACGACGAAATTCTGGTCAATACGCACGACTTCGGCCGTGATGACCTCGCCGGGGCGCATCTCCTGACGGCCGAGGCTTTCCTCGAAAAGGTCGGCAAAGCTTTCTTCCATGGTGGGATTGTCTGACATATGAATTGAGTTACCTAACCGCAGAGCTGCGGGGTGAGTTAAAAAACGATCACCAGTTCCGAGCACTCCGCATCGCGCACCAGAGCGGTGAGCACGAACACTGCACTGGCAGACCCTGGAGGGAACGGCCACTGTGCCGACGGAATGACGTGTGGAACTGACAACACCTTTGGCGAACGGCAAAACCGTTTCACCCTCTTTCGGAGACCTTGTTGACCCAGTCCAGCACCTGCGCCACCGCGGTGGCTATGGTCAGGTTTGTCGTGTCGAGCAATTCAGCATCCGCACTTTGCTGCATCGGCGCGACGCACCGTTGGCTATCCCGTTCGTCACGTTCGCGCAGATCCAGCAAGAGGGCTGCAATACTAGCAGCGATTCCTTTTTCGATCAACTGCTTATGGCGCCTCTCGGCGCGTATCTCGACGCTCGCCGTGAGGAAGACCTTGGTCATTGAATCGGGGAATACCACCGCGCCCATATCGCGCCCGTCGGCCACCAGTCCAGGCGGGCGGCGGAAAGCCCGCTGCCGGAAGAGCAGCGCGGCACGTACGGCAGGCAGCGCCGCGACCCGTGACGCGCCGCCCGAGATTTCCTCGCTGCGTATGGCGTCGCCGACATCTTCACCGGAGAGCCTGGTTACCCCGCCTGCGAAGTCGACGTCGAGATTGGCGGCAATCCCCGCCACAGCCGCTTCATCGTCCCAGCCGACGGCGGCCCTGCGGGCAGCCAGTGCAGTAAGGCGATAGAGCGCCCCGGAATCCAGATAATGCCAGCCGAGCGCCGCGGCCACTCGCGAAGCGACTGTCCCCTTGCCGGAAGCCGAAGTGCCATCGATAGCCACCACCGGCACAGGCTGGGTGACTGCGGCGAAACGCGTGAAGTAGTCCGGGAAAGTCTTGCCGACGGCCGCCGGGTCATTGATTCGCAAGGGCGTACCCAGCGCCGCCAGCGAAAAGCACATCGCCATGCGATGGTCGTCGTAGGTATCAATTGCCGCCGGGCGAAGGCCCCGATCTCGGGCCGGCGGCACGATGCGGATGAAGTCGTCGCCGGTTTCGACGCTTGCACCCAGCTTCTGCAACTCGCAGGCCATGGCCGCGATGCGGTCGGTTTCCTTGACCCGCCAGCTGGCGACGTTGCGCAAAATCGTCGGCCCTTCGGCGAACAGCGCGACGGTGGCCAGCGTCATGGCCGCGTCGGGAATGTGATTACAGTCCAGATCTACACCCCGAAGCCTGCCGTCGTCCGCGGCGGCAGCCTCGATCCAGCTATCGCCAACGGTGATTTTAGCCCCCATCCCGGCCAGAGCATCGGCGAAGCGCACATCGCCCTGAAGCGAGTCGCGACCAACGCCCTCGACGCGTAGCGGACCACCGCCCAGCGCTCCCAAGGCAAGAAAATATGACGCTGACGAGGCATCGCCCTCAACTTCCACCACCCCCGGCGAGCGATAAGCGCTACCGGCGGCGACCGTGAAGCGCTGCCAGCCCTCGCGCAGCACCTCGACGCCAAAGCGCGCCATGCTGGCCAGCGTGATATCTACGTAGGGTCGGGAAATCAGCTCGCCAACGACTTCGACCGTCGTCGCCACGCCGCGCAGTGGCAAGGCCATCAGCAAACCGCTGAGAAACTGGCTCGACACGTCACCGCGCACTCTCACCAGATCGACCGGGCACGGCGTCGGTGCCGAGATCAGCAGTGGCGGAAAACCGCCCTGCTCAGCGTAAGTAATCTCGGCCCCGAGCTGGCGCAAGGCATCGACGAGGTCGGCGATCGGTCGTTCGTGCATGCGCGCAACGCCCGAGAGTCGATAATCGCCGCCAGCCAGAGCGAGTACCGCGGTCAACGAACGGAAGGCCGTTCCCGCGTTGCCAAGAAAAAGATCGGCCTGGCGAAGCGGAAAAACGCCGCCGACGCCGCTGACCCGAAAGCCCTTGTCGGCCAGCGCCTCTACCTTGACGCCAAGTTTTCGCAGCGCGTCGATCATTCGTGCGGTATCGTCCGACTGCAGCAGGTCGCGAAGCTCGGTGTCGCCGCTGGCCAGCGCAGCGAGGAGCAAGACGCGATTGGAAATGCTCTTCGAACCGGGCAGGCGCAGCGTGCCCCGGGCAGCGAGCAGCTGCGGCAGATCGATGAAATCCACGTTCACGTCCTTGTTTTGCTCTCCGCCCACTCGCGCCGCGCCGTGCGGGCGACGTCGAAGGTGGCCTCGAGGCTGGCGCCGTCGCCGCGTTGCAGGGCGTCGCGCAGCTCGTCTAGCTGCTCCCGATAACGATCGAGTTCCTCGAGCAGGGCCTTCTGGTTGGCCAGACAGATGTCGCGCCACATTTCGGGATGGCTGGCGGCAATGCGCGTGAAGTCACGAAAACCGCTGGCCGCGTAAGCGAAGAGAAGCTCGCGGTTGTCACGACGCGCCAGATCGTGCACCAACGCAAACGACAGCAGGTGCGGCAGGTGGCTGACGGCCGCGAATACCCGATCGTGTTCGGCCGGAGCAAGCTCCCGGATCTCGCCTCCGCAAGCTTCCCACGCTGAACGTACGCGCGCAATGCTCAGCTCGCTGCTCTCTGCCAAGGGTGTCAGCACCACCTGCTTTCCACGATAGAGATCAGGCCGCGCAGCGAGTGCGCCACTATTCTCGGCGCCGGCGATCGGGTGCGCCGGGACGAATTGTCCGATGCGCTCGCCAAAACAGGCGCGCGCGGCCTCGACCACGTCTTCCTTGGTGCTGCCGGCGTCGGTTACGACGGTCTGCGACCCCAGGCATGGCGCGATGCGCGCCATGACCTCCGGCGTCGTCCCGACCGGGGTGGCGATGAGCACCAGGTCGGCATTCGACACTTCCTGACCGACGTTGAACCCGGCCCGATCGACGATGCCCAGTTCCAGCGCCTGTGTCAGCGAGCCAAGCGTCCGCCCGAAACCGACCACCTCGGCGGCCTGTCCGGCGGCCTTCAGCGCCAGCGCAAAGGAGCCACCAATCAGACCAACGCCAAAGACGACGACCTTGCCCAACGGAGCCGTGTCGCTCATGGCAGGAAAACCACGCCGGGATCACTCACAAGGACACCTCCAAAGCTTCCAGGAAACGGCTGTTTTCGCTCTCGGTGCCGATCGTGACGCGCAGCCAGTCGGGCATCCCGTAAGCCGCAATCGGGCGGACGATCACCCCGTTGCTGAGCAGCTTCTGGTTTACCGCTGCCGCCTCCGGGACGTAGAAAGTCAGGAAATTTCCGTGTGACGGTATATGGCGACAAGCGAGTCGCTTCAGCCCGGCAATGATCTGCTCCATGCCCGCCCGGTTCAGCGCGTAGCTCCTGGCGACGAATTCATGGTCATCGAGCGCCGCCACAGCCGCCGCCAAAGCCAGGTTGTTGCAATTGAACGGCTGGCGAACGCGATTCATCAGGTCGGCAATTTCCGCCGAGCACAGGGCGTAGCCGATGCGCAGACCGGCCAAACCGTAGATCTTCGAGAAAGTGCGCGTAATTACCAGGTTCCCGTGCCTGGCCAGCCAGGCGGTTGTATCAACGCGCTCTGCAGGCGGCAGGTATTCGTTATAGGCTTCGTCGAGGACCACCACGATGTTCGACGGCACCGCTTGCAGAAACGTCTTGAGCTGCGCATAGGGCAGAAAAGTGCCGGTTGGGTTGTTCGGGTTGGCAATCCAGATCAATCGCGTGTTGGGCCTGATCGCCGCCAGCATCGCCTCCAGGTCATGGCCGTAGTCGCTGGCCGCGACGGCAATGGGCTCGCCGCCAGTGGAAATCGTCGCCAGCGGATAGACGGCAAAAGCATACTGAGCGAAGATCGCCGAGCGGCCCGGGGCGAGAAAAACACGAGCGACCAGATCGAGCACGTCATTCGACCCGTTACCGAGAACGATGCGCTCCATTCCCAGACCGCTACGCTCAGCGAGCGCCTGCTTCAAGGCGAAGTCATCCGGGTAGCGCGACAAGCCAGCGATCGCCACGCCCACCGCTGCCTGCGCCTTGGGACTCATACCGAGCGGATTCTCGTTCGACGCCAGCTTGACGATCCTGTCGACAGGCAGGCCCAGGTCCCGGGCCAGCTGGGTTATCGGTTTGCCCGGCTGGTACGGTGAAATCGAGCGAATGTACGGCAATGATTGTTCGTCGAGTGGCATCTGCGTTCCGCGAAAAGTCGATCGGCCTAAGTGGCGGCCATCGGGTACGAGCCGAGAATCTTCAGGTAGGGCGCACGCCGCGCAAGCTCGGCAAGCGCCGTCCTGACCGCCGCGTCGGCACGGTGACCTTCGAGATCGACGAAGAAGACGTAGGCCCACAGGGTATGCCGTGCCGGCCGCGACTCGAGCCGGGTCATCGACACGCCGGCATCGGAGAACGGCGCGAGCAGCTTGCTCAGCGCGCCGGTCTGATTATGCGCCGACATGATCAGCGACGTCCGGTCGCGCCCCGAAGGCCCGGCGTCCTGGCGGCCAAGAACGACGAAACGCGTCGTGTTGTTCGGTTCGTCCTCGACGTTACTCGCCAGCTGCGGCAGAGAGTAGCGCTCGGCAGCAGCCTGGCCGGCGAGCGCCGCCGCGCCCGCTTCGGCGGCCGCCAGCTGCGCCGCCTGCGCATTGCTGCCCACCGAAATGCGCTGCGCCTTCGGCAGCGAGCGATTCAGCCACTCGTGGCACTGCGCCAGCGACTGGGCGTGGGAATACACTTTCTTGACCTCGCCGAGCGAAGCCTCGTTCGACAGCAAATGCTGATGAATGCGCAAGACCACCTCGCCACAGATCTTCAGCGGCGTGGTCAACAACAGGTCGAGCGTGCGCCCGATGGCCCCCTCGGTTGAGTTTTCGATCGGGACCACTGCGTAATCGGCATGGCTGGCCTCGACTTCCCGAAAGACGTCATCAATCGAAATCTGCGGCATCAGACGCGCGGCGTGGCCGAAGTGCTTGGTCGCGGCGCTTTCCGAAAAGGTCCCGAGCGGGCCCAGGAAAGCAATTCCCAGGGGCTGCTCGAGCGACAGGCAGGCGGACATCACCTCGCGGAAGAACCAGGTCACGGTCTCGTTCGACAGCGGCCCCGAGTTCTCTTCCTGAATGCGATGCAAGACCTGCGCTTCACGTTCGGGGCGATAAATGAAACCCGCCTCACCGTGACGCGCCTTGATCTCGCCAACCTGCTGGGCAAAGCGCGCACGCTGATTGAGCAGTCCGAGCAACTGCCCGTCGACGCTATCGATCTGCTGCCGGACAAGCGCGAGTTCGCGCTGCAGGTCGTCGCTCATCACGCCGCCGCGTGCCCAGCCAGCGCCAGCGGCAGCCGCACGACCGACGCGAACTGCCGGGCGAGAGCTCGACACCGGCGATCAGGCACGCGGTCCATGCGTATCACTCCTCTTCTGGATCAGCGGGGGCGTCCTGCTCCCCCGGCGCACTGTTGTGCTCGTCCAGTTCACCAACGTCGGCCTCATCTTCGCTCTCGACCACCTTCTCCAGACCGGCAAGCTTTTCACCGGCGTCAAGCGCGATCAGGGTGACACCCTGCGTTGCCCTGCCGAGTTCACGGATTTCGCGTACTCGGGTGCGGATCAGCACGCCGCCGGTGGTGATCAACATGATTTCGTCGTCGTCGGAGACCAGGCGAGCGGCAACCACCTTGCCGTTGCGTTCGCTGGCGGAAATGGCGATGACGCCTTGCGTACCCCGTCCCGAATGGCGGAAATCGGCCAGCGCGGTGCGTTTTCCGAAGCCGTTCTCGGTCGCCACGAGAACCGTTTGCTGGTCGCTATCGGCGATCAGTAGCGACAGGACCTGCTGCCTGTCCGCCAGCCGCATGCCGCGCACGCCGCGCGCAGTGCGCCCCATCGGCCGCACGTCTTCCTCGTCGAACCACACCGCCTTGCCGGCATCGGAGACAAGAATCACGTCCTGACTGCCATTGGTGACCTCGGCGCCGATCAGGAAATCCTCGTCGTCGAGGGCGACGGCAATGATCCCGTTCTTGCGCGGATTGGAGAAATCGGACAGTGGCGTCTTCTTCACCGTTCCCTGCGACGTGGCCATGAAAATGTAGCGATCGTCGGCAAACTCCTTGATCGGCAGGATGGCACTGATCTTTTCGCCATCCTCGAAGGGGAAGACATTGACCACCGGCTTGCCCCGGCTGGTGCGCGTTCCCTGCGGCACTTCGTAGACCTTCAGCCAATACACCCGGCCGCGGTTGGTGAAGCAGAGAATCGAGTCGTGAGTATTGGCCACGAACAGGCGATCGACAAAATCGTCGGTCTTCATCGCCGCTGCCTGCTTGCCGCGCCCGCCGCGCCGTTGCGCACGATAGTCGGCCAATGGCTGCGACTTGATGTAGCCGGTATGCGAGAGCGTCACCACCATGTCCACCGGGGTGATGAAATCGGCAATGCCGAGGTCCTGCGTGCTGATGACGATCTCCGAGCGCCGCTTGTCACCAAACTGGGCGCGGATCCCGGTCAGCTCTTCGACGATCATCTCGGTGATACGCTCGGGTCGCGCCAGGATATCCATCAGATCGGCAATACGCGCCAGCAGTTCGCCAAAGTCGGCAACGATCTTGTCGCGCTCGAGGCCGGTCAGGCGTTGCAGACGTAGTTCCAGGATCGCCTGCGCCTGCGCCTCCGAAAGCTGGTAACCGCTCTCCGACAGGCCGAATTCGAGCCCCGTTCCGTCCGGCCGGGTCGCGTCGAGCTTGGCGCGGCGGAGCATCTCGGCCACCGTCGGCGACTTCCACGGCCGCGCCATCAGGCCTCGGCGGGCATCGGCCGGCGTCGGCGACGCCTTGATCAGGGCGATGATCTCGTCGACATTGTCGAGGGCCACCGCCAGACCTTCCTGGATGTGTGCCCGCTCGCGCGCCTTGCGCAACTCGAAAACCGTACGCCGGGTGAGAACTTCACGGCGATGCCAGAGGAAGCACTCGAGCATCTGCTTGAGGTTCAATAGCCGCGGCTGACCATCGACCAGCGCCACCATGTTCATGCCAAAGGTGTCCTGCAGCTGGGTCTGCTTGTACAGGCAGTTGAGGACCACCTCGGCGACTTCGCCGCGCTTGAGTTCGATCACCACGCGCATACCCGACTTGTCGGACTCGTCGCGCAGATCGGAAATACCCTCGATGCGCTTGTCGTTGACGAGTTCGCCGATCTTTTCGAGCAAGGTCCGCTTGTTCACCTGGTACGGCAGTTCGTCGATGATGATCGCCTGCCGGTTGCCCTTTTCGAGATCCTCGAAGTGCGTCCGGCCACGCATCACCACCCGCCCGCGCCCGGTGCGATAGCCCTCACAGACACCGGCGATGCCGTAGATGATGCCGGCCGTCGGAAAATCCGGGGCGGGCATGATGGCGATCAGTTCGTCGATCGTCGCCTCTGCGTTCGCCAGCAGGAGCAGACACGCATCCACCACTTCGCCGAGGTTGTGCGGCGGGATGTTCGTCGCCATGCCCACCGCGATACCCGAGGAACCGTTGATCAGCAGATTCGGAATGCGCGCCGGCATGACCAGCGGCTCCTGCTCCGAGCCGTCGTAGTTGGGCCCGAAATCGACCGTTTCCTTGTCGATATCGGCGAGCAGCTCGTGGCCGATTCGCGCCATGCGCACTTCGGTGTAGCGCATCGCCGCGGCGTTGTCGCCGTCTACCGAGCCGAAGTTTCCTTGCCCGTCGACGAGCATGTAGCGCAAGGAAAAATTCTGTGCCATGCGCACAATGGTGTCATAAACCGCGATATCGCCATGCGGATGATACTTACCGATGACGTCACCGACGATCCGTGCCGACTTCTTGTAAGGCTTGTTCCAGTCGTTCGACAACTCGTGCATGGCGAACAGCACACGGCGATGCACCGGCTTCAGACCATCGCGGGCGTCGGGCAGGGCACGCCCGACAATCACGCTCATGGCGTAGTCGAGATACGATCGACGCATCTCGTCTTCGAGACTGATGGGCAGGGTTTCTTTGGCGAAGGCTTCCATCTTTTTTCCGCTGGCAACGTGACTTCCGGAGGAATGTCATCGTCTTGATCAAGCCCGTGATTCTAGCACGCCAGCCCCTTCCCAAGGCTCGGCGAGTGGCTGATTAGCAGAGGTTTTTGCGCAACCCGGCCAGGTCGGGACGAGATACAAGCGGATGGCATCCCGGCGCGGACACGACAGGCGAGCGCGCCGGGAAACCCGGCAGACCAGCGGCGATCGACAATTCAGCGCTTTTCGAGCCTCGCCGCGTTCGCCTGCACCTGCCGAAGCACCGGCGCCACGCCCTGGCTCGCCACGTCGGCAACGCTGCCAAGCAGCCGAAACCAGCCGACCGTGACATTGATCAAGGTCGTGCCCAGTTCCGCCTGCCGCTCGCGGAACTGTTCGGAATTGCGACTGCAGGCCAGCGACAGGCTGTCGCTGGTGCAGGCGAGCATCGACTGCCCGGCGTGCGTCCAGAACTGTTGCATGACAGGAAGCATCGCCGCGGCCATCGCGGTCGCAGATTCCAGAGGCACTTCGACCTTCTCGCGAGCCATCTGGGCCGCCTCGGCCCAGTCTGCCCGTCGGGTGAGCGCGCCCGCGCGCAGCAGGCGACGACTGCGATAACTGATAACCGCGGTACTCGCCGTCATCAGGCGGCTGGTCTGCCGCCCCAGGCGGGTCCACTGGAGAACCGGCGCCAGCAGCTGGTCACGAAGTTCCTCTCGATTCATGCCTGATCCTCCTGGTTGCTTGGCAGATATGCGACGGCATATCCCTGCTCGGCCGATTGTACAGGTCGCCAGCGCGATGAACAGAGAAATCGAAGCGGGCTGCGCGGCCTTCCGCTGCCGACGACGGCGTCCACGCGCTAGAGATAACGCGCGGCGGCGTCGAAATTGATTGTCTGGGAGGGAAGATCTGCGCGCGCGAAGCGCGCCAGCACGAACGCTCGCTGCACCGGCGGCTCACCCGTCAACTCCGCCAGCGAAAAGGCGACATCGGCGACAAGGTCCGCGCTCGCTTCGTCGCACAGCACGTTCATCGTGTTCAGGCGCAAGGTCTTCTGCGCCACGCACAGGCAGCGCTGTGGATGCTCAAGCACCTCCTTCAGGCACTCAAGCTCCATTTCGAGCGCCGTCTGACTATCTCCGACGACCTCCAGCTGGCGCCCGTTTTCCAGTAGCTTCGCCTGCAGCTCGGCTTGCTCGGACACTTCGCCCGGAGCACCACCGAACATTGACCCCAGGCCCGGCCCCTGCCTGCGAAGCAGGCGCAGACGCGCCCGGATCAGTGCGCGATTACCCTCCAACTCCTGCCGCTCGGCCCTGTCCTCGCCGATCTCCGACAAGGCCTGCGCGAGCAGATACTCGAAGGCTTGCACTCCGATCAGGCGGCGCAGTTCGCCCTCGTCCTGCGCACAGACATGCGCGCGATGGTCCGAGAAGCTGACCCTCGTTTGCACCACGTCACGGCGGACGACTTCGCCGTGCAAGGCCACCCCGAAAACGCGCTGCTCGTTGAAGCTCATGCCCAGAAGGACGCAGGCCTCGTCGAGGGCGGGATACTTGTCAAACAGCGTGCGCAGGTTTTCCGAACGCCCGAGAACCGTCGGGATATCCGACGGCGCGACAAAAAACGCCCGCAAGGCGCGATCGGAAGACCAGGTGGCCGACGACACAAGCGTGGCACCGGGCAGTTCCTCGACCATCGCCCGGAGATACCTGATCGTCGTGTCGACCGCTGGCGCCAGGCGCGCATGGCAGGAGGGCAGTACGCTCAGGCGCGGGTTGGTCAGCGTGATCGCTTTCTCCGTAGCCCCGCGAATCATTGCCTCCGATACTCGATCGGTATCGAATTGCGCCGGCCGGTTCATGAACCAGTCGAGAATTCCCATGCCTGCCTCCTGCGGTAGCGAAACCTGGCGGCATGATATCAAGGACGCAAGCGATGTCCAGACGGCGCTGACGAAGCCGACGGCGAGAAAAAGCCAGGCGCTTCGAACGAAGCGCCCTCGCTGCGCCACCGGCCCCTCCCGCAGCCGCTTGAACGCCATCCTGGCGGGCCTTGCAGCGCTTGCGGAGGGCCCCGACGCCGACGCGCGCCGAGCTCAGATCGGAGGCGAAATCAGCCTAGCGGGTGGCGGTGAACGACGGTCTCGCCGCGCTCCGGACCGGTCGACACAATATCGATCGGCACTTCGCACAGTTCCTCGATGCGCGCCAGGTAAGCGCGCGCCGAGGCTGGCAGCGCGGCCATCGTATTCGCACCGACCGTCGACCCCGACCAGCCGGGCAAGGTCTCGAGCACCGGCTCGCACGCCGCAACGTCGTCGGCCCCCATCGGCAGCAGGTCGACGGGCTTTCCGTCGAGCAGATAACCGGTGCAAATCTTCAGCTCGGACAAGCCGTCGAGGACGTCGAGCTTGGTGATGCACAGCCCGGTCACGCCGTTGATCTGGATCGAACGTCTGAGCGCCGCCACGTCGAGCCATCCACAGCGGCGCTTGCGCCCGGTAACAGTGCCGAATTCACGACCCTTCTGCGACATCTGGTAGCCCGGCAGCCCTTCTTTCTCGATATCCAGCTCACTCGGAAACGGACCGCCGCCAACGCGTGTGCAATACGCCTTGGTAATTCCGAGAACGTAATGCAGCATCCCCGGGCCGACGCCGGACCCGGCAGCCGCCTGGCCGGCGACGCAGTTCGACGAGGTCACGAAGGGGTAGGTGCCGTGATCGATGTCGAGCAAGGCACCCTGGGCACCTTCGAAAAGCAGATTGTGGCCGGCTTTGTTGAGCGCATGCAGCGCCGCCGAGACGTCGCTCACCAGAGGCTTGATCACTTCGGCGTCAGCCATTGCCTGCGCCAGAACAGCGTCGAAATCGACGGCCTGGGCGCCCAGATAGTGGGTCAGGACGAAATTGTGGTAGTCCAGGTTCTCGCGCAAGCGCTCGGCGAAGCGTGCCGGATAGAACAGGTCGTAAACGCGCAGCGCGCGGCGTGCCACCTTGTCTTCATAGGCCGGGCCAATACCCTTGCCGGTGGTGCCGATTTTCAGATCCGCACACTTGGCTGCCTCGCGAGCATGATCGAGTGCCGAATGGTAGCCGAGGATGATCGGGCAACCGGGACTGATCTTCAGGCGCGAGCGCACGTCGATATTTCCCGACTCGAGCACTTCCATCTCGCTGATCAGGTGGTGAATGTCGAGCACCACTCCGTTGCCAATGAAGCAGTCGACGCCTTCGCGAACGATTCCCGAGGGTACCAGGTTGAGCTTGAATACCTTCTCGCCGACAACCAGGGTGTGGCCAGCGTTATGCCCTCCCTGGAAGCGAACGACCCCCTTGGCGCGATCAGTCAGCCAGTCGACGATCTTGCCCTTGCCTTCGTCGCCCCATTGCGTGCCCACGACTACGACGTTCTTGGCCATGCTTGTTATCCGTCCCTGTTGATTGCCCTGATTACCCATTGCCCGTCGGCGTCGACCAGTTGCCGGTCGCACAACGGTCCGGCGCCGCCCTGTTCGTCGGGCAGCAGTTCGACGACGACCTCACCCTGCGCCCGCAAAGCCGCGATCGCTTCGGCCAGGGCGCTGCAGTCGGCCACGTAAGGTGCCAACACTGCCCCCTCCGGCTCGCCGCGCGCGCTCGTCAGCCGTGCCAGCTCGCGCAGGTCGAGCGAAAAACCGGTCGCTGGCCGTTCTCGACCAAAGCTCTTGCCGACGCCGTCATAACGGCCGCCGAGCGCGACAGCACTCGGGAAGGCTGCGTGATAGGCGGCGAAGACAACGCCATTGTGATAACGATAGCCACGCAAATCGGCCAGGTCGAACGACAGGGGCAGGTCCGGCAGCGCCGCCTGCAGTTCGCGCAAGGCGTTGAGAGCCGTCGTGATTGGTGGCAGGGCCGGCAAGGCGCGAGCAGCAACGGCAAGCGTCGTGACGTCGCCGTAAAGTTCGGGCAAGGCGAGCAGTGCCGAGCGCCAGGGCTCGTCCATGCTACTGCACCGCTCGCGCAGCCTTGGCACGTCCTTGGCTTGCAGCAACTGCAGCAGAGCCCCCTCGAGTTCTCCATCGAGGCCAGCGGCGTCCACCAGCGCGCGAAACACGCCGACATGACCGAGGTCGATGCGCGCAGCCGGAACGCCAGCGGCGTTCAAGGCATCGGCCATCAAGCGAATCACTTCGCGATCAGCGGCCAGGCCGGCATACCCGAAAACCTCTGCGCCGAGCTGTATCGGTTCGCGACTCGCGGCCAGCGACGCCGGCAGGGTGTGGAGAACGCTGTCGCAATAGCAAAGCCGGGTGACCCCCTGGCGATTGAGCAAATGGGCGTCGATGCGGGCGACCTGCGGCGTCATGTCGGCGCGCACGCCGAGCGTGCGGCCCGACAATTGGTCGACCAGCTTGAACGTGCGCAGCTTCAGATCCTGCCCCGAACCGGTGAGCAGGGAATCGAGATGCTCGAGCAGCGGCGGCAGAACCAGCTCGTAGCCATGGACGCGGAAAAGGTCGAGCAGCGCCCGCCGCAGCCGTTCGATCTGCGCGGCTTCGGACGGCAGCGCGTCGGCGATATGTTCGGGAAGCAGCCAGTTCATCGGAAGACCATCAACAGGACCAGGCCGATCAACATCGACGTCAGGCCAACGAAACGGATTTGCCCGTCCGAACAACGGATCAGGCGACGAAATGTCTCACGCCAGGCGTTTGGCGCCACGAACGGGACCAGTCCTTCAAGCACCAGCATGAGGGCAAGAGCAAGCAACAGATTGTCGGTCATTTGGCGGTGTTGTCGCCGCCTCGGCCGATGCTCTTCATGTACTTGAAGAAATCCGAACTCGGCTCGACGACGATCACGTCGCTCTTGCCGTTGAAGCTGTTGCGATAGGCCTCCAGACTGCGATAGAAGGCATAGAACTCAGGATTCCGCTGAAACGCCTGGGCATAGGTCGCGGCCGCCTTGGCGTCGCCCTCACCCTTCATCTTCTGCGCGTCGCGATACGCTTCGGCAACGATCACCTCGCGTTGCTTGTCGGCGTCGGCGCGAATTTTCTCGGCGTCTGCAGCACCCTGCGAACGCAGCTCATTGGCCACCCGCTTGCGTTCGGCGTCCATCCGCCGATAGACCGATTCGCTGACGTCACTTGGCAGTTCAACGCGCTTGACACGCACGTCGACAATCTGCACACCGATCTTGCGCGCATCGAGATCGGCTTTCTCGCGCATCAACTCCATCAGTTGATCACGCTCACCGGAAACCACATCATGCACGGTTCGCTTGCCGAACTCTTCGCGCAGGCCGGCATTGACCGTTTGCGACAGTCGTGTCTTGGCACGCGATTCGTCACCGGCCACCGAGATGTAGTAAAGCTTTGGGTCGATGATCCGCCACTTGGTGAATGAATCAACCAGGACGTTCGTCTTCTCTGACGTGATGAAGCGCTCGGGTTCGGCAGCGTCCAGGGTGAGAATGCGCTTGTCGAAATAGCGCACGTTCTGGATCAGCGGCCACTTGAAATAGAGACCCGGTTCGTCGATGACATCGCGCACCTCGCCAAGCTGGAAGACGATGGCGTGCTGGCGCTGGTCAACGGTGAAGATCGTCGCGCCGAGAACGACCAGTGCAGTCACCACGACGGCCGCAAGAAAATTCACGCTCGCTCTCATCAACGGGCCT
Source organism: Candidatus Accumulibacter sp. ACC005 (assembly GCF_907163215.1). NCBI lineage: Bacteria > Pseudomonadati > Pseudomonadota > Betaproteobacteria > Candidatus Accumulibacter > Candidatus Accumulibacter sp. ACC005. The sequence continues at coordinate 306,066 of NZ_CAJQUB010000004.1, read as the reverse complement.
CCCGATCACGCTGGCGCAGGTTTTCGCGCGAACGGCCTTCGCTCATTTGCGGCGGCACCTCGTTGGATATCGGCGGCGACGAACGAGCCACCGCAGCAGGCGTTTCCGGGCTGCTGGCAGCGCCACCAGGCGACGCCGCAACCGCCCCGGCGGCCTGGATCAGCTTGTCGAGCGGCAGATAGAGCAGATTGCCCTGCCCCTTGCTATCGACCAGCACCTTGCTGGTATTCGCATAGACCTCCTGCATGGTGTCCAGGTACATGCGGCTGCGGGTCACTTCGGGCGCCTTGGCGTACTCGGTGTAGATCTGTGTGAAGCGGCTGGCATCACCCTCGGCCCTGGCGATGACGCGCTGCTTGTAACCTTCGGACTCCTCGAACAGGCGTGCCGCCGTTCCGCGCGCTCGCGGAATCACATCATTGGCGTAGGCCTGGCCCTCATTCTTCTGCCGAGCGCGATCCTGCGAAGCCTTGACCGCGTCATCGAACGCCGCCTGAACCTGCTCTGGCGGCTGCGCGTTCTGCATGGTGACCTTCGAAATGAGAATCCCGGTCTTGTAGCGATCAAGGATCTCCTGCATCAGCTGCGAGGCCGTGACCGCCACCTGTTCGCGACCTTCGTAGAGAACAAAGTCCATCTTGTTCTTGCCGACGATCTGGCGAATGGCCGTCTCAGCCACCTGCATCACCGCCTCGTCCGGATTTCTGTTGGCAAAGACGTAGTCAAAGGGGTCCTTGAGTATGTATTGCACGGCAAACTGAATATTGATGATGTTTTCATCATCCGTGAGCATCAGCGCCTCTTTCAGAACCTTGTTCCTCTCGGTGCCGCGATAACCGACTTCGAGCGTGCGCACGCCGGAAAGGTTGACCAGCTCATGCGACTGGATCGGGTACGGCAGACGCCACCTCAGACCCGGATCAGAGCTTTCCTTGTAGCGACCGAACTGGAGCACGAGACCACGTTGCCCGGCGTCGACGATGTAGAAGCCGCTCGCCAACCAGACGATGAGCACCAGGACGAGCAGCATACCGATGCCGCCACCGAGGAATTTTGGACTGAACTGGACCGGTGGGCGATCGCCGCCATCACCGTCGCCACCGCGGTCGCCGCCGCCCCGCTTCTTGTCGAAAATTCCCGACAAACGACGATTGAGGTCGCGCCACAACTGATCGAGGTCCGGCGGCCCCTGATTGGGACGCCGTCCACCACCGCCATCGTTGTTATCGTTGCCGCGATTTCCCCACTGCGGATCATTCAACGACATACGCACTCCAGGGATTGAAATCATGCCGAACCATCTGAATCAAAAACCATATCGATATCCTGTAAGTCAGCCTCACCGGATGACTGCTGGCGCAGATTCCGGTTCTTGGCCAAAGCCACCTCGGCCAGCGCCTCGCGCAGCAGCGACAAGCCGTCGCCACGTCTGGCGCTGACGCGAACCCGCAGGAGTGTACCATATTCATCCCGCTCGACTGTCGGCGGCAGGCCGGTAAGATCGAGCTTGTTGAGTACCATCAGTTGCGGAACCCCGGCCGCGCCGATCTCGGCCAGTACCTTGTTGACATCGCCCACCTGCTCGTCGCGCGCCGGACTAGCCGAGTCAACCACATGCAGCAGGAGATCCGCCTCGGCCGTCGCTTCCAGCGTGGCGTGAAAAGCGGCCACCAGCGAGTGCGGCAGGTCGCGAATGAAGCCGACGGTATCGGAGAGCACGATATGCCCGGCCTCGGCCAGCCACAGCTTGCGCGTGGTCGTATCCAGCGTCGCGAAAAGCCGGTCGGCCGCAAGAACGCCGGCATGGGTCAGCGCATTGAAGAGGGTCGATTTGCCGGCGTTGGTATAGCCAACCAGCGACACGTTGAGCAATTCGCCCCGTCCACGCGCCTTGCGCTGAACGCCACGCTGACGCTCGAGCTTGACCAAGCGCTCCTTGAGCGACTTGACCCGAATACCGAGCAAGCGACGGTCGGTTTCCAGCTGCGTCTCCCCCGGACCGCGCAGACCAATACCCCCTTTCTGCCGCTCCAGGTGTGTCCAGCCACGAACCAGCCGCGTGGACAGATGTTCGAGCTGCGCCAGTTCGACCTGCAACTTACCTTCGGCGCTCTTTGCCCGCTGCGCGAAGATGTCAAGAATCAGACTGGTCCGATCGATGACGCGACACTGCAGCGCCTGCTCGAGATTGCGTTCCTGGCCAGCGCTCAGTTCGTGATTGAAGATCACCAGGTCGGCCTCGTGCGCGAGCACCTCGGCGGCCACCTCCCCGACCTTTCCCTTGCCGGCGTAAGTCGCCGCGTCCGGGCTGTGGCGACGACCATGGACCACCGCGCAAATCGACGCACCGGCAGAAAGCGCCAGCAAACGGACTTCTTCAAGTTGCTCGGCGAGGTCGTCGTGGCCGAAGTCGAGCTGGACGATGACCGCCCTTTCCTCGACTGAGGGACGCTCATGCATGCAGATATTCCGGGAGAATTGGCTCCGCCGTGAAGAGATCGGAGCGGGTCAGAAGGTCGGAAGAGGGAAATTGGCGCGCAAACTCGCGCCGCAGCAGCCGGACGGTAATCGATCAGCCCTCGCCGTTGGCATCCTGCTGGATGGTGATCGGACGCGACGGCACGACCGTCGAAATGGCATGCTTGTAGACCATCTGCGTGACCGTGTTCTTGAGCAGGACGACGTACTGATCAAAGGATTCAACCTGACCCTGCAGTTTGATACCATTGACCAGGTAAATCGAAACGGGAACTCGTTCACGCCGCAATGTGTTGAGAAACGGGTCTTGTAAAAGTTGCCCTTTATTAGTCATACGTCGAACTCCGTATTTATTCGTGTTTTGGAAAGACCAGCATAATTGATTTTACTGCCGTTTGCCATATCAAGGTCAAAGCAGTATTCGCGCCCGGATTCCCGGGGTCCGCTTGCCGGCATTCCGACGATGATGCCGCGGTAGGGGCCGCCCGGCTGTCCGCCAACGCCGACTCCAGGCCCGGAGGAGCGGCGCGCACCTAAACGCCACGGGTTTTCGTCACCCAAAGGAGAAACTGATGGATCCGGAGTCGGCGGTCGGCATCAACTGGGGAGCCATAGCCCTGCTGGCGGTCATCGCCGCAGGCCTAGTCTGGGGCCTGCGCCTCTTTTTTCGACAGAATCGCAAGGATCTCGAGAGCCTGGAGGAGACGCTGGAGAACGAGAGCGAAGGCAAGTAGATTGTCCGGCGCGGCGCGTTCGCATGATCGCTCGCCCGTGCGCGCCCTCGCTTCTACCCGCTCCTGCCCGAGCATAGCGGATGCCCGCGCGGGCGCTTCCGCTATACTGGCGACCACGCCACCTCTACGCCCGAGCCGCCAGCATGATCGGTGCCATCACCCTGCTCCTCGTTTTTCAGCTGATCGGCGAGATCTTTGCCAGAACACTGGCCTTGCCGATCCCGGGGCCGGTGATCGGCATGGCGTTGCTATTTGCCGCTCTCGTCGCCCGCGGCGGCCCCTCCGGCGAACTGCGCAATGCTGCGCAGGGACTGCTGCAGCACCTCTCGCTACTCTTCGTCCCTGCCGGTACCGGCGTCATGCTGCACTTCCAGCGCATGTCAGACGAATGGCTGGCGCTGGCACTCTCCCTGCTCGGCAGCACGTTGATCACCATCGCGGTCACCGCGCTGACGCTACGCGTCCTTTCCCGGCGCCGAGACCTGCAGAGTGACGCGCCATGAACGCCCGCCTTGACGAGATCTGGGTCTACCTGTCCGCTTCGCCGCTGCTCGGCCTGACCCTAACGCTGCTCGCCTATCAGGGCGCGGTCTACGTCAGCAGGCGCTGCCATGGCCATCCGCTGGCCAATCCCGTTCTACTGGCGGTGGCCACGCTGGTCAGCCTGCTGTGGATTACCGACACCCCGTACGGCACCTACTTCGACGGCGCGCAGTTCGTGCACTTCCTGCTCGGGCCGGCGACCGTCGCCCTCGCCATTCCGCTCTACGCTCAGCTCGCCCGCCTGAAACGCCTGGCCATCCCGTTGCTCGGCGCCCTGCTCGTTGGCTCGCTGAGCGCCGCGCTCTCGTCCGTGGCCATCGGCGGCGTGCTCGGCGCCAGCAAGGCGACGCTGCTGTCGCTGGCACCCAAGTCGGTGACCACCCCGATTGCCATGGGCATCGCCGAACGCATTGGTGGCCTGCCGTCGCTGACCGCCGTATTGGTGATCACCACCGGCATCATCGGCGCGATTGGCGCGCGCTACGTCTTCCGCGCCCTGCATATCGAAGACGACGGCGTGCGCGGCTTCGCCATGGGTATCGCCGCGCACGGCATCGGTACCGCACGCGCCTTCCAGGAGAGCGAACAAATGGGCGCCTTCGCGGCCCTGGCGATGGGGCTCAATGGCCTGGTCACGGCACTCCTGCTTCCGGTGCTCGTTCCATGGGTGTTGAGCTAGCGCAGCGCCGCGTGGCGCGGGTGCAACGGGTATCGGTCTACCTCAGCCCGCGCGACCGCCCGACGAATCGGGCGAAAGCCGGAAGTCAGCTTGCTAGCGAACCACCAATACGGAACAGTTGGCGTGGCGCACCACTTTGGCCGCGGTCGAGCCGAGGAAATAATCCTGCAGGCCGGGACGATGGGAGGCGATGATGATCAAATCGACATTGCTTTCCTTGGCCACATCGAGAATCGTATCGTAGGAATGGCCGGTCCTTACATCGACATCCATGTGCATGCCACTGGCTTTGGCTATCGCGGTCAGTTCCGCTTTTGTCGCTTCGACGGATTTGTGGAGCAGGCCTGCCGGCAGGTCGACCGCCGCCCAGTTCGGAATGTCCTCCACGACGTTGAGCAAAATGATCTTCGAACCCTGCGCACCGTAGCTTGCGGCAAGAGTGACGTTGGCCTTGCCTTCGGCGAGGTGTGCCATGTCGATGGGTACCAGAACAGTCTTGTACATGTTGATAGTCCTCTGCTTTTCGGCCTGAATGAACCTGCGAAGAGTCAAACTCACTGACACCATTGACAAGTATCACTGACGCAAGCCGCTACAGTCAATCGCGGATTCAGGCCACGGTGCCTTGTTGTCGCGGCACACGCAAGACCCCTTCCCGTGATTGCCAGAAAGGCCGGCGTTCAAATCCGCGCGAGGTACTCAGCCATCCTCGCTCTTTGTCGGCCATCGGGCAGCCGGCCACGCGCTGCGGCTAGGTTGTCTTCCAGGTGTTTGACCTTGCTGGTCGCCGGGATGACGCAGCTTACTGCCGGCTGGGCGAGGATGAACTTGAGGAAGAACTGGGCCCAGCTGGCGCAGTCGAATTCCGCCGCCCATTCGGGCAGCGGCTTGCCGCGCACGCGCGAGAACAGCGAGGCCTTGGCGAAGGGGCGGTTGATGATGACGGCGATCCCCAGATCCTGCGCCAGCGGCAGCACGCGCTCTTCGGCGTCGCGTTCGGCCATGCTGTAGTTGATCTGCACGAAATCCGGGTTTTCGGCGAGCAGCAGCGCTTCAACCTCGCGGTAGGCACCCTCGTGATAGTGCGTGACGCCGAGGTAGCGAATTCTTCCCTGCTCCTTCCACTCGCGCAGGGTCGGCAGCTGCGCCTGCCAGTCGAGCAGATTGTGAACCTGCATCAAATCAAGCTGTTGCGTACGCAAGCGGCTGAGTGATGCCTCCATTTGTCGAATGCCCTCACCGCGCCCGCTGGTCCATACCTTGGTCGCCAGGAACAGCCGGTCGCGCACGCCGAGCTTCGCCGCCAGTTCTCCGAGCACCGATTCGGAACGCCCGTACATCGGCGAACTGTCGACCAGCTGCCCGCCGAGCGCCACGAAACGCGCCAAGACCGGTTCCAGGGCCGTGCTGGCGGAATCGGCGACATCGAAGGTCTGGTAGGTACCCAGCCCGACGGCGGCGATCAATTCGCCGGACGACGGGATGCGTCGCCGGAGCAGGCCGCCCTCCGGCGTGCCGGATGGCGCACCGAATGCGCTTCCGACCACCGCCGCGCCGCTGGCGGCGATCGCCCTGAGCACCGCGCGCCGCCCGAAAACAACCGAACCTCGATCCCTGGCTTTCATCACCGTCTCCTTTCGTTTTGCCGCGGGCGACGCTGCGCGCTCACCACGCGCCCCGCTGCGCCGTCTCCGCACCCGCTTCGGGCGCCGCTTCCGCCACCTGTTGCTGACAACGCGTGCCAAGTCTAATTCCCAACCAGGCCAGCGCCAGAGAAGCGGGAATTGCCGCCAGGGCGACGCCCGAGGTGCCCATCCCGGCGGCGGCGTGCAACCAGCCACCAAAGGCATCGCCAGCCCGGGTGACCACGGTATCGAGGACGTTCTTGGCCTTGTAGCGGGATTCCCTCCCGACCGCCGTAAACAACGCCTCACGCGCCGGGCGCAGCAACCCGTGGCCACCGGCGCGCGAAATCACCTGGATCAGCAGCACCGTGATCAGCAGCGGAATGGCGGCCAACGCGGCCAGCGGAACGACCAGCAATACGGGTACCGCCGCCAGCGTGATGCCGACGCCCAAGCGCTGCATCAGACGACCGGCGACCATCGCCTGCAGCCCAAGGGCGATCAGGTTCACCGTCAGGTCGATGAGCGCGAAGAGCTGCGTGCGTGCCTCGGTACTCAGGGCGGCCTCCTTGACCAGACGCGCCTGCTCGAAATAGACAAAGGTGGCGAGCACGCTTTGCAACACGATCAGCAGCGCAATCATGGCCAGAAAAGGGGACGAGGCGATCTCCGCCAGGCCGGCCAGAACCCTGCCGCCGAGCGGCTGCAGCAGTTCGGCCTGGAGATGGTCGTCCAGCACACGCAGGATGCAGAGCAGGGAAAGCATCATCAAGGCCGCCGAAACCAGCAACAGGCCATGCACGCCAACCGCGTGCACCGACAGGGCAGTGATCGCCGGGCCGACCAAGGCCCCGCTGCTGCCGCCGGCGGCAATCACGCCGAACAGGCGCCGCGCCTGCGCGTGCGTAAAGCTGTCGGCCATCGCCGTCCAGAACAGCGAGACGACGACCAGGTTGAAAACGCTTACCCAGACGAAGAGGGCAAGCGCTGCCGCGGGCGAGGCGCCGCCGGCTATCCAGGCGCGAAAGCCGGTCAGAAGCAGCGCCGTGATGCCGAAAACGGCGGCCAGCAAGGCACGCCGTGGCAAGCGGGCGGCCGCCCAGCCATAAAGCGGCACGATCACCAGCATGCCTACCAGGGTCAGCGTGAATGCCCACTGCAGTTTGTCCGGCCCGATCTGGACGCCCATCTCCTCGCGCACGGGACGCAGCACGTAATACCCGGCCAGGAGCAGAAAGAAAGCGGCAAAGGACCAGAACAGCGCTCGCCCTTCGCCCGCACGACAATCGACCAGCCGCCGCCAGGGCACGGCTCAGGCCGCCGGGGGCACAGGCCCCGGCGGCGGCGCGGCGGCGAAGCACCGACGGGCGCAGGGGCGATCGGCAAACGAGGGGCCGCTGACCGGGGCGGAGGCGAGCAGGAAGCGACGGCGCGCCGAAGCGGGCATGAGAATCTCCATTACGAAGTACCTTCGACCGGGTCCGTCCGGCCAAATTCCATCGGCAAGCCAGTGCGCGGGCGCCATGAGCGCGCCAGACGGCCAGACAGGGAGCGAATGAAAGTACAATACACGGTCTGCTCCCATTGTTCTCCTGCCGATCTGACCGGCGACCCGCTGCGTCACCGCTCATCTGATGATCCACTTCGCCCAAGACCACCCGCACCCGGCAAGAGACTGGCGAGCAGCACGCCGATGCTGAGTCGATTGCTGGTCGCCGTGCTGTGGCTGCTGCACTTCCTGCCGCTGCCGGCGCTGGCCTTCGTCGGCCAGACACTTGGCCTGCTGCTGTTTGGCCTTGCCGGCCGGCGCCGGCACATCGTGCTGGTCAACCTGCGCCTGTGCTTCCCGGAACTCGACGATGCACAGCGACGACGCCTGGCCAGGGAGCACTTCAAGGTCCTCGGCCGCAGCATGCTCGAACGCTCGCTCCTGTGGTGGGCAAGTACGCAGCGGCTGGCGCCGCTTCTGCAGGTCAAAGGCGAGGAGCGGATACGCCAACTGCTCGACGCCGGCCACCCGGTGCTGATGCTGACGCCGCACTTTGTCGGGCTCGACGCGGGCGGCGCCGCCATCGCCATGCGCTTCGACAGCGCGAGTATCTACGCCGTGCAATCCGACCCGGTCTTCGACCGCCTCCTGCACCGTGGCCGGCTGCGTTTTGGCGATCAACTGCTGCTCACGCGCCAGGATAGCGTGCGCGCCAGCGTCAGGGCGATGAAGTCGGGCCGGCCGCTCTACTACCTGCCGGATATGGATTTCGGCAGCAAGGAGTCGATTTTTGTCCCTTTTTTCGGCGTCCAGACGGCGACGATCAGCGGCCTGTCCCGTCTGGCGCGGCTGGCGGGGGCCGCCGTCGTTCCCTGCGTGACGCGCATCCTGCCCGGTGGCGCCGGCTACGCGGTCGAGGTCGGCGAACCGTGGGCGGATTTCCCGAGCGCCGACGTCGAGGCCGATACCCGCCGCATGAACGCCTGGATCGAAGCCGCCGTGCGCACTATGCCCGAGCAGTACTACTGGGTCCATCGCCGTTTCAAGACCCGGCCGCCGGGCGAGCCGCGCCCCTACTGAGTGGTGCGGGCGGCGACAGGCCGGGGCGTGCCGCGGCAAACGCAAGAGAGCCTCGTCCGACCGCCAGACACGCTGAAGTGCGGCAAGCTGCACAGCCATGCGCTCTGGCTTCCGGTAGAATCGCGCCTTACCGTCCACCACCCCTGCCGCCAATGGAATACCTCGCTTACTTCATCGACATCGTCCTGCACCTCGACAAGCACCTGGCGATGCTCGTTCAACAATACGGGCAGTGGATCTACGTCATCCTCTTCGTGATCATCTTTAGCGAAACCGGGTTCGTCGTCACACCGTTCCTGCCCGGAGATTCGCTGCTTTTCGTCGCCGGCGCGCTGGCCGCGGTCGGCGGCATGGACCTTGGCGTACTGATGGCTGTCCTGATGGCGGCGGCGATCCTCGGCAACACCCTCAACTACCAGATTGGCCGCTATCTCGGCCCCAAGGTCTTCCACTGGGAGCAAACGCGATTCTTCAACCGGGCGGCGCTCGACAAGACGCACGCCTTCTACGAGAAGCACGGCGGCAAGACTCTGGTCATCTCGCGTTTCCTGCCGCTCTTTCGCACCTTCGCTCCATTTGTCGCCGGAATTGGCGCCATGACCTACGCGCGTTTCACTTTCTTCAACCTGGTCGGCGGTATCAGCTGGGTCGGTTCGCTGACGCTGGCCGGCTACCTGTTCGGCAATCTGCCGTGGATTCAGAAGAACCTGACGCTGGTAATTCTGGCGATCATCGCCATTTCGCTTATCCCCCTGTTCATCGGCTGGCTGCAGCACCGCAAGACCGAGGCCCAGGCCTAGGATCTGCGCATGCTATCGGTCGTCATTCTGATCTCTGGACGCGGCAGCAACATGGCGTCGCTGCTCGCCGCCGCCGACGCGGGAACGCTGCCGGTGCGCGTCGCTGGCGTCCTCGCCAACCGCTCCGACGCGGGCGGGCTGGAAACAGCCGCCGCATGCGGCGTACCTACCCGCGTTGTTGACCACCGCCAGTTCGCTACGCGCGACGACTTCGACGCCGCCATGGCGACGGCGATCGACGCGTTTTCCCCCGACCTGGTCGTTCTTGCCGGCTTCATGCGCATTCTCGGCGCTGCCTTTGTCAGCAACTACCACGGCCGCCTGATCAATATCCATCCCTCGCTGCTGCCGAGCTTTCCGGGCCTGCACACGCACGCCCGAGCGCTGGCCGAAGGCGTCCGTATTCACGGCTGTACGGTACATTTCGTGACCCCCGATCTTGATCACGGCCCGATCATTGTCCAGGCCGCCGTGCCAGTCCTCGACGGCGACAGCGAAGAGACCCTCGCCGCGCGCGTCCTGGCGCAGGAGCATCAGCTCTATCCGCTCGCGGTACGCTGGTTTTCCGAAGGCCGTCTGCGTCTGTGCGCCGGACGCGTCGTCCTCGACTCGCCACAGCTTGACAGCGGCGCACTGATCGCACCCCAGACGTCGACGAGGTGAGTCGGCCAGCCGATGCCGATCGCCCTGCTCATCGCCGTCGCAGCCTCGCTCGGCGCGCATGCCCTGTTGCTCTTCGGTCCGGAGTTCGATTTGCCCCCCTTCCTTGAGCCACCGCCGCTGCTCGCCGAGCTCAAGCCAGCGCCGCTGATCGAACCGCCCGTCGAGCCGCCAGCGAAACCCGCGACGACGGCGGCGAGAAAGCGACCGGCGAAGCGCAGCAAAGCGCACGCCACTCCACCACCGACGGCCACACCCGTGTTGAACGTAGACGATTCGTCGACTGCGGTCGCCACGCCGACGATAGCGAACCCAAGTACCGGGCCGGCAGCGGTGCCGATCGGCCCGCTCGCGCTGGCGACGCCCTCGACTACCGCCGAAGGCGCGCCAAGTTCGTCGCGGCTGCCGGCGCGCGGGATGATTCGCTATCGCGTTGACCGCGGCGATCAGGGCTTCATGATTGGCGAGTCGACGCACGATTGGGTGGTCGTCGACGACGTTTACCGGATTACCGCGGTGACCGAAACCAAGGGTCTGGTGGCGCTGTTCAAGCCCTTGCGCATCGAACTCGAAAGCCGCGGCAAGCTGACCGCTGCGGGGCTGGTGCCGGAACGCTTCTCCACCCGCCGCGAGGGTCGCGCAACGGGCGAGCAGGCCGAATTCGACTGGCTGCAGATGCAGGTGCGCGTCGGCCAACGGCCACTACAAGCGCTTGACGCTGGCGCCCAGGATCTCCTCTCGCTGCATTACCAGCTGGGACTGCTCCCCGACCTGGCCAGCGGCACGGTCATGCCCGTGGCCACGGGCAAGAAATACGAGCAGTACCGATTCGAAGTCCTCGGCGACGAGGACGTCGAGACCCCTGCCGGAAACTTCCGCTCGCTGCACCTGCGGGTAGCTGGCGTCTCACCGACGGAAGTGTGGCTGGCCTACGATCGTTCGCTGCTGCCGGTGAAAATTCTGCATACCGACCATAAGGGCGCCGTTTTCGTCGAAACTGCGACGGCCATCGAATTGAGCGAGGAACCATGAGCGCGCGTCATACCGAAACCCGAATCAACCCGACCCGACTTACCGCGACCCGTTTCACCCCTGCCCTTTTCCACCATGGCCAGAAGCTGCTCTCCGAAGTGTTGCGCTCGGACCTTGCCGCCGACCGCGTCGTTGCCGACTATTTCCGCCAACACCGCGAACTCGGCCACGCCGATCGTGGCTTCGTCGCCGATGCAGTGTTCACCGTCCTGCGCCGCAAACGCTCGCTATCAGCGCGCTGTGCCGGCGAGCTGACCTCGCGCCGCTTGTTGCTCGCTGCGCTGGCCTGCCTGCAGGGCATGAACCGGCGCGAGCTTGGCGCCGTGCTGAGCGAGGCCGAAAGCCACTGGCTGGCACACGCCAAGGGCGTGCAGGTCAGCGAGCTGCCGGCGGCTGTGCGCCTGGATCTGCCCGACTGGCTGCATGGGCTGCTCAGCGAACAGTTCGCCGGCGAAGACATGGAAGCGCTGGTCGCCGCGCTGAACCAGCCCGCGCCTCTGGACCTGCGCGTCAATCCACTGAAAGTCGGACGCGAGGAGGTCCTTGAACGACTGCAGGCCGGCGGACTGAGGGCCGAAGCGTGCCGCCATTCACCGCTCGGCATCCGCCTGGCCGGCAAGCCTGCCCTGTCAAAGCACCCCCTGTTCGTCGACGGCAGCATCGAAGTACAGGACGAAGGAAGCCAGCTGCTCGCGTTCCTGGTGCAGCCCCGACGCGGCGAAATGGTCGCCGACTTCTGCGCCGGGGCGGGTGGCAAGACTTTGCTGCTTGGCGCCCTGATGCGCTCGCAGGGAAGGCTCTATGCCTTCGACGTTGCCGAACAAAGACTGGCCCGCCTGAAACCCCGCCTGGCGCGTTCCGGGCTGTCGAACGTTCATCCGGTACGCATCGATTCCGAGCGCGACATCAAGATCCGGCGCCTGGCAGGCAAGCTCGATCGCGTCCTGGTCGACGCGCCCTGTTCCGGCCTCGGCACCCTGCGCCGCAACCCCTCCCTGAAGTGGCGGCAGACGGCGGCAAGCATCGCCGAGCTGAGCACCAGACAAGCGGCCATTCTGTCCGCCGCCGCCAGCCTGGTGAAGGCTGGCGGCCGGCTGGTCTACGCAACCTGCAGCCTGCTCGAGGAGGAGAACGAGGCCGTCGTGCGCGCTTTCCTGGAGCAGCACTCGGAGTTTACCCTCTGCTCGGCGCAGGAAATATTCGCCAAACAGGCTATTGCCATCGACTGTGGCGAGCAGCTACGCTTGCTGCCGCACCGCCACGGAACCGACGCTTTCTACGCGGCAGCAATGGAGCGGCGATGAACGAAACGACCAAGCAGGCGACCAGCGAAGCGATAAAACAGGCTGCCGACGGCACGGCTGCTTTTGCGCGGCTTTTTCGGGATCTCTGGCGGGACATCCAGGAACCGGGATTCCTCTGGCAAATCCTGGCCCTGGCCCTCTGCCTGCTCGTCGCCTGGGGCTTGTCGCGCTACTGGCTGCGGCAGAAACACGCGCGTTCGAGCGCCGATCACGGCGTGCTGCGAACATTCGGGACCGGCAGCCTGAAGCGCATCGCCTTCCCCCTGCTGTCGCTGCTGCTGGTCCTGATCGTGCGCAAGATTTTCCGCCACTGGGAACTCGGACCGGTCAGCCTGCTCGATCTGGCGGTGCCCCTTCTGCTGTCGATGGCGCTGGTACGCGCAGCGATCTACGTCGTGCACCACGCCTTCGCGCCGAGCAGTTTCCTGGCCACTTCCGAGCGCCTCATCGCCACCAGCATCTGGATCGGCCTGGCGCTCTATCTCAGCGGACTTTCGGCACCACTGATCGACATGCTCGAACAGGTAAGCTTCAACGTCGGCAAGCAGAAGCTCGATTTGTGGACGCTGACCAACGGCCTGGTGACGATTTGCGTGACCGTGCTGGTCGCGCTCTGGATTTCCGGGATCATCGAAGCACGCCTGATGGCTCGGGAAACCCTCGACGCCAGCATCAGAGTGGTTCTTGGCCGACTGGTCAAGGCGCTGCTGTCGGTACTCGCCCTGTTGCTCAGCCTGTCGATCGTCGGCATCGACATCACCGCCCTGTCGGTGTTCAGCGGTGCGCTGGCCGTCGGTCTCGGCCTGGGTCTGCAGAAGATCGCCAGCAACTACGTCAGCGGCTTCATCATCCTGCTCGACCGCTCGATACGCCTCGGCAATGTGGTGGCCATCGACCCGCTGACCACCGGCGTCGTGACCCAGATCACCTCCCGCTACACGGTGGTGCGCACGCTGACCGGAACCGAAGTGATCATCCCCAACGAGTACCTCGTTTCGAACATCGTGCGCAATGAATCGTTCACCGATTCACGCGTGCGCTTCATTCTCAGCGTTCAGGTCGCCTATGGCACGGATCTCGACATTGCCATGCGCCTGATGCACGATGCCGCGCTGGCAAATCAGAGAGTCCTCGCCGACCCGCCGCCACAGGTGCTGTTGATGGCTTTCGCGGAAAGCGGCATCAATCTTGATCTGAATTTCTGGATCTCGGACCCACAGAACGGCACCGGCAGTATCCGCTCAGCGATCAACCTGGCGATCTGGCGGTCATTTCGCGATCACGGCATCCAGATTCCGTTCCCGCAACGCGAAGTGCGACTGGTGGGTGGCTTGCCAGCAGCGGCGGCAGCGGCCGATTGAGCCCGGCGAGCAAGGCGCATGAACCGGGCACGAAAAAAACCCGCAGCTTGAATACTGCGGGATGCACAGCCCATCGTCGTCGATGGGCGGTCAGCGAGGATGACTTGTTTGCCGGCCGACGCGACAGAGACGCGGGTGCTTGACCGGGCCAGCGCTGCCACTTCATCAAGCGTTCGACGACGGGCCTTCAACGATCCTTGCGGCGACTGCACTGCCAGCAGCGCGCGCCATACCAGACCGCAGCACCTCCGGCGGAAACCAGCAATGCCTTGAGCAGTTCCATTTCGCCGGCGCTGAGCAGATCCCAGGCGACGATCCCGACGAAAATACCGACGCCTTCGGCGATCGGTACAGAGGCGGGCGGTTCAGCCAAGACGTTCAGTTGGCGAAGGGCGCGTGCTGCCCTGCCTCGCCGCAGCCAGCGCAATGAAAGTCCTCCTGCTCAGGGCCCCCCGGGCAAGCGCAAGCGGCTTCTCGAGCGAAGAAATGTCGGCGCGTCGCGGCAAAGAACTGCTCGCAGCTGAGCTTGAATTCGTTCATTTTCTTGTCTTTCTCGGCAGATTTAGCAACAGCGGCCGATGATAGTGACGCGCAGCCGGCTCGTCTGCAGTCATTGCGTCAGCTTTCGGTGACGCTTTGTGACAGTGGCCAGGCGAGGGTGAAACGGGCGCCGCCAAGCGGAGACTCGGCGGCGCTGGCTGTGCCGTGGTGCTGTTCCATGACCAATTGCACGATCGCCAGCCCGAGACCGTAACCGCCGGTCGAGCGGTCGCGCGATCGATCGAGGCGCGTGAACGGCGAGAAGATCCTTTCTCGTTCGTCGGCCGGGATACCGATTCCGTCGTCGTCGACGTGCACCAGGATTTGCTCGTCGTCGACCTGCGCGCTGACGCGGATCTTCCCTTGCGCATATTTCATGGCGTTGCGCAGCAGATTGGTGATCGCGTGCGGCATCGTCCGGCGATCGAGCTCGACGTAGAGCATCGACGGCAGGGTCGCGGTATCGACCTGCAGGTCTAGCTTGCCTTCGAGCAGGCGGCTGGCCTCGACCTGTTCGTCAAGCCATGCCGCCAGCTCGACGGCGGTGAGCTGCAGGTCCGGTTGTTCGCGGCCGAAGCGCGCGTAGGTCAGACTGGCGTCGATCAGGCCGTCGAGTTCGTCGAGGTCGCCTTCCATCAAGCGCCACAGGCGCTCGCGATCGGCTGGCACTTCGGAGTCGGCCAGCATTTCGAGCGCAAAGCGGATGCGCGCGATGGGCGTGCGCAACTCGTGCGAAATGGCGCTCGACAGCTCCTTCTGCGTGGCAATCAGCCGCTGGATGCGTTCCGCCATCCCGTTGAGTGTCTCGGCGAGTGGTCCGAAGGCGTTGCTGCGCATCGCTGGCGCGCGCGCCTCGAACAGCCCCTCCCCCAGCGCGCGAGTGGTCTGGCGCATGGCTTCGAGGTCTCGCCAGACGGGATGGACCCAGAGCCAGACTGCAATCGCCAGGCAGACTCCGATCAGGCTCCAGGTCAGCAGGCTGATGCGCAGATCGAGCGGCATGCCCCGGTGGTACTCGGGGTTGCGGTCGGGCGAGATCGGGCCAACGACCAGGACCTGCGAGGTCTGCTTGAGTCGATGATAGAGAACGTCACCCTTGGCGTCGATGGCCAGCTCGCCGTTGTCGAGCTTCTCGGCCTGTTTCGGCGGCAGATGCAAGGTCCAGCGGTCGACGATATCGAGCCGATAGGCAAACTTCTGGTCGAGAGCGGCGACCGCCTGTGGCCACTTCGAACGCGGCTTTCGGAACAGTTCGTCTTCGATGAGCACGATGGTGCCGTGCATGAAGCGGCTGGTGTAATCGTCGGTGATGCCCTTGACCGCCGTCGAAATCACGAAATCGGCAAAAATGGCGATGGCCACGAAAGAACCCATGACCAGCAGGTAGAAGTTGAAGAACAGCCGCGACAGGCTGTAGTGCTCGCGCCAGGGCGCCGGCGTGTACGGCCCGAGGATCGACAGCAGTTTGCGGCTATTGCCAATCATGCTTGCTGAACAGATAGCCCTTGCCACGGACGGTCTTGATCCGGGTCGGGTTCTCGGAGTCGTCGCCAAGCTTGCGGCGCAAGCGCGAAATCCGTGCATCGATCGACCGGTCGAGGCCGTCAAAACCGATGCCACGCAGCTCCTGCAGCAAGTCGTCGCGTGACAGAACGCTGCCGGCGTGACGGGCAAGCAGCCAAAGCAGATCGAACTCGGCGGTGGTCAGGTCGATACAGTCCGCGCCCAGACAGGCGGTGCGCGTTGCCTGGCTGATGTGGAAGCTGCCAAAGGCAAGTTCGGCGGGTCTGCCCGTTTCCGCACGCTCACCGGTGCCGCCAGCGCTGCTTGGCGAACGGCGCAACAGGGCCTTGATCCTGGCCAGCAAGAGACGGGGCTGTACCGGCTTGGCAATGTAATCGTCGGCGCCCAGTTCCAGGCCGAGGATCTGGTCGAAGTCTTCGTCACGGGCGGTGAGCATCAGGATCACCCCCTGGTAACGCGCCCGCACGGCACGGCAGATCTCGAAGCCGTCCTTGCCCGGCAGCATGACGTCGAGAATGACCAGGTCGGGCCGCTCGACAAGAATGCGGGCCTCGGCCTTGCTGCCGTGCCCCTCGACCAGGACCTCGAGGTCGTTCTTGCGCAGGTACTCGGCGGTCAGCTCGGCGAGGCGCTCGTCGTCCTCGACCAACAGGATTCGTGTTTTCATCCGCCAATGATAACGGCTTGTCGGCCGCGGATGAACCTGCCCGTCGACGATCGGCACCGGCAAGGCCTGCGGGCCGCGAGAAACAGGGCCAGCGTCACTGCGCGCAGAGCGCTGGCTGCACCTTCGCGGGCTGTTTGGCGCGGCGTCACTATTGGCTTAGAATTGCAGGTTCGATCTTGAGAGGGTGATCTATGTACGCTGGATTAGTCGACTGGCCTTGGTGGGGCTACGTGCTTGCAACGCTGGCTTTGACCCACGTGACCATCGCCTCGGTAACCATCTTCCTGCACCGGTATCAGGCGCATCGTGCGCTCGAACTGCATCCACTCGTGGCGCATTTCTTCCGTTGCTGGCTCTGGCTGACCACCGGAATGGTGACCAAGGAATGGGCGGCTATCCATCGCAAGCACCACGGCAAGTGCGAAACTGCCGAGGACCCACACAGCCCCCAGGTGTACGGCATCCATCGCGTCCTCTGGGCGGGCGTCTTTCTGTACGTCAAGGAGGCCAGAAATACCGAGACCCTGCAACGTTACGGTCATGGAACGCCGAACGACTGGATCGAGAATCACCTCTACAGTCCGTGGCACAAGCTCGGCGTGGTGGTCATGCTGGCCATCGACATCGCCGTCTTCGGCGTTCTTGCCGGACCACTGATCTGGGCCGTGCAAGTGGCCTGGATTCCGTTCTGGGCAGCCGGCGTGATCAACGGCCTCGGCCATTTCTGGGGCTACCGGAATTTCAGCACCGACGACGCCAGCACCAACCTCTCGCCGCTCGGCATACTGATCGGCGGCGAGGAGCTGCACAACAATCATCACGCCTTCCCGACCTCGGCCAAGCTCTCGAATCGCTGGTACGAATTCGACATCGGCTGGCTCTATATTCGCATCCTTGCGGCGCTGGGCCTGGCACAGGTCAAAAAGGTCGCACCAAGACCGCGCCTGGGAACGCTGCGGCCGGTGGTCGACCTCGACACCCTGCACGCGGTGATCGCCAACCGCTACGATGTCCTCTCGCGCTACACCCACTCGCTGAAGCAGGTCTATCGCGAGGAAATCGGCAAGCGCCAGGACGGCAGTCGTTTCAAGGGCCTCAAGCCCTGGCTGGCGGAACACGCCGGTGACGTCCCGCAGGAATTGCGCGGGCGGCTCGAGTTGCTGCGCGGCGAGAGCCGAGCGCTGCACACCCTCTACGCCATGCGCCAGGAGCTGGTGGCAATCTGGGAGCGCTCGAACGCTTCGCGCGAGCATTTGCTCAAGACCCTGCAGGACTGGTGCGAGCGTGCCGAAAACTCGGGCGTCCGCCAGTTGCAGGAACTGTCGATGCGCCTGCGCAGCTACGTTCCGGCCTGACGAAGAGCCCAGTGCGCCTCTCGCTGCGTGCCTGTTTCGGCGTACTGGCGCTGCTTGCCCTTGGCTTGACCGGCACCGGCTGGCTGATTGGCGAGCTCCTGCAGCTGCAGCCGTGCCCCTTGTGCATCTTTCAGCGTCTGCTGTATCTGCTGATCGCCGGCCTTGCCCTGTGCGGCGCGCTGCTGCCCGGCTGGTGGCGCATCTGGGGAGTACTGATGGGCCTGAGCGCGGCCGGCGGGCTGGCCACCGCCAGCTACCAGACCTGGCTGCAGCAAAATCCCGAGAGCAGCCTGGCCTGCGGTTTCGGCGAGCCAACCGTTATCGAGCAGATCGTAAACTGGTTTGGCGTGCGCTGGCCCGACCTCTTCCTGGCGACGGGTTTCTGTTCGAGCAAGGACTGGGTCTTTCTTGGCCTGTCGATGGCCAACTGGTCGATTGTCTGCTTCCTGGCCTTCATGGTTGCTGCCGCGCAACTGGTCGTAAAGGGCCAGCGGCCCTGACCGCTGCGCCGCTCGTTCAGGAGCGGCCGGTACTGCCAAAACCGCCGTCGCCGCGCGAGCTCGCGGCAAAATCGTCTACGACGTTGAACGCCACCCGCAAGACCGGGACCACGACCAGTTGCGCCAGACGCTCGAGCGGTTGCACGGTGAATGCGTTGCGGCCGCGATTCCAGGTCGATACCATCAGCTCGCCCTGGTAGTCGGAATCGATCAAGCCGACCAGATTGCCGAGGACGATGCCGTGCTTGTGGCCAAGACCCGAGCGCGGCAGGATCATCGCCGCCAGACCGGGATCGGCAAGGTGGATCGCCATTCCGGTCGGAATGAGCACCGTTTCGCCCGGCCCGATTTCCATCGCGGTGGCGATGCAGGCGCGCAGATCCAGTCCGGCTGAACCGGCGCTGGCGTATTGCGGCGGCCTGTCGCCCAGGCGCGAGTCGAGCAGCTTGACGTCGATCGACACCACTCCAGCCCCGTTCATCAGACTTTCTCCAGCAACAGCGCGACGCGGGCCACGAGTTGCCGCGCCAGATCGATCTTGGGTGCAGGTGGGAGCGGATGCGCACCGTCATCGTCAAACAGAATCAGCGTGTTGCAGTCGCCGGAAAAACCGTCCTGAATGAGGTTGCCAACGATCAGCGGGATCTTCTTGCTGCGCCGCTTGCTTTCCGCGTACTCGGACAGGTTTTCGCTTTCGGCCGCGAAGCCGACGCACAGCGGCGGACCAGGTAGCGCAGCGACTTCGCCGAGGATATCCGGGTTGGCGACCAGTTCGATGGACGGCGGCGAGGCCTGCAGGCGCTTCTTGATTTTCTGTTCGGCGACCTGCGCCGGCCGGTAATCGGCGACCGCAGCAACGGCGATGAAAACGTCGTGCGCAGCAACCTGCTGGTGAACGGTTGCGTGCATCTGCAAGGCGCTGGTCACGGCGATGCGCCTGACACCGACCGGGCAAGGCAGGCTCACGGGCCCGGAGACCAGCGTTACCTGAGCACCCGCCTCGTATGCCGCGCGGCTGATCGCATAGCCCATCTTGCCACTCGACAGGTTGGTGATTCCCCGCACCGGATCAATCGCTTCAAAAGTCGGCCCGGCGGTGAGCAATACGCGTTTTCCGGCGAGCAGCTTCGGCTGAAAGTACGCCACCAGGGTGTCGCGAATTTCTTCCGCTTCCAGCATTCGCCCGGGGCCGCTTTCGCCACAGGCCTGATCCCCACGGCCCGGACCGACGATGAAAACGCCGTCGCCACGCAAAGTGGCGACGTTACGCGCAGTGGCCGGGTTCTCCCACATTTGCCGGTTCATCGCCGGCGCCACCAGCAAGGGGCAGTCGCGCGCCAGCACCAGGGTGGTGAGCAGATCGTCGGCCAGCCCGTTGGCCAGCTTGGCGAGAAAGTCTGCCGACGCGGGGGCGACCAGCAGCGCATCGGCGGTCCGCGAGAGATCGATGTGCGCCATGTTGTTAGCCACCCGCGGATCCCATTGGTCGGTGAACACCGACTGACCGGAGAGCGCCTGGAAAGTGACCGGCGTCACGAAATGCGTTGCCGCTTCGCTCATCACCACCTGCACGCTGGCGCCGTCCTTGACCAGCAGGCGGACCAGTTCCGCCGCCTTGTAGGCAGCAATGCCACCACTGACGCCGAGGACGATGCGTTTTCCCGCGAGTTCCATGCGCTTTGCTCTTCATCCGGTTGGGGTTGTCTGGCGGCACATTCTACTGGAGAAGGTCGCCCGACGGCGATCAGCGGCCGCCCGGCAACGATCCCGGCTCCCGATGGCCGCCGCTGGCTGCGGCCTATCCATAGCCATTAACAATCGCGAATATACCCACAATCAATTGGCCCAATGGTTCGCCAGATCCTAGACTGGCTTCATCGGGCCCCGGTACACGCTCACATGCCGCCGCCCGGTCCAGCTTGAACCAACCCAAAGGAGTCCGACTGATGAGCATCAAGAAACTCACCACCGCTGCCGGTGCGCCGGTAGTCGACAACCAGAACACGATGACCGCCGGCCCGCGTGGCCCGGTCCTGATGCAGGATATCTGGCTGCTCGAAAAGCTCGCCCATTTTGATCGCGAAGTGATCCCTGAGCGTCGCATGCATGCCAAGGGTTCGGCCGCCTACGGCCGCTTTACCGTCACCCACGACATCAGCGAATACACTCGCGCCAGGATTTTCTCGGCGGTAGGCAAGACGACCGAGCTCTTCGCACGCTTCACGACCGTTGCCGGCGAGCGTGGCGCCGCCGACGCCGAACGCGACATCCGTGGCTTCGCAGTCAAGTTCTACACCGAGGAAGGCAATTGGGACCTGGTCGGCAACAACACGCCCGTCTTCTTTCTGCGCGACCCTCTCAAGTTCCCCGACCTCAACCACGCCGTGAAGCGCGATCCGCGCACGAACATGCGCAGCGCCACCAACAACTGGGATTTCTGGACGTCGCTGCCCGAAGCCCTGCATCAGGTGACCATTGTCATGAGCGATCGCGGCATCCCCGCCAGCTACCGCCACATGCACGGCTTCGGTTCGCACACCTTCAGCTTCATCAACGCTGCCAACCAGCGTTACTGGGTCAAGTTCCATTTCCACAGCCAGCAGGGGATCAGGAACCTCAGTGACGCCGAAGCCGAAGCGATGATCGGCAAGGATCGCGAGAGCCACCAGCGCGACCTCTTCGAAAGCATCGAGAAAGGCGACTTCCCGAAATGGACGCTCTCTGTGCAGATCATGCCCGAGCAAGACGCGGCAAACGTTCCCTATCATCCTTTCGACCTGACCAAGGTCTGGCCGCACAAGGACTATCCACTGCTCGAAGTCGGGGTCATGGAGTTGAATCGCAATCCGGAGAACTTCTTCGCCGAAGTCGAGCAATCGGCTTTCAACCCGGCGGCGGTCGTTCCCGGCATCAGCTTCTCGCCCGACAAGATGCTGCAGGCGCGCCTCTTCTCCTACGGCGACGCGCAACGCTACCGGCTCGGCGTCAATCACCACCAGATCCCGGTGAACGCTCCACGCTGCCCGTTCCACAGCTATCACCGCGACGGTGCCATGCGCGTCGATGGCAACCAGGGCGGCACCCTGGGCTACGAGCCGAACAGCTTCGGCGAATGGCAGGAGCAACCCGACTACCGCGAGCCGCCACTGTCGATCGAAGGGGCGGCCGAGCACTGGAATCATCGCGACGACGGCGACTATTACTCGCAGCCTGGGGCCTTGTTCCGCCTGATGAACGCCGAGCAGCAACAGCTGCTCTTCGACAACACGGCCAGGGCCATGGGCGACATACCCGAGGAGATCAGGCTGCGCCACGTCGGCAACTGTTGCAAAGCCGATCCGGCCTACGGCGCAGGCGTCGCCAAGGCGCTCGCTATCGCCCCGGACAAACTGCCGAAGTAGAAGCCAACCGGTTGGCCCGCTCGCCGCGTGCAGGCCGCGGCGAGCGGGCCATTCACTTCCCTCCTGACGAGCGTGGGATAATCCGCCGATGCCTGCAACGCCCGTTACGCCCACCATGACCACCATCCACCTGCTGCCCGATCTGCTGATCAGCCAGATCGCTGCTGGCGAAGTCGTCGACCGACCCGCTTCAGTGCTCAAGGAGCTGCTCGAAAACGCCCTCGACGCGGGCAGCTCGACGATCCAGATCCAGCTCGAGGAAGGGGGCGTCAAACTGATCCGCGTCAGCGACGACGGTTGCGGAATCGCGCGCGACGAACTGGCGCTCGCCCTCACCCGCCACGCGACCTCGAAGATCGGCTCGCTTGAGGATCTCGAACGTGTCGGCACGCTCGGCTTTCGTGGCGAAGCGCTGGCCTCGGTCGCCGGCGTCGCGCGGGTCACGCTGACCAGTCGCCCGCGTGGCGAGCGCGGCGACAGCGGCGCGCCAGGGCACGCCTGGCGGCTCGGCGCGGAGCGAGAAGCGACGCCAGAGCCAGCCGCCCTGCTCGCCGGCACGGTGGTCGAAATGCGCGACCTCTACTACAACACGCCCGCGCGCCGAAAATTCCTCAAGTCCGACGCGACCGAGTTCGCGCACTGTGCCGAAGCCGTCAGGCGCATTGCTCTGGCGCACCCCGCAGTCGCCTTCACGCTGACCCACAACGGCCGCGTCAGCCTGCACCTGAAGAAGAGCGACGCCCGCGCTCGTGTCGGCGCCATCATCGGCGACGACTTCCTGGCCGAGTCGCGGCCACTCGACGCGCTCGCCGGGCCGCTGCGCGTCTTCGGTTTCTGCGCGCTACCGGCCTACTCGCGAGCGCGCAATGACGCCCAGTACTGCTACGTCAACGGTCGCTTCGTACGCGACAAGCTGCTCGTGCATGCGCTGCGCGAGGCCTACCAGGACCAGCTGCACGGCAGCCGCTACCCGGCTTACTGCGTATTCCTCGAGATCGACCCGGCGACCGTCGACGTCAATGTGCATCCCCAGAAAACCGAAGTCCGCTTTCGCGATGCGCGCGCCGTGCAC
Organism: Candidatus Accumulibacter sp. ACC005; assembly: GCF_907163215.1. Lineage (NCBI taxonomy): Bacteria > Pseudomonadati > Pseudomonadota > Betaproteobacteria > Candidatus Accumulibacter > Candidatus Accumulibacter sp. ACC005. The sequence goes on along the minus strand of NZ_CAJQUB010000004.1, from coordinate 283,222 downwards.
CAGTTTGTCTTTCACGCCGTACAGCGTCTGCTCGCCAGTCCGCTCCTGGCCACGACCGGTGCTGCAGCGCGGCCAGAGCCCGGGGCCGAGCAGACGCGCTGGCCGCAAGGCCCCACTGCCCCATCGGCGCCGGCGAGCGACGAATCCTCGTACGCCTCTCGTGTGCCGTACCAGGGGTCGCTGCGCGTCGGCAATCCGGGTGCCGCCAGCAGCACCGCTGCGTACCTCGCCTTCGTCGGCGGGGTCCAGGCAGCGGATGGCGGCCAGCCCGGCGCACTGCCCGACTCGGCCCCGCCAGCGACCGGCGTGCCGCCGCTCGGTTACGCACTCGCGCAGCTTCACGGCGTCTATATCCTGGCGCAGAACAGCCAGGGCATGGTCGTCGTCGACATGCACGCAGCGCACGAGCGCATCCTCTACGAAAAGCTCAAGCAGGCGCTCGCCGATCAGCAAGTGGCCACCCAGGCGCTGTTGATCCCAGCCGTTTTCAGCGCCGAAGCGGTCGACGTCGCCGCTGCCGAGGAGTATGCCGAAGTGCTGCAGCAGCTCGGCTTCGATCTGGCGCCGATGGGCCCGTGCCAACTCGCCGTGCGACGGGTCCCGGTACTGCTACAGGCCGCCGACCCGGAAAGCCTGGCGCGCTCGCTGCTCGACGAGCTACGCGAGCACGGTGTCAGCCAGCTGCTCACCGCGCGCCGCAACGAGTTCCTCGCCGGCATGGCCTGCCACGGCGCGGTGCGCGCCCGCCGCCTGCTGTCCATCGCCGAGATGAATGCGCTGCTCCGCCAGATGGAGGAAACCGAACGTGGCGACCAGTGCAACCATGGCCGTCCGACCTGGACGCAGCTGAGCATGGCCGACCTCGACCGCCACTTCCTGCGCGGCCGCTGAGCGTGTCCGTCGAGAGTCACGCAGCGCTGCCACCGGCAATCCTGCTCATGGGGCCGACGGCCAGCGGCAAGACGGCGCTGGCCATGGCGCTGGCCCGCCGTTTTCCCGTCGAGCTGATCAGCGTCGATTCGGCGCAGGTCTTTCGCGACATGGACATCGGCACGGCCAAGCCCGACGCCGCGACGCTGGCCGAATTCCCGCATCACCTGATCGACGTACTGCCACCGACCGAGGCCTATTCGGCGGCGCGTTTTCGCGCCGACGCGCTGGCGGTGATGGCCGAAATCAGCGCGCGTGGCCACGTGCCTCTGCTCGTCGGCGGCACCATGCTCTACTTCAAGGCGCTGCTCGAAGGCCTCGCCGAGCTGCCGCAGGCCGATCCGGCGACACGTGCGGCGATTGACGGCGAAGCCGCGATGCGCGGCTGGCCGGCGCTGCACGCCGAGCTGGCGCAGATCGACCCGGAAACGGCAGCGCGTCTGCACAGCACCGATGCGCAACGCATCCAGCGAGCCCTTGAGGTGTTCCGCCTGAGCGGTCGACCACTGTCGGCCCTACTTGCTGCTGGCAAGGCGCAGGCAGCCGCGTACGCCTTCACGGCCATCGGCCTGCTGCCGTCCGACCGCGCAGTCCTGCACCAGTGTATCGCCGAGCGCTTTACCGCCATGCTCGCCGCCGGCCTGGAAGCGGAGGTAGCCATGCTGCGCGAACGCTACCCGCTGCACGCTGCGCTGCCGGCGATGCGTTGCGTCGGCTACCGGCAGGTGTGGGAAGTGCAGGATGGCCTGCTGCCGCAGCACGAATTGCGCGAGCGCGGCATCTACGCGACCCGCCAGCTGGCCAAGCGGCAGCTCACCTGGCTCAAGAACACGCTGCGCCCGCAGGTGGTCGTCGACTGCCTCGCCGCCGATGCCGATGAGCGCGTCGCCCGCCTGCTCGGCGACGTCCTGCGCTGAACGGGTTTTCCGTCGCCTTGATGGGCTGGCGGGAAGTGTGCCGCCGGCCTGCTTCGCCTATTGAGCGCGCGCCTTCGCGTCGGCGTTGGCGCCACCGGAAAGTAAGGCCTCGCAGCCCTCGACCAGCCGGCCGACGGCAAGCGACTGATCAATGCTGGACAACTGCGCCGCGTACTCAACCGCGCGCGCCGCGAGGCTCTCGTCGTCCAGCAGCCGCCTGAGCAGTTTCGGAAGCAGGGCCGGATTGCCGTCGGGCGCCAGCAGGACGCCGGCGCCGAGCGCTTCGACGCGATGGCTGGTCATCGTCTGCTCCATCTGCGTCGGCAGGAGCAGCAAGGGCTTGCCATGGTCGAGCGCAATGTCGCTCATGCCCCCAGCGTGACAGATGATCGCTGCGCACTGCTTGACCACTTCGCTCATCTGCAGCGGCGTGGCACTGAAGGCGACACGCGCGGATTCATGACGCTTGCGCAATTGTTCGGGCAGGCCCGCGGCGTAGATCAGGAAGCGCGCCCTGCTCTTGCCGATGGCACCGAGAACGGCGTCGAGATGCTTGTAGTCCGATTTGAGATAGGCGAAGACCGGCGGCGCGTCGCCAGCAGGCCAAACCGGTGCGCTGCCCATGCTCAGACTGTTGACCGGCCCAACATAGTTGGCGTCGGCTCGCTCGCCATAGACATCGAGTCTCGGTCGCGCACAGAGGTAAGTCGCCTCCGCTTCGAAGAGATCCGCGACCTGCGCGATCAGCGGCGCGCCGAGCTCCTTGAGTACCGCGTTACAGTTGCGGGTCGTGCGTTCCTCGGTCTCCGCCAGACGATGATGGTCGCCCGCGCCATTGGCCCACCAGCGGTAGCGCGGCAAGGGGCGAACACGCGGCGGAACGGCAAAGCTGTTGCCGACGATCACGCGTGCAACGTCAAAGCCCCGCGCCGCGAGCAGCGCCGTCGGGGCGTGGTCGAACAACATCAGGTCGGGCTGCAGCAGCGTCCACAGCGAACGCCACGCGCGAGCGATGGACAACAGCCCGTCCGCCTTGAGGAAACCGAATCGGTAAAGCGTCTCGGTGAAGTTGAGGTCCGGCGGCAGACCCTGTACGGGAGTGAGCCACACTGGCGCCTGCAGGAACTCGATGGCATGCGGACCGAGAACCGCCTCCGCACGTGAAATATCGCGCAGAACCAGTACCGGCCGATGTCCCTGCGCCCTGAGCTGGAGGGCGATTGTCAGATAGCGCCCGACGTGCCCCAGGGCAGCTCCGAGCTCCCAGTTCAAGACGATGGTCGCCATTCAGCCGCTGCTCCTCATGGAAACAACGGGCGCCAGGCGCCCGTTGCGTTTCAAGATCTGGTCGCCTAGCCGCGCTGCCTGCGCCGCCGCACGCCAAGCGCTGCCAGCCCCATGCCCAGCAAACCAAGGGTGGCAGGTTCGGGTACCTGCACCGCGGTAATCTCAATGGCAGGCGGGCCGGGGAGCGGCGTGGTATTTAGGTTGTCCGGATCGCCCAGCGACGAATACGACGAACCGGTGTAGGTACAGGGGGAAACTGCGAGAGCGAGAGCGACACCATCGCCGTAACCATCGCCGTAACCGTAACCGTCGCCGTAGCCGTTGCCACTGCAGCCGGTGCCAATCGTGTAATCACCGTAGGCGTGACTGACCAGATCATAAACGACGCTAGTGGACTCGCCAATACCCAGAATGCCGAGATCAACGTTCACATAGGTGCCACCCCAGGAATAGGAGGTCCCCGAGTGCGATGCTCCGTCCAGTTCGCTCCCACCCCGCGTCAGATCGCCATTGCTTGCGATCCGGGCGCTACTGCTGAACAGCGGGGTGCTCGAACCGTCGCGATTGATATTGACCGCGTATTCGGCGTAGCCCGTACCGCCCGCTCCCGGATCGGTAGACATGCTTCCGTAGTAGATGAAGAAATTGAAAGCATAGTGCTGCGCGACGCCGCTGTCGTTGGTAATGCTCCACGAGCGGATGAAGTGGCCGGTGCTGTCAAATACTCCGACGCCGTCGGCGCTCGCGCGGTAGGGTCCGTTGGCGTGACCCCAGGCATCACCGCTGGCATTCGAATCGGCGTCGCTGGCAGTGGCATTGGCACTCGCATAGGGAAGACTCGTATTTGGCCCCGAAACTTGCACCGGAGTGACGCCCACTTGGGCCATGCCCTGGGCGCTGAGCCCGTCGACGACGGTCGCCGCTGCCGGCAGCGAGGTCAGCATTCCCAGGCTGGCCAGGATGATTGCGAGTTGCTTGCGAGCGAGAAGCTGCGGACGCAGCAGGGATCCTTGCATTTCTGTTCCTTGACGAAGAATTGGATGGGGCAGCGACCAGGGGTCTGGTCGGCCAGAGTTCGCGCAGATCCCTTGACCACGGCAAGGGATCTCGCGCCACTCCTGAGCAACCAGTAGCAAAACTCGTGCCACCATACAGTCCATCGCAAACGGCGGCTTGCAATTCAGACACTTGCCTTTCTGGCCGCCGCACCAGCCAGCCATCGAGCAATGCTCGGCGACCGCGACGTGTAAGAAAACGCGACGTGAAATAGTAGGCACTTCCTGGCCCCACGACGGGGGCTGGGGGATTCTTGCCCCGATTTGGCGACCAGGGTGGCGCCATGGCGCAGGTGAAATCCAGTCACCCAGCAGCTTTCACGCTGATGTCATGTCCGCGGAAAGCACCATCAAAAATGCAACACCAACGGCCAAGTCGGCGGGCCGACCTCAGGCGGCGCTGCGCACTTCCTCGATACTCACCGTTTGCTGCAGGACGTCACGAACCCCATTGCCGATTTCCGTCAGCACCTTCATTTGCGACAGCAGGTTGTTCTCGACGTGCACCAGCTCTTCGATACGCTCTTCCAGCGTATCGGTCGCCTGGTGAATGCGCTTGATGCTCTCCAGGCGGCGCTTCAGCTGGATATGATGCTCGCGAATCTGAATCTCCATCGGCGCCATGATCGCCTTCAGCCATGACTCCGCATCACGGTTGGCGTGCTCGAAAGTCTTGCGCACCTGCACCGTAACCTCCTCGAAGAAGCGCTGCGTGAGCTGCGACTTTTCGTGAGTCAATAACTGGAACATGGTGTTGATATGCGTGTCGCACCACTGGTCGAGGCGATCGATCTCGTTTTCGTAGCGCCGCAGCGAAAATGCGATCGGCGTACCCAGCTTCAGGCCGTGCTCGACGGAGAACTTCTTGTAGATGACCTCCATCATGGTCATGATTTCGGTGACCTCGGCGTGCGATCTGCGGAGGTTGCCACGCGCACTGGCGAAAAACTGCGCCATCGCCGTGGATAGCGTCTTCGAGAAGGTCGCCGCAACCATCGCTTCACGCGTGCTGTTGGTCAGCAGGCGCAGGGAGTCGAGGCCGAGATGCGCAAACAGCTTGTTGGTCAGCTGCGAAAAGACGCTGCGCACCGCATAGTAGCGCTGCAAGCCCGTCTCGAACTCCTCCTTCTCGAGACGCACCTTGCCCATCATGTATTCGACAACACCCTTGTTCTTGCCGCGCAGTTCGGTGAGCTCGACGAGTTGCTCGCGCAAGCCGAGCAGGCGCGAGTCGAGCAGGCTGCGCGTGCGCAAGTAGCAGTCGGAGAACTCGCTGTCGGTGTTGTCGCGAACGATTTCCTGCTTGGCCGGGATCAGCTCGTCGGTAAGTGCGCGCTCGAGCTCTAGCAGCCGACTGCGCGCGAGCAGTGGCTGATCGTCGTTGATCTTGGCGAGCAGCGCCTTCTGCGCCGAAACGGGAAAGATCTGGCTTTCCGGCAGGTCCAGTGTCCACGCGCAGCTGTCGACCTGCCGGGCCACTTCAGCGTCGATCTCCTGCACGGACTTGAGTTCGTCCCACAGGCTGTCGATCTTGTTGAGAACGACGATACGGCCTTTCTTGCGCCGACCCGCGCTGCCAATGTGGTCTCGCCAGACGGTCAGATCGGACTGCGTGACGCCAGTGTCGGCGGCCAGGATGAAGAGCACGGCATGCGCGTTGGGAAGCAGCGACAAGGTCAGTTCCGGCTCGGTACCGATCGCATTGAGGCCCGGCGTATCGAGAATCACCAGCCCTTGCTGCAACAGGGGGTGCGGGAAATTGATGATGGCGTGCCGCCAGCGGGGAATCTCGACGCTGCCGTCGTGATCGACGCGGAAAACGGCCGTATCGCCGTCTACGATCGTGAAACCGAGACCTTCCGCGACCTTGCGGTCGACCCGGATGACTTCGCCGACGTGCCGAAGCGCCTCCTGCATCGAACCCGCCGAAGCGGTATCAAGCGGGAGAACGGTCCATTCGTCGGGAAAGCGCTTGTACTCGCTGATACTGGTGTTCGACTCACGACACTCGATCGGCAACAACTCGATCGACGGCGCCTTGCTGGCGTCGAACATCAGTTCGGTCGGACACATCGTCGTGCGACCTGCGGTCGAAGGCAGAATTCGGTTACCGTAATCGGCAAAAAAAATGGCGTTGATCAGTTCCGACTTGCCGCGCGAGAACTCCGCGACAAATGCCACATGCAAGCGATCTTCACGCAGCTTGTCGAGCAGTTGCGAAATTCGTCGATCAGTCTGGGCATCGGTAAGCTCGTTCTCGACGAGCCAGCCAGAAAAATTCGCCAGGGCAGTGGAGAGCTCGCCACGCCATTCGCTATAGGCGGCAAGATGTTGAGCAAGCGTCATGACCAGTTCCAGCTCAGGAAGAAGGTCTCGACTCTATCACAAAAGGCAGAGCAATCAGTGACATGGCATAGTGACCGCGAAAGGCCGGTCGCGCCGGCGGTCAACGCTGGCACGCCGGACAGTAGAAAGTCGAACGACCGGCCTGACGAAGCACCCGTATCGGCGTCGCACAAACCGGGCAAGGCTCGCCCTGGCGATCATAGACTGCGCAAGAAAGCTGGAAGCAACCGGCACCGCCATCGCTGTGCACGTAGTCGCGAACCGTGCTGCCGCCGGCGGCGATCGACGCGACGAGCGTCGCACGAATCGCCTGCGCCAGCAGCCGGTAGCGCTGCAGGCTGATCCTGCCGGCACGACGCAGGGGTGAAATACCGGCGCGAAAAAGGCTTTCGGCGGCATAGATGTTACCGATGCCGACGACCAGATGGCTGTCCATCAGCAGCGGCTTCACCGGCATCCGCCGCCCGCGCGTGGCCGCATAAAGCCACTCGCCGGAGAAGCCATCGGCCAGCGGTTCCCTACCCAGCACGGCGAGCGCCGGATGGGTTTCGACGTCGACACCTTCGTGCCAGAGCAGCGCACCGAAGCGACGTGGGTCGCGCAGGCGCAGGACGGTATGCTTGAAAACCAGGTCCACGTGGTCGTGCTTCTGCGCCGGCGTCGCCGGCGGCACGAGGCGCAGACTGCCCGACATGCCGAGGTGGATCAGCAGCCAACCGCCGCCGCGACTGCTGGCGCAGTCGAGCAGCAGATACTTGCCGCGCCGTAGAATGGCGTCAACACGCAGGCCGGCGAGCCGCGCATCGAGACCGAGCGGGATCGCGTGACGCAAGGCCGGCGTGCGCACGACCGCACCGACCAGGCGTCGCCCGGGCAAATAGGGAAGCAAACCCTGGCGACTCACTTCGACTTCAGGCAGTTCCGGCATTGCTGCTACCCCGAAAAGTCCATAACATGCGCAGCAGGAATTATGACGCAATCTCCCCCGTCAGCTCCTGCAACCGTTGGCAGCAAGCAAGGAAACCATGAAACCGATCATCAGCACTCTCCTCTGCGTCTCGCTGTCGCTCGCCCTCGGCATGCCCGCCCAGGCGGCCAACGAGGCAGCGCCCGCCGAGCAGAACAAGGCGACGAAGCAGAACAAGGCGACGAAGCAGAACAAGGCGGGCAAGCGTGCGCCGAAGAGTGCTTTGCCACCGGCACTCGCACCGCATCCCGAGGCCACCGACAACAGCGAGCTGACCGGCCAGATCGTCTACCAGGTTCTGCTCGCCGAAGTCGCCTTGCAGCGCGGTCGCAGCGAGTTCGCCAGCCAGGCCTACGCCGACCTGGCAGTGCGCACGCGCGACCCCGGAATCCTCGAAAGAGCCATCGAGGTAGCCGGTTACGCGCGCCGTTTCGATCGCGTCCTCGAACTCGCACGCCTGTGGGTGCAGATCGAGCCGGACTCGAAACGTGCGCAGCAGGTCCTCGTCGGCGTACTGGTGCTGACCAATCAGCTCGCCGGGCTGGCACCCCAATTGATCAACATGCTCGAGGCCGACCAGCCGGCACTTCCCGGCAATCTGCTGGCGCTCAATCGGATGTTTGCCCGCAGCCCGGATCGCAAGGCCGTCCTGCAATTGATCACCCAGATCGGCAGCCATTTCCCGGACCTTCCCGAAGCGCACTACGCGATCGCCGTCGCGGCCAGTTCTGCGGGTGAAAACGAACGCGCGCTGGCCGAGGTACGGCAGGCGATGGCGCTGCGTCGGGATTGGCAGATCGGCGCGATGCTGGAAGCGCAGTTGCTGACGCGCCAATCACCGGCCGAAGGCATCGCTTCGCTGCAGAGCTTTGTCGACAGGAATCCGGAAGCGCGCGACGCACAGCTTCACCTGGCACGAGCCCTGGTTGGCGAAAAGCGCTATGCCGAGGCCAAGCGCATCTTCGAGCAGTTGCTGCAGGCCTACCCGAACAACCCGGACGTGGTCTTCCCGGTGGCTATCCTTGCCCTCCAGGAAGACGACACGAAGCTTGCCGAAGAGCAACTCAAGCATCTGATAACGCTTGACTTCCCGGACAAGAGCGCGCCTTTCTATTACCTTGGCCAGATCGCCGAGGAAGGCCGGCGTGGCGATCAGGCGCTGGCCTACTATCAGCATGTTGGCCCTGGCGAACACTATCTCCCGGCGCAGATCCGCAGCGCTGCCATTCTTGCCCGGCAGGGCAAACTCGACGAGGCGAGAAGCCAGCTCCACGCGGCGGCGGCGAGAGAGCCGCAAGTGCGCGTGCAGATGTTGATCGCCGAAGCGACACTGCTGCGTGACGCCAAACAGACAGCAGCGGCCCTGGCTTTGCTGGAGCACGAGCTGAGCGAGCAAACCGATCAGCCCGAGTTGCTCTACGAGTCGGCGTTGCTGGCCGAGCGACTCGGCCGCCTGGAAGTCATGGAAAGCCGTCTGCGCAGGCTGATCGCCCTGCAACCGGACAGTGCGCAGGCTTACAACGCGCTCGGTTACTCATACGCCGATCGCAACACACGGCTGGCCGAAGCACGTCAATTGATCGAAACGGCGCTCAAGCTGGCGCCCAACGACCCCTTCATTCTCGACAGCATGGGCTGGGTACTGTTTCGCCAGGGGGACCTCAATGGCGCGCTGAGCCATCTGGAGCGCGCTTACGCGCAGCGCCCCGACGCCGAGATTGCCGCCCACATCGGGGAAGTCCTGTGGGTGCTCGAGCGCCGGGACGAGGCGCTGCGCACCTGGAATGAGGCACTCAAGCGGCATCCGGATAGCGAGGAGATCAAGGAAGTGCTGCAGAGGTTCGCGCCCTGACCCTGACTTCGCTCTATCCGGCGGTGGGCGCACCCAGGCTCGACCCTCGTCGCTCGCTGCTCTCCGCGATGCTGCTTCTCGCGCTGCTCGCACTGACCGCGTGCAGCACCGCGCCCGCGCCTGCCAGCCTGCCCTCGCCTGCCCAGCGCGACGAGCTGCAGGACTTCTCGCTCGCCGGCCGCTTCTCTTTGCGCCAGGAAGGGCAAAGCTACACCGGCCGGCTCGATTGGCGACACGCCGACGACGGCGACGAGCTGCTCCTTTCGTCCCCGCTCGGACAAGGCATGGCCGAAATCGTCAGCAACGCTGCCGGCGCCCGCCTGACCAGCGCTGACGGAAGGACGCAAGGCGCAGCCAGTGCCGACGAACTGCTGCAGGCTGTCCTCGGTTACCCGCTGCCCCTGGACAAGCTGGCCGACTGGGTACGCGGGCGCAGCCCGCAGGGCGGGGTGATGGCCGTCGACGCCTGGGGCCGCCCTTCGCGCCTGCACTACGAAGACTGGCGAATCGCCTACGAGTACGACAGCGACGACCCGCAGGCGCTTCCTGGCCGTCTCCTCGTCGAGCGCGAGACGCTCCTCGAACTTCGCCTGCGCATCGACCAATGGCTGCCCCTGGCCAGGCCATCGACGCCATCGCCGCGATGACCGCCAGCCGCCAGATTTGGGATTGGCAAAGCGTCTATCCCGCGCCGGCCAAGCTCAACCTCTTCCTGCACGTCGTCGGTCAGCGAGCCGATGGCTACCATCTGCTGCAAACGCTGTTTCGTTTCCTCGACCACGGCGACCGCCTGCACTTCGCCCCGCGCGCCGACGGCGCCATACACCTGGCAACGCCGCTGCCGGGCGTGCCGCCGGAGAGCGACCTTACGCTTCGCGCCGCGCGCCTGCTGCAGGCGGCGAGCGCTTGCCGCCAGGGCGTCGACATCAGTATCGACAAGCGCCTGCCGATGGGCGGCGGCCTGGGCGGCGGCAGTTCGGATGCGGCCACCGTCCTGCTGGCGCTCAACCACCTCTGGAAACTCGATTTGCCTCGCCGGCAGCTGCAGGAAATCGGCCTGCAGCTGGGTGCCGACGTGCCCTTCTTCATTTTCGGGCGCAACGCGTTTGCCGAGGGCGTCGGCGAAGCATTGCAGGCCGTCGAACTGCCGGCGTGCGGCTACCTGGTCCTCGAGCCGCCACTGGCGGTGGCCACGGCAGCCATCTTTGGCGCCCCGGAGCTGAAACGCGATTCCTTGCCGATCCGCGCCGAGCAATGGCACCCGGGGTTCGGCGGCAATGACCTGCAGACCGTCGTGGCGGCCCGCTTCCCGGTCGTTGCCGAGCACCTCGCCTGCCTGTCGGCCTTCGCCCCGGCGCGCATGAGCGGCTCGGGCGCCTGCGTTTTCGCTGAATTCGAAAGCGCCGAACAGGCCCAGGCGGCACTGCGGAAAATTCCCGCAAAGCTCCGTGGCTGGGTGGCTGCAGGCCTCGACGAGCATCCCCTGCGCGCACTGGCGAGCGGGTAGGCGACACCAGGTCAGGAGAATTATTGCTTTCGCGCTTCTTTTCCTGAGCAATCCTGGGTATAATGCGCGCCTCGTTCGCCAGCCAGGCGATGCGAGCGACAGCTGGGGAGTCGCCAAGTTGGTCAAGGCACCGGATTTTGATTCCGGCATTCGAAGGTTCGAATCCTTCTTCCCCAGCCACTCCATTTCTGTCAAAGCGGGCAGGCTGCCTCACCTGCCCGTCTTGCTTTATACGGCGCCGCTCCTGCGGCGCCTCTGGAAAGCGCACCATGGCCTACGACAGCCTGATGGTTTTCACCGGCAACGCCAACCCCGCATTGGCTGCCGACGTTGTCAAGCGCCTCAACATATCGCTCGGCCGAGCACAGGTTGGTCGCTTTTCCGACGGTGAAATCAGCGTCGAGATTCAGGAGCACGTGCGCGGAATGGACGTGTTCATCCTGCAATCGACCTGCGCGCCGACCAACGAGAACCTGATGGAGCTGCTGGTGATGGTCGACGCGCTCAAGCGCGCCTCGGCGGCCCGCATCACCGCCGCCATCCCGTATTTCGGCTATGCCCGCCAGGATCGCCGCGTGCGCTCGGCGCGGGTGCCCATCGCCGCCAAGCTGGTCGCCGACCTGCTCGCCGCTGCCGGCGTACACCGCGTTTTGACCATGGACCTGCACACCGAGCAGATCCAGGGCTTTTTCAACATCCCGGTCGATAACATCTATTCGCTGCCGATCATGCTCGGCGACGTCTGGAAGAAGGACTTCGACCACCTGATGGTCGTCTCGCCCGATGTCGGCGGCGTGGTGCGCGCGCGCGCGCTGGCCAAGCGTCTCGAGTGCGACCTGGCGATCATCGACAAGCGGCGCCCGAAGGCCAACGTTTCGGAAGTGATGAACATCATCGGCGAAGTCCAGGGACGAACCTGCGTGATCATGGACGACCTGGTCGACACCGCCGGGACGCTGTGCAAAGCGGCGACCGCGCTCAAGGAGCACGGCGCCCGGCACGTCCTCGCCTACTGCGTCCACCCGGTCCTTTCCGGCCAGGCCGTGGCGCGGATCAACGCTTCCGATCTCGATGAACTGGTGGTCACCGACACCATTCCCCTGCGTGACGACGCAAAGAATTCACCGCGCATACGGCAGCTGTCGGTCGCCGAAGTGATGGCCGAGACGATTCGCCGCATCAGCAACGAGGATTCGGTTTCGTCCCTGTTCATCGAATAGGGCAGCGGACGCGGCGCAGCCAACGCCTTGCGAACGAAGCATCAGAAGCATCAGAAACATTTTCCAACCCCTCGCCTGGTCGCGGGCGGGGCTTTTGCAACAACCAGGAGCTGTCCATGAAGTTCGAAATTGAAGCGCGCAAGCGCACTTTGCAGGGGTCCGGAGCGAGCCGCCGCCTGCGCCGCGAAAACCGGGTCCCGGCCATCGTCTACGGTGGCACGGCCGGTCCGCAGATGATCGACATCGACCACAACGAAATCCTGCTCAACCTGCGCAAGGAAGGCTTTCGCTCGTCGGTTCTGACGCTCAAGCTCGATGGCCAGCGCCAGCAGGCCTTGCTGCGTGACGCCCAGGTGCACCCCTGGAAGCCGCTCGTTCTGCACTGCGACTTCCTGCGCGTCGATGCCACCCATGCCATCCATCAGCGCATTCCGCTGCACTTCCTGAACGGCGAAATCGCTCCGGGCGTCAAGCTTGAAGGCGGTGCCGTCGCCGCGGCGCTGAACGACATCGAAGTCAGCTGCCTGCCGCAGCACCTGCCGGCGTTCATCGAAGTCGACCTGAAGGAACTCGCGCTCGGCGACATGATCCACGTTTCCGAACTCGTCTTCCCGGACAAGGTCACTCCGGTGGTTTCCGGCGACGACCAGGTCGTCGTCTCGATCATCGCTCCGAAGGTCGTCGAGGAGGAGGAGGTCGAAGGCGAAGAAGTGGAAGGCGCCGAGGCAGCTGCCACGGACGAGAAGGACGAGAAGGACGACTAGGCCAGCAGCCCGGCGTCCAGCCGGACCCAGGCCGCCGTCCGGCACTCGCTGCCCACGGCGGTCTTTTCTTTGACCCATGCCATTGATGTCATGCCCCCACCCCGCCTGATTGTCGGCCTAGGCAACCCCGGCGGCCAATACGAGGATAACCGGCACAATGTCGGCTTCTGGTTCGTCGACCAGCTCGCTGCTCGCCTACAGGCACCGCTGACGGCGCAGGGGAAGTTCCTCGGCCGCGTCGCCCGCCGGGGAGAATTGTGGTTGCTGCAACCGATGACCTACATGAACCTCTCCGGCCAGGCGGTTGCTGCGCTGGCGCGCTTCTACAAGATCGCCGCCGACGAAACGCTGGTCGTCCACGACGACCTGGATCTCGAACCGGGCAGCATCCGCCTCAAGCAGGGCGGCGGCAACGGCGGGCACAATGGTCTGAAAGACATCCAGGCGCGACTGGCGACGGCGGATTTCTGGCGCCTGCGACTGGGCATCGGTCATCCCGGCGAGCGCGCCGAAGTCGTCAGCTACGTCCTCAAGGCACCCCGGCGCGAAGAGCAGGAGCTGATCGACCGCGCCCTCGACCGCTGTCTGCTCGCCTGGCCCGACCTCGCCGCCGGCGATTACGCGGCCGCGCAACGACAGCTGCACGTCAAGACCGTCTCACCATAGGAATCCGAGCATGAGCCTCAAATGCGGTATCGTCGGCCTGCCCAACGTCGGCAAATCGACCCTCTTCAACGCTCTGACCAAAGCGGGAATCGCCGCCGAGAACTACCCCTTCTGCACCATCGAGCCCAACGTCGGCATCGTCGAAGTGCCCGATCCACGCCTCGCGCAGCTGACCGCCATCGTCAAGCCGCAGCGGGTACAGCCGGCGATCGTCGAGTTTGTCGATATTGCCGGGCTGGTTGCCGGCGCCTCGAAAGGCGAAGGCCTGGGCAACCAGTTCCTGGCCAACATCCGCGAGACCGACGCCATCGTCAATGTCGTGCGCTGCTTCGACGACGAAAACGTCGTCCATGTTTCGGGCCGCGTCGACCCGCTCTCGGACATCGAAACGATCATGACCGAGCTGGCGCTCGCCGACCTCGCCGCCGTCGAACGCACCCTCAACCGCGACAGCAAGAAAGCGCGCTCGGGCGACAAGGAAGCGCAGCAGCTGGTCGCCGTTCTCGAACGCCTGCTGCCGCACCTCAACGAAGGCCACCCGGCGCGAACGCTGACGCTTTCCAGCGACGAAAAAGCGCTGCTCAAGCCGCTCTGCCTACTGACCATCAAACCGACGATGTACGTCGGCAATGTCCTCGAAGACGGATTCGAGAACAACCCCCATCTCGATAGCCTGCGCGCCCACGCGGTCAAAGAAGGCGCGCCGGTGGTCGCCCTCTGCGCCAAGATAGAAGCCGAGCTCGCCGATCTCGACGACGAAGACAAGCACGCTTTCCTCGCCGACCTCGGACTCGAAGAGCCCGGCCTCAACCGCCTGATCCGCGTTGGCTACCAGCTGCTCGGGCTGCAGACCTACTTCACCGCCGGCGTCAAGGAAGTCCGCGCCTGGACCATCCACGTCGGCGACACCGCCCCGCAGGCGGCCGGGGTCATCCACACCGACTTCGAGAGGGGCTTCATCCGCGCCCAGACCATCGCCCTCGCCGACTTCATCACCTACAAGGGTGAACAGGGCGCCAAGGAAGCCGGGAAGATGCGCGCCGAAGGCAAGGAATACGTCGTCAAGGACGGCGATGTGCTGAACTTCCTGTTCAACGTCTGACGCAAGGGACGAGGCCGCGCTGGAACTCGGCCACTTCCCTCCTCTTGCACATCGTGATGCGTACAGACCATGCGCATCACGAGCAGGGCGCCCGAAATGGACGCCGCCACCCTCCCGCAGGCGTTACTCATGGCCCTCAAGCAACGGCAGCGCGAAGAATGGCTGGCCGAGAACAGGGCAGCCATCGCTGCGCTGCATTCCTGATGAGACTTTCAGCGACCCTGACAGTCGCTTGAAACCATGCCGCCGCTGGCATTCCTATGGTCCCTACTGCGTGAAACCCTACCTTAGCCAAGGCAAGAGTGAGGACTTGGCCCTCCGTCATTTCGCTGGCCCTTGCCCCTGAAGCACACCTGGTATGACGACATCAATTGGTCGGCCCAAACCCTAATTAATTCGGTCAGTAGCGCAACCCCCCCCGTTTTGGGGGGTATCGGATACCGCCGCCGTGGTGATAGCATTGCTGTCGGAGGGGAGATGACGACGGACAGGCTCGACAGCGGTCTGTGTGCGCTGATCGATATCATCTACAGGCGGCAGACGCCGAATCGCGACCCACTAGCACTCATGCCCGAGTGGTTTGACGCGTTGCGCCGCCTGCTCCCCTTCTCGTCGGGTGTCTTCATGCCCATCGACCCGGTTGGCGGCGCGCTGTGCCAGGGCTATACGCATGACTGCGATCAGCACGACATGCGCGACTACCTCACGCATTACCAGATCCTGGATCCCTACGTTATCTGGCAACCGGCACTCAACAACCCGGACGCCGTGGTGCGCCTGTCGGACGTCACCGATATCGGCAGAACGGTACGCGGCGAGTTCGGCCAGTTCATGAACCGCATCCCCTATTTCCACGCGCTGGCCGTGATTCCACAGCTGAACGGCGTGCCGCTGGGCGCTTTTTCGGTGCACCGCCAGCGTCGGCAACGCGACTTCGACCCGCGCGAGATGGCGCTGTTTCAGTGGTTCGTGGGCCATGCCACGACGGCAATCGACTACCTCTCGCTACGGCGCCAACGCGATGATCAGCGGCCCCCGGCGGTACTGGTGATGAGCCGCGAAGGCAAGATCCAGGCGCTGAGCGCGGAAGCACAACGTATCGTCGAATCCCTGCCTGAGAAAGAGCCGCAGATTCTGCCCGGACGATGCGATGCTTCGCGCATCTGGCGCTGTGGCAGCGAGGTCTTCGTCGTCAGCACCCGGCGCGTCGACCCGGCCAGCCTCATTGGCCTGGGCCATGCCATTCGTGTGCCACATTCTGTCGCCATCGACCGACTCGCGCAGCGGCTGAGGGTATCCGAAGGCGAGCAGCGCCGAGAGTTTGCCGTGACCCTGGAGAAGCTCGACGTCAACGACGCCGTGCGCGGCGAGGTTTTCGGGCTCCATCTGTCGCCGCAGCAGAAGCGTGTGGCGATCCTCCTGCTCAAGCGTTACGAGCCGCGTCAGATCGCCGAAATCCTCGCCCTCTCGCCGCACACGGTGCGCGACTACGTGAAGGACATCTACCGCCGTGCCGGCGTAAACGGCTACGAAAAGCTGGTCAGCAGGCTGTCGAACGGCAACGGCGCCAGTCCCTCGCCAAGCGGCCCGACGACCTGACGGCTGCCGCTCGCTGGCGCGATGTCCGGCAAGGTGACTGGCGCGCCAGGTGGCCGGGTCTTGTTCTTGTATAAGCATCCCGTGCCTGCCCCGGAGCATGCGTTGACCGCGCTACGGTGTTCAACGATACTCTGGTGGGCGCCGCCGAGCGCCCGTTTTGTCATATCGTCACGTCCTGGTCCTGGCCGGGTCATGGGTGACAAGCCAAGAAGCCCTTGCTCCCCGGTCAATTTTCCGAGATGGGCCTTGGCGGATTTCATCTGCCGTTTGAGGAGTCGATGATGCTGCAAAGCGAACAAGTGGATTGCCTTGTAATAGGAAGTGGGTTTGGGGGATCCGTTGCGGCGTCAAGACTTTCCTCGGCGGGAAAAAAAGTCGTCCTCCTGGAAAGGGGAAAGGAGTGGAAGACAAGCGACGAACAGGACACCTTTTCGAGCTATCGTCATCCAGATGGTCGTTCGGCCTGGCTGAGCGACGAAACCGTCCTCTTTGAACCGCAGCCCATTCCCAGGTTCACCGGGCTGGTAGAAAGATGTGTCGAGGACGGAGTAACGGTATGGGTGGCCGCCGGAGTGGGTGGCGGGTCGCTGGTCTACAATACCGTCCTGCTACGCCCCTCCCAGGAAAACTTCGAGAAAGTCTTCGCCAGTGAGGTTTCATATTCCGATTTCGTGAAGTACTTCGACCGGGTCTATGCGGTCATGCAACCGGAACAGATACCCGATGAAGTATTGAACACGCACTACTATCTGTCCTCGCGGGTCTTCCTCGAGCAGGCAGCAAAGGCGGGGCTTCATACCGAAAAACTTTTCATCGCCTCGAGTTGGGATATTGCGAAACAGGAAATAAGCGGCGAAAAGAGGCCCTCCGCGATAGACGGGGAAATCTGGTACGGAATAAACAGCGGGATGAAGAAAAGTCTCGACAGGAATTATCTCGACATCGGCTTGAGAACCGGCAACCTGGAAATTCGCCCGCTGCACAACGTGACCGGAATTCGCGAAGATGATTCCGATGGCTTTGCTGTTCACTATCAGCGAATCGACAGCAGCGGCAAATCGCTCGAAGAAGGAACGATCACCACCCGACGTCTTTTTCTTGGCGCCGGGTCCATTGGCACTTCCAGGCTATTGATCAAAGCAAAGGGCAAGGGAACGCTGCCGAAACTGAACGATTTTGTCGGCAAATTCTGGGGCGACAATGGCGACACGTTTGCCACGAGAAACGTCGGCACGGAGACCAACCCTGGCCAGGGGGGACCGGCAAGCGTGGTCATCAAACACCACGACAACCCGATTTCACCGCAGACAATAATCGTCTACCCGCAATGGGATGCGCCAGAGGGCACGCTGACTTCGCTTGGAATGAGCATTCCGCAGGACCATGGCGAGTTCAGATACGATGATCGTGACGAATCCGTGAAGTTATTCTGGCCGATCGACTCACCAGGCGTAAGGAAGGTACTTGACGGCGTAAATCATACCTATTCGTTGATGGATGCCTGTATCGATATCGAGGCCGAGGCACCCGATTCGCAGGACTCCGGACAGACGAGCAACGGCCGCACACACCCGACGACGCAGGCCATCAACGGGATCACCGCCCATCCACTCGGCGGTGTCGTGATGGGCAAGGCGTGCGACTACTACGGGCGAGTAAAGGGCTATGACGGACTGTATGTAATGGATGGCGCGTTCATTCCCGGGTCAACCGCTGCGACAAATCCCGCCCTGACCATCGCAGCCTTTGCCGAGCGCTCGATCGAAAATATAATCGCCAACGACCTGTAGTCGTTCTGCACGTTTTCCAAGACACCCCGGAGCCAGCATGAAAAAGAGGACGAATTATTACCAGGGTCTCGCGGCCGACTATTCAAGACCCGGTCTCGTAGAGGAGCCGTTGAAAAGTGACTTGATCGCACTTGCCGTGAATATCAACAAGATGCAGGAAAAGTCGCTACCGGCAATCGACGAAGACTATACGATGGCCAGAATCGAACAGGAAAACAGGGAGTGGTGGCCGACTCATTGCGAGGCATTGAGACAGGGCAGAGGGGATATCCTCACCGGGGAATACCGGCAGGAGCTGGTCTATTTCTGCCAGGACGGACCGTTCTACGGCATTGAAGAACAGAAAGTCAGAGAACAGCACTGGTGGGCGTTAATCGCGCAACCGGGCGTGTGCATGGCCTGGCCGATCGTCATGTTTCATGGGGAATTCGTATGGTTCGAATGGAACTGCATCGACGATCAGACGAGTGAAACGCTTGCCAAAGGAAGCGTTTCCTGGGTCAGGCGAGGCCATCGAGGCGGCTGCTATTTCAAGGGTGAGCAGTTGACGTTCTATAGAGACGTCTTTTCATCTCCAGAATTGCTGCAACTGATCACCAGGAACTAACTTCCGACGGCCGGACTCCATAGAGTCCGGCCTGGCCGGCTGGACTTCCGATTCCGAGGGAGCCCGCTTCTGGCGAGCGGATAGTGGACCTTGTGCGCGACGCCTTGACCTCCGAAGAATTGCCCAAGCTGATCACGAAAAGGAAACGACCATGACCACGCCCTACCCGAACGCCGTTCTCGATGACAAGGATCTCCAGGAAAAACTCGCCGCAATCAACCCGAAGTACGGTCCCTGGGTGACCCGGGTGGCTGGCGAAGTGTGGGGCCTTCCGCTGCTCGACCAGAAGACCAAGGCCTTGATCGCCCTGACGACGGACGTCGTCAACCAGAGTCCGCTGGGCGGTTCTGGCAGCGCCTTCGCCGCGCACGTCCATATTGCCATGGCGCAGGGAGCCAGCCGCGAGGAGATCGAAGAGTTGTTCTTGTTCCTGACCGTTTATGCGGGTTTCAACAAGATGGTTGGCTGCTTTGCCGCCCTCAACGACTTGCTTGACGCCAAGTCCTAGCGCCAGCACGGCACCGGAAGGCCGCGACGCGACGGACGGCGACTAAGCCGCAGGGTGGCCTTCCTCCGTTGTAACCACGAGACGGGCGCCCGCCGACTGGCGGGCTGAAGCGCTCGGCGTGCCTGCAGGGAACCGGTGTTCGCCCCGTCAGTCGGTCTGCCCGCTGCCCGCGCGGCATTTGCAGAACAGGGAACCAGCGCGTACCATCGGTCGGCGTCGCACGCTGTCTGAGCCATTCCTGGAACGGGGCTGCCACGCGGCATACTCAGCCGTTCTCGTGCCGGCTGGCTGTTGACCGCCGTTCTCGTTGTCCATCGCCACCTGGTGTTCCGGGAAGCCCGAGCGGCCGTTTGACTGTGACATGACAGCTATCACGCCACGCCGCCATCCCGCTGCCACCTTCGGATCGCATCGCACCCGCAGCGACATCGCAGTGCCTGGCGTCAAGGGCAACTGCAAAGGGGCGCGCGTGGCTGCCAAGCGCGGCAGAATTTTTGTTTGCCATCCATGACTAAGTTCCAACCTACTCAAGGAATCGTGCCATGACCGAAACCTCCCCCCTCCCTCCCCTGCGCGGCATCGTTGGCGAAGCGACAAAAGGCAGGATCGGCGTCCTCGTCGAAGAACACTTCGACATGACCGAGTACCGCCTTTTCAACGACCTGTTCCCCAGGCACGGCTACCAGGTCGTCTATCTCTCGCACCTGTGGGGCAACGCCAACCTGACCTTCGGTTCCAATCCCGACAACGGTTGGGTCGAAGAGCACGTGCTGGTGGAGACCGAAATCAATTCGGTCAAGGCGGACGAGTTCAAGGGCATCATCATCATCGGTGCTTACGCCAGCGACCGCCTGCGCTATCAGGTCACGCCGCGCAAGGGCGAACCGAATCAGGCGCCGGCGGTCGTTTTCCTGCGCCAGGCGATGGCCGCGCCGAAGGTCAAGCTCGGCACCATCTGCCACAGCCTGTGGCTGCTCTGCGCCGACCGCGCGCTGCTCCAGAACCGCCGCGTCACCTGCGCCCACAACATCATCTGTGACGTCGAAAACGCCGGCGCGGAAGTCATCTATGGCCCCGAGGGAACCGTCGATCTCGTCGTCGATGGCAACCTGATCACCGGCAAGCATCCGGGGATCACCGAACAGTTCATCAGCCGCTTTCTGAGCGAAATCGAGAAAGCGGATTGACCCGCTTCCTGTCGCACCCGCTCGCCGTCGTTCTCGTCGCGAGCGACCGCGGCCGCGCCGGGCGCAGGTCGGCCGACGGCGCAGGTCCGGCCCACGAAAGCGATCGATGCCGCCGCCCGTCTCGCTCGTAGAAAGCTACGACCGGTACTTCGCCAGCCGGCTCTACGAGCAGCGCTATCCGCAAGCCAACCCGTCGACGCTGGCCATTGTGCTTGACCAGCTCGGTGCGCAGGGCGGAAGCGTTCTCGACATCGGCTGCGGCAGCGGCCGCTATGCCGAAGCACTGCTCGAACGCACGCCGCTGTCGGTCGTCGCCTGCGACGTCAGCCGGGAAGCCATCGACGAGCTGTCTTCTCGATACGCCGGGCACGTGGCGAGCGGACGCTTGCGCCCGCTGCTCGGCGACCTGTCGGTGGTGGCGAAGAGCATCGATCCGGACGAGAGGTTCGACCTGGCGATCATGCTCTTCGGCGTGCTCGCTCACATCTATTCGCGCGCACTGCGCCGCCAGACCCTGGCCGCCATCCGGGTGCTGCTCCGGCCAGGCGGGCGGATCGTGGTCAGCGTGCCGAACGCCGGGCGGCGTTTTCCCCGCCAACAGGTGGCGTCGCGGAAACTGGTCGAAGCGGGACACCTCGAGCTGGGCGACGTTCTCTACGAACGGACTTCCGATGACGGGGTGGTCGAGATGTACTACCACCTTTACGGCCTCGATGAATTCGTGCAGGAGCTCGAGGAACAGGGATTTCGCATCCTTCACGTCGGCGCCGAAAGCGTTCTTCCGGAAAGTGGCGTCGTGCGCTCGAAGGTGCTGCACAAGCTCGACCGCCTGCTGACCAGGCTCCTGCCGCTGCGCTACGCCTACGGCTTTCTCGCCGTCGCCGAAGCAAGCGGCGACGGCGATGAGAGCACCCGGATGGCGCAGCCACCCGCACCCGGCCAACGGCAGTAAAGCCGCGGTGATGGCCCGCCGTCTGCTGCTTCTTGCCGTCTGGCTGTTTCCCTTGCTGGCCCTCGCCTGTGGACGCACCGCACTGGCAGCGCCACCAACGCCGGCCGACCGGCTCGATCTGATCGAGAAGCGCGGCGCCCTGATCGCCGGCGTCAAATCGGACTACCCGCCGTTCGGCATGCGCGACGGCAACGGCCGCCTGATCGGCTTCGAGGCCGACCTCGCCGGCGAACTCGCGCGTCGTCTCGGCGTGCGCCTGCAACTGGTTGCCGTGACATCGACCAACCGCCTGCAGAAGCTCGAGGAAGGCGCCATCGACGTGGTCATCGCCACGCTCGGCGACACCCCACAACGCCGCGAGATCGCCACCCTGGTCGAGCCCAGCTACTACGCCAGCGGTGCGACCGTCGTCGCGCCGCCCAATAGCCACCTGTCGACCTGGGCCGACCTGCGCGGCAGAAAGGTCTGCGCCACGCAGGGCGCTTACTTCAATCGACCGATGGCGCAGCGCTTTCTGCTCGAACTGCAGGTCTTCAACGGAACGCGCGACACCCGCCTGGCGCTGCGCGACGGGCGCTGCGACGCCTGGCTTTACGACGACACCGGCATCGTCGGCCTGCTCGCCGACAGCGACCTGGCAAACTACGAGACGCCGCTGCCGTCGATGATGGTCTCGCCGTGGGCGATTGCGCTGGCCGCCAGCGAGCGCGGCTCCCGACTCGAGCAGGTCATCTCCGATACCATCGCCGACTGGCACCGCAGCGGCTGGCTGATTGCCGCCGAGCAGCGCTGGGCGATCAAACCCAGCCGCTTCCTGGTCGACATGCGCGAACTGTGGACACGGCTACAGCCGGACGGTCGCCCGCTCTGCACCCGCCAGAGCAAGGCCGACGGCGACCAATGGCCGGCGGAATGCCGCAACAGGTTCCTGCTCAGCTCGGCCGACGTCGACGGCATCCAGCGCTTCGGCCTGTTGCTCAAGGAACGGGCGGGCTTCGACGTGAGCATCATCCACGACGCCTACGACCGCAGCCTCTTCCTGCATGGCCTGTGGGTGACGCTGCAGCTGATGGTGGCGTGCATTGCCGGCAGCCTCGCCGTCGGTTGCCTCGGCGCCATGGCGGCGGAAGCCGGCCTGCCCTGGCTGCGTGGCCTGGTCCGTTCGTTCGCCGCGCTCGCCCGCATGACACCGCCGCTGCTGTTGATCTACCTGGTCTTCTTCGGCGTCGGCCACGTCATCGTCAGTCGCTTCGGCTGGACCTTCGACGGCGCGGCGATCGCCATCGTCTGCCTGTCGACGTACACCGGCTGCGCCATCGTCTCGGCGCTGCTCGACGCGACGGCAGTCCTCAGGCAACAGCAGGCCGGCTTCGCGCTGCGCTGGCGGACGCTGGCGCAGTCCCTGCGCCTGGCCTACGCGCCGGTCGTCGCCTCGCTGATCAACGTCGTCAAGGCAACCGGTATGGCCAGCGTCATCGCGGTCCCGGAACTGGTTTCGGCAGCGACGGCGATCGTCGCCGAACGCGGCAACGCGGCGGTGATGATGAACGTCTTGATGATCACCTATTTCCTGCTCGTGCTGGCCGTCGTCCAGTTCTTCAACCTCCTCGAACGAAGGATTCTGCGCCGTGGCGAGCACTGAGATCGTCGACCTGCTGTGGACGTGGACGCCCTTCCTGGCCGGCGGCTTCGCGTGGAACATCCTCATTTCACTGGTCGCCATGCTCATCGGCACGCTGTTCGGCGCCGTTCTTGCCCGCCTGCGCCTTTCCGGGCCAGGGCCGCTGGCGCACGCCAGCCTGCTGCTCACCGAACTGACGCGCAACATCCCGACCTTCGTATTTCTGTTCTATCTCGCCTTCCTGATTCCGGCAGAGTTCGCCATGGCCGGCGACCGGTATGCCTTTCCGGTCTGGCTCAAGGCGTCGCTGGCGCTCTCGGTGGCCGTCATCGGCTTCGTCTCCGACAATCTCTTCGTCGCCCTGCAGCACCGGCAAAACCGGAACCACGCGGCGGCGCTGCTCTTCATTCCCAGCTGGACGACCTATCTGCTGATCATCGTCATGGCCTCGAGCACGGCTTCGGTGATCGGCGTCGGGGAAATCGTCTCGCGCTGCAATGTGGTCATCGCCGCGGTCGGCGGCGATGAAACGATGCTCTGGGTGTACACTTACGCGATCGCCTACTTCCTGCTCTTCTGCCTGCCGCTGAACTGGGCAATGGGCTACGCGCGAAAGCGCCTGCTGGCACGCATCGAGGCGGCAGCGTCTTGAATCGCCAGCGACTTCTGGGGAACACATTGAAACGGATTGCTGCCACTCTTCGCGCTGCCACTGTTCGCCTGCCAGCCCTTGCCGGGGCAGCGCTGCTGGCATTCGCCGTGCAGGGCCCGGCCCACGCCGAGCCGGTCCTCGAACGCATCCGGAACAGCGGCGTCCTCAACGCCGGCACCCGCGCCGACGCCGTTCCCTTTGGCTACCGGGTCAAGGCGGCCGGTGAAAACAAGGAGCGCCTGGTCGGCTTCTCGGTCGACCTGATCGACGAAATCCGCAAGAAACTGAGCAAGAAATTGGGTCGCGAAATCGAAACCCGGTTGCGCACCACCACCGCCAGCGACCGCATGGAGCTGGTCGCCAGCCAAGCCATCGACATCGAGTGCGGAATCACCACCCCCACCTGGGAACGCCAGAAAACCGTCGATTTCTCGATTCCCTTCTTCGGCAACGGCACGCGCATCATGGTCCTGCGCACGAGTGGCCAGGGCCTGGGCAGTCTGCATGGCCGACGCATCGGCGTCGCCGCCGGAACGACGACCGAAGGAATTCTCAAGCAGCACGTGCCGGATGCGCTGATTGTCGAGGTGCCGGACATGGCCACCGGCTTCGAGATGTTCGCCCGCGGCGAACTCGACGGCCTGGCCAACATCGGCATCGTGCTGCGCGCGATGGTCGAGAAGAGCCCGCTGAAGAGCAAGGTCACCCTGCTGCCACGCACCGAAGAGCTGTCCTACGAAGCGATGGCCTGCAGCCTGCCGCAGAACGACTCCGAGTGGCGCGCCTTCGTCAACGAGGTCTTTGCCGACCTCCTGGAGGGCGTCGACCAGTACCGTGGCGGCTATTTCGAGATCTACGACAAATGGTTCGGACCACGCGGCGTCGTCTATTTCCCGCTCGATTACGTCGTCGCCCAACGCCTGTCCGCGTCGATCATCTGGCTGAAGTAGGCCCTTCGCCATGACCCTGCGCCGCCGCCTTTTCCTCCTCGTCACGACGATCCTCGTCATCGGCCTGCCCAGTACCGCCGGGGTGTTCGCCTATGTCTCGTGGCAGTCCGTCCTGCAACGGACCGAGAGCGAGGGAACGCTGATCGCCCAGACCCTCGCCCAGTCAGTCACCTTCATCCAGCAGGTGCCGGCGGTGATCAACCAGATCGTCGACAAGGAGGTGCGCACGCAGGCCGACATGGTTGCCCAGCTGACGCAGCTTGCGCGCCGGAAAAATGCGTCCGCCGAGGATATCAACCGCGCCCTGCGGACGATCGCGGCGAATAATGGCATTCCGGAAATCTGGGTCAGCGACGCCCGCGGCAACCCCCTCTTCTGGTCGCTCGACGACATCGATGCGCGCATCGCCGTCGACTCCGGGCTGACCCTGCTTCCCGTGTTCAGGCCGCTCCTGCAGGGGCAGCAATTCAGCGTATCGAGCGATCTTCAGATCCGCGATCTCGACCATCGCGAGCTCTACTATGGCGCCGTTGCGACGCCGGATCGCCAGGGAATGGCGCTGATCGCCCGCCTGCCGAGTCGCGCCAACCGGATCATCCACAGCGTCGGCCTCAAGCGCATGGTGGAGACCGTCCTCTCGGCGGCACAGATCGACACGATCTGGATTTTCGATAGCCAGCTCGAGCCTCTGGCCGCCACCTCGGACCCGCGCACGAACACGACGACCCACTTGAGCGAAGCGGAACGCAGCTTCGTCGAAGCGGTCATCAGCACCAGCGCGCCGGCTTCGTACCTCGAAAACAGCGGCTTCCACAATGCGCTCTTCCAGCAGGCCTTCCTGTACGTTGCGGCGCCGATCTTCGGAGCCGACGGCTTGCCGAACGGCGCGGCGTTGATGCGCCTGCCGGTCAACATGGCGGCGGAAATGAATTCGCTGCTGCGCGTCGGTGGCGGCGTGACCATCGCCCTGCTGCTGCTCGGCATGACCCTGGCTCTGCCCTTCCTCAACCGCATCGTCCGGCCGCTGTCGCAGCTGACCCTGCAGACCCATCGCCTGGTGGAGCACAATTTCGATCCCGACCAGGAAATGCACGCCGAACTGCTCAAGGTGTCGGAAAACCGCAAGGACGAGGTCGGCTATCTGGGCAATGCCCTGTACTCGATGGTCACCACGCTGAAAACCTACATCGCCGACCTCAAGGCGACGACCGCCGCCAAGGAACGCATCGAAGGCGAGATGTCGGCGGCGCGCGACATCCAGATGGGAATGCTGCCGCGCGTCTTCGGCTCGCCGCCGGACGCCCGCTTCGACCTGCATGCGCTTCTCGTACCGGCGAAAGCGGTCGGCGGCGACCTCTTCGACTTCTTTCCGCTCGACGAGCGGCGCCTGTTCTTCCTGATTGGCGACGTCTCCGACAAAGGCGTGCCGGCGGCACTGTTCATGGCCGTCACCAAGACGCTGTTCACGGTCGAGGCCAAGCGCGATTCGAGCTCGGTTGCCGGAATCATGGAGCGCGTCAATCGAACGCTCTGCGAGAACAATCCGGAAGGCATGTTCGTCACCGTCTTTGCCGGCATCCTCGATCTGGACAGCGGTGAAATCACGTGCAGCGACGGCGGCCACGAGTTGCCTTTCGTCCTGCGACGCAATGGCCGCTCAGACATGCTCGCCAAGAAGAAGGGCGGGCTGGTGCTCGGCTTCGTCGCCGATTCGGTCTACCGCGACGACGTCATCCGCCTGCAGCCGGGCGAGGCCCTGGTGGTCTATACCGACGGGGTCACCGAGGCGATGAACAGCGAACACGAGCTGTTCAAGGAAGAACGCCTGGGCACGACGCTGGACGCGATATCCGACGCCTGCACGGCGCGCACGATCATCGCCAAGGTGATCGATGCCGTGCGCACTTTCGTCGGCGGCCACCCGCAGAGCGATGACATCACCCTGCTCGCGCTGCGCTGGCAGGGTGCGGCCGGTAACGAGCCTGCCGCGGTGGCGGAGGAGACGCTGCCTGCCGGCGCCGGCGACGGCACCAGGGCAAGCGTTCTCGGCGGCAACGCGTGACGAAGCGGGCGGCTCAACACACACCGCACACGCCGCGCTCGCTACGCGCTCGTCGCCACCTCGGGAAGATCGATGATCCGCGGCGGATGCCCTACCTGCTCGAGAAATTTCAGCAGGTCGCTGGTGGCGATGGTCGTCGTGCGGTCGTTTCTGAGCGGGTGACAATTGAGCAGGCCGCAGGCCAGCACACGCTGCTCGATTACCACGCAGACCTGGCCGTGCACGTCGTTGATGGCTGCGAAGGGCGACACGGCGCCGGGAACGACGCCGAGCAGGCGAGCCAGCGCCTGCTCTCCGGCAAACGAGAAGCGCGGCGCCTGCAGCAGGCTCGCCGCGCTGCGCAGGTCGACGCGCGTCTGCTCCAAGGCCACCAGCAGCCAGTAGCCACCCTTCTTGTCCTTCAGAAACAGGCTCTTGGCGTGACCTCCCGGCAGATCGCCACGCAGGCGCTTGCTGTCGTCTATCGTTCGCAGCGGCGGATGCTCGACGCTGCGGGTCACAATGCCCAGGTCATCGAGCATGGTGATCAGGTTCTGGCTATCCTCAGGCGGCATGCAGGTCCTCGAGTATGCGCTTCGTGGCCACCGGCAGGCAGATCGGCCGCCCGGCCAGCGAATCGGGAAAATCATGATTTATAGATGCAAGCGAGTGCGGCCGGCAATCGACAATTAGCAGTTGACCGCCCATCGGGGTCGCGGCTAAGGTAGCTGCGGCATTCAGACTGAACAACAAATTCTACAATCGCGAGGAGCAGTCATGAAGACGCAAGCATATTCCTATTCGGACACCATTGCCGGTTACGTCACCCAAGTCGATCGCGCCGCGCGCAGTTTCGATCTCCAGACCAGCAATGGAGGCGAGTTCCGCGCCTACCTCACGCCGAACACCTACGCGCGCATTGCCGAGAACCTCGAGGACTCGTACCAGGATTGCACCGGGCGCATGGCTGAAATGCTGCAACCGGGGCAGCAGGTCTTTGCCTACTGCGTCTTCTATCCGCAAGCCGGAGAGTTGCGCGCCGAGGTGAAATCGATGGTCTTCCCGGGCGAAGGCGCCGGGGTGTACCGGCACGAGGAGCCGGACTGGTGGATCAGGCAGATCCGCTCGATCGCCAATAGCTACCTGCGCTGGCAGTTCAACTACCCCAGCCAGTCGATCGATTACCGCAACTATCGCACCATCCTGCATCTGGCCGGCGGCAAGAAAGGCGACTACCTGCAGGAGACGGACACCATTTCGCGGATGGTCTACGGCATGGCCTCGGCGTATATGCTGACCGGCGAAGAGAGCTTCCTCGAGGCCGCCGAAAAAGGCACCGAGTATCTGCGTGGCCATATGCGCTTTCGCGACGCCGAAGAGGACCTCATCTACTGGTATCACGGCGTCCAGGTTTCCGGCGACCGCGAGCACAAGCTGCTGACTTCGGAATTCGGCGACGACTACGATTCGCTGCCCATGTACGAGCAGATCTACGCGCTCGCCGGACCCACCCAAACCTATCGTCTCACTGGCGATCCGCGCATCCTCTACGACATCGAGAAGACGATCGAACTCTTCGACAAGTTCTACAAGGACGACGAAAAAGGTGGCTATTTCTCGCATATCGATCCGATCAGCCTCGACCCCCGCTCGCCCCTGCTCGACAAGGGCAACAACCGCGCGCGCAAGAACTGGAACTCGGTCGGCGACCACGCGCCCGCCTACCTGATCAACCTGTGGCTGGCCACCGGCGAGGAAAAGCACCTCGACTTCCTGGTAGACACCGCCGACACCATCGTCAAGCACTTCCCCGACTACGCGCATTCGCCGTTTGTCCAGGAGCGTTTCCACGAGGACTGGAGCCACGACAGCACCTGGAACTGGCAGCAGGACCGCGCAGTGGTTGGCCATAATCTGAAGATTGCCTGGAATCTGATGCGCATCCACAGCATTCGTCCGAATGACGATTACGTGCAACTGGCCGAGAAGATCGCCCAACTGATGCCCGACGTCGGTTCCGACCGACTGCGCGGCGGCTGGTACGATGTCGTTGAGCGCACGCTGGCGCCCGGCGAGGAAGCGCACCGCTTCGTCTGGCATGATCGCAAGGCCTGGTGGCAGCAGGAGCAGGCGATTCTCGCCTACCTCATTCTGCAGGGTTGCCTGGGCGACAAGGACTACGAGAAGCACGGCCGCGAAGCGGCCGCTTTCTACAACGCCTTCTTCCTTGATCACGACGACGGCGGCGTTTACTTCAACGTCCTGGCCAACGGCCTGCCCTATCTGCTCGGCAACGAACGACTCAAGGGCAGCCACTCGATGAGCGCCTATCACTCGACCGAGTTATGCTATCTGTCAGCAACCTATATCAACCTGCTGATCAAGAAAGAGCCGATGTGCCTGTACTTCAAGCCGCGGCCCGATGGTTTCCCCGGCCGCGTCCTGCGCGTGGCTCCGGACATCCTGCCCAAGGGCAGCGTCCGCCTGACGGCGGTCGAGGTCGACGGTCGCCCGTACGCGGCATTCGACGCCGACGCACTGTCGGTGCAATTGCCGGACTCGCGCCAGGATGTCCGCGTCAAGGTGACTCTGACCCCCGTCAAGTAGCCCCGCCCTCAATTCAACGAAGGATTTCGCCCTATGTCGATCGAGCTTGAAGCATTCCCCCGCGACGGGATGACCGTCGTCGTCGTCAAGGGCGAGATAGACGGCAGCTCCGCGCCCAAGTTGCAGGAGAAGATCCTGCCCCTGCTGCAGAACGATAGCGCGCTGGTCCTCGATCTCGGCGCGGTCAGCTACATGTCCAGCGCCGGTCTGCGCATGCTGCTCCTGCTCTACCGCCACGCGGCATCGCACAATGGCCGGGTGGCCATCGCCGGGCTCGCCGAATCGATCAGGGACACCATGGAGATCACCGGCTTCCTGAAGTTCTTCACCGTCGCCAACAGTGTCGATGAGGCACTGCAGACGCTCAAGAAGGGGTGAGATGGATACGCGTATCGATTTCTACCCGACACACCAGCACGGCGCT
This sequence comes from Candidatus Accumulibacter sp. ACC005, assembly GCF_907163215.1. Classification (NCBI taxonomy): domain Bacteria; kingdom Pseudomonadati; phylum Pseudomonadota; class Betaproteobacteria; genus Candidatus Accumulibacter; species Candidatus Accumulibacter sp. ACC005. The sequence goes on along the minus strand of NZ_CAJQUB010000004.1, from coordinate 253,671 downwards.
TACAAACTGCGTCCCGGGCGGGCGTATCCCTTCGGTACGACGCTGGTGCCGGGCGGCGTCAATTTTTCGATCAGCTCCGGCCACGCCACCGCGTGCACCCTGGTGCTCTTCGAGAAAGGCGCGCCGGAGCCATTCGTGGAGATCCCCTTCCCGGAGGCCTTTCGCGTCGGCAACGTCTGGTGCATGGTCGTCTTCGACCTCGAGTGCGAGCGCATCGAGTACGGCTACCGCATGGACGGCCCCTGGGACCCGGGCGCCGGACACCGCTTCGACCGCTCGAAGGTTCTCCTCGACCCCTACGCCAAGGCGATCGGCGGGCGGACGCACTGGGGCCAGCCACCCGACTGGAACGACCTATACCCGCAGCGTGCGCGACTGATCTTCGAGGATTTCGACTGGGAAGACGATCGTCCTCTGGAGACGCCGCTCGCCGACCTGGTGATCTACGAACTGCACACGCGCAGTTTCACCGCTCATCCGTCGGCCGACGTCAAGCACCCCGGCACCTATGCCGGCATCGCGGCGCGCATCCCCTACCTCAAGGAGCTGGGAGTGAACTGCGTCGAGCTGATGCCGATCTTCGAGTTCGACGAGTTCGAGAACAGCCGCGCCAACCCGGAAACCGGCGAGATGATGCTCAACTACTGGGGCTACAGCACGGTTGGCTTCTTCGCGCCCAAGGCCGGCTTCGCCGCCACCGGACCCTTCGGCATGGAGGTGGACGAGTTCAAGAACCTGGTCAAGGAGTTGCATCGCAACGGTATCGAAGTGATGCTCGACGTGGTTTTCAACCACACCGCCGAAGGCAACGAGAACGGTCCGACGCTGTCGTTCCGGGGAATCGACAACCAGACCTTCTACATGCTCACTCCGGAAGGCTATTACTACAACTTCAGCGGCTGCGGCAACACGCTGAACTGCAACAGCCCGGTCGTCCGCAACATGGTTCTCGACTGCCTGCGCTACTGGGCGGCCGAATACCACATCGACGGTTTCCGCTTCGACCTGGCCTCGATCCTTGGCCGTGCGCCGAGCGGCGCCCCCTTGCCCAACCCGCCCTTGCTGGAAAGCCTGGCCTTCGACCCGGTGCTCGCCAAGTGCAAGCTGATCGCCGAAGCCTGGGATGCCGGCGGCCTGTATCAGGTCGGCTCATTCCCGGCCTACGGACGCTGGGCCGAGTGGAACGGCAAGTACCGCGACGACATTCGCCGTTTCCTGAAAGGAGACGAAGGCATGGTGCCGGTGATGGCCGAGCGCATCCAGGGCTCGCCCGATCTCTACGGCTGGAACGAACGCGGTCCGACCGCGTCGATCAACTTCATCACCTGCCACGACGGCTTCACGCTGCACGATCTGTTCACCTACAACGACAAGCACAACGACGACAACGGCGAACATAATCGCGACGGCGGCAACGACAACCATAGCTGGAATTGTGGCGCCGAAGGCGAAACCGACGATGCGCAGGTCAATGCCCTGCGCCAGCGCATGATCAGGAATGCCCTGGCCATCCTGCTCATGAGCCACGGCGTACCCATGCTCCTGATGGGCGATGAACTGGGCCGCACGCAGCGTGGCAACAACAATACCTATTGCCATGACAACGAGCTGAACTGGCTCGACTGGACGCTGCGCGAACGCAATAGCGACCTGTTCGACTTCACGCGCAAGATGATCGCCCTGCGCAAGGCACACCCGCTGCTGCGTGCCGGCGAGTTTTTCGGAACCAGCCGCTCGCCGGCCGACATCATCTGGCACGGTACGCAAGCGTGGAAAGCCGACTGGTCGGAAGACTCGCGCGCCCTGGCTTTTCTGCTCCGCGAACGTCAGGCCGGACAAGGCGGGAATACCACGCCGGTCCTGTACATGGCAATCAACAGCTTCTGGGACGCCCTGCCCTTCGAACTCCCCGAACTGCCCAATCGCTATCACTGGCACCTGTTTGCCAATACCAGCCTGCCGGCCCCCGACGACATTCGGGAACCCGGCGAGGAAATACCGCTGCAAGACAATCTGCAGAGCTTCCTGGTTGGCGGCCGCGCCGTGGCCATACTCATCGGGCGCCCGCGCCTGCCAGCCTGACCAATAGACCAATAGACCAATCCGTGGAGACAGCAACATGACATTCAGCACCCGTGTGGAAATGAAGGGCCGCGAGGCATGGATCAACCTCGAAGGCGAACTTGACGCCGCCGTGGCCGGCGAGTTCCGCCAGGCCATCGAGCAGGTCGCCGAGCAGAAACCCGAGAAACTCGTCCTCTTCGTCAGCAAGTTGCAGTTCATGGCCAGCGCCGGCCTGCGGGTACTCGTATTCGCCAAGCAGCAGATGGGACGGGACGTCAGCATTTACGTCGTTGGCGCCGGCGGTCCGGTCCTCAACACCCTGCAGATGAGCGGCTTCGACCAGTCTGTCTACGTCCAGGAAAGCTATCCCTGAGCCCGGCGGACGTACGCTCCTGATCGCTCATGACACGGTACAGCATCCCAGCCAACCTGGCGGCGCTGTCGACCATCCGCCAACTGCTCGCGCAGGCTTGCCGGGAGGCCGGCCTGGACGACGCAGCCAGCTATCGCCTGATTCTGGCGGTTGACGAGATTGCCACCAACATCATTACCCACGGCTACCAGGAACAGGGCACGACGGGCGACATTGCCATCGCCATCGACGCCAGCAAGCAGCGGCTGAGCGTGCTTCTCGAGGATACGGGAGTGGCCTACGATCCGCGTGCGCAGGGCATGCCGACTGCCGAAGACCTCGACAAACCCCTGTCCGACCGGGAAATCGGCGGGCTGGGCGTCTTCCTGGCCCTGCAGGGCGTCGATCGCTTCGACTATCAGCGCCACGGCGAGGTCAACCGCAACACCCTGGAAGTGGACCTGCCGCAAGGCAAAGGCTGACCGGGCAAGAAAGCGCACCTGCCTGGCAAGGTCGCGCCGGCCCGAAGCAAGCGCAAACGGCGACCAATGTCGGGCGCCTTACTGCAAGCGCCCGCTCAGCCGCAGAAGCCAGTCCCGGATCGCGACTTCCCCTGGCTGTTCGCTGCTCTCCAGTGTCGGAAAGCGGCAGAAAACATCCTGGATGATCCCGTTCAGCTGCCAACCCGCTTCACGCGCTAGCATGGCCACTTCGCCAAGCGCGTCCGGCTGGTCACCGATGTCGAGGCACACCGACTTGAGCTGATCAGGGTGCAGACCGGCGTCGGCCAGTGAACGCTCCAACGCCACGACGCGATCAGTCAGAAAAGCGCCAACCGTCGGCGCGCCTGCAGCGTAGTTCACCAACTCTGAACGGGCCTGGCTCCATTCGCCGAAGTCCTCATCAAGGCGCTTGAGCCGCTCGGCGTTGCGGCGGTCCTGCTCGACATCGCTCGCGTCGACGGCGCCTTGCTCGAGCAGTCGCAATATCGCTTTCGACATCCGGGCATCGAACTTGACGTGGTTCAGCCGCAGGATCAGCGACAGGCGTCTCTCGGGTGCCCGGATGTCCTTGTCCAGAACACCAGCGACGACCTCCGCGAGCAGCAGTATGCGGCCCATCACGCTGATCTCGGCCCCCTTGAGTCCGCGCGGATAGCCGCTCCCGTCGTGCCGTTCATGGTGCTCGAGAATGGCTCTGCCGACTGCCTGCGGGTATTCCGGTTGCTGCTTGACGATCATCGCGGAAGTGAGTGGGTGCGCATGCAGCTGTCGCCGTTCGGCGGCATCGAACCTGTGTTCCGCCTGGAGCATCGCCGGGTCGATATGCAACATGCCGGCATCCTGGAGCAGGGCCGCCGCCGCCAGCGCCCGCAACTCGGCCACCTTGAACTCCTGGCGTATGCCCAGGTGAAGTGCAATCAGCGCCACCTGCAGGCTGTGGCCGAAGATGGCGCCGCGACGATCACGGGCGACGGTCAACCTGAAGGCGATCGGCTTCGGAAGGGCAATGCTGCCGATGGCCCCGAGCAAGGTGACGCGATCACTGAGTTGGGCAGCGAGCTGCCCGTAGAAAGGGCGCTCGTCGATGAGCTTCTCGGCCAGATCGCGTAACTCGTCCAGCGTGACCGCCTGCTCCACCGTGAGGCTTTCGTCGATGGGCACCTGCAAGCGGTGATTGAGCAGGCGCTCGAACAGCCGGCTATCAACGCGCACGCCGCGCTCGACCACCTTGATTCCGTTGCTGGAAAGGATCGGCTGGTGGGCGACCACGTTTTGCGTGTCGCCAAGCTCGGTGGCCGCCTTGAGGTAGTGTTCGTCGTTGGTTTCTTCGGCCATCAGCGCGTATTTTTCCTTCACCGCTTTCGGAAAGTGAAAACAATCGTTTCCTTCGGGGAACCCCTGCGCAGATCTCCGACGATCGGTGGCGCTGGATGGCCAGTTCCTTGAAATCCGCAGCCCACTCCTGGTTCGGTCGCTCGACTTTCCACTGGCCTGGAAAGACCTTAATTCTACATCAGCATTGGCCAGCGACATCTCGGGGCGCCCGAGCCGAGTGATCAACGAAAGTGTCGATTTCTTTGCCATCAAGTCGCATGAACCCGCACGGCAGCTGCTTCGCCGCGTGCCGGGGCACAGCAAGCTCAATGAAGATCAGGCCTTGGCAGGCGCGCCGGAACAAGTCGAGGTCGGCCGGCGTAAGACGTGCACCGCCCGGCCGTAATCATCGGCACCAACCGGGTCCTCGCCGACAGGGGGTGTCGGCGAATGACGCTTCGCCCGGCGCACGTCTGCTGGACCATGCCGGGCATTCGCAACGCCAGCAGGCAGCGTTTCGTGCCCCATCCACTGCCCACCGAAACGGATGTAAATGGATGTAGTATTGGGCTTCATGATCCGCTCCGACACCGTCCAGATCACTCCAGAAATCCTGAGCCTCATCGCGGAAATCGATGAGTTCAAGGGTGCGTGGCGCGCGCTCGGCAGCTTGGCGCCGGATCGGCTCTCGGCATTGCGGCGGGTGGCGACCATCGAAAGCATCGGCTCATCGACGCGCATCGAGGGCAGCCAGCTTTCGGACCGCGAGGTCGAACGTTTGCTCTCCCGGCTGCAGATCAAGCCGTTCACCACGCGCGATGAGCAGGAGGTCGCCGGCTACGCCGATGTGATGGAGCGAGTGCTCTCCTCCCGGCCGGACATTGCCCTGACCGAGAACCACATCCAGCAATTGCACCGCGACTTGCTGACGCACAGCGAGAAGGTGGTGCCAACCTGCGCGTGTCGGTAGGGCCCGACACGCCGGTGCGCGCACAGAACCGCGGTCAGTACCTGCAACCACCGTTTGGCGGCCAATTCGCCCGCTTGAACGGGTGGCTAACAGCCCACGAAGGCGCCTTGTTTGACGCCCTGGATACGCACCTAATTGCGTTTGGTGAATGGTGTACAGCGAGGCATTCGCTGGAGTACACCGCCCTGCCCGACTGGTGGCTGGTGTTCGATGTCTACGACCGCCGTGAGGGCCGCTTCTGGTGCACTCGCCGCCGTGACGAGTGGGCGCACGATCTCGGCCTGACAACAACACCCGCACTGTTGCGCGGTCAGACCGACCTGGCAACTTTGAAAGACACGCTGAACGAGCATCGCAGCCGCTACCGCGACGGGCCCATGGAGGGTGTGGTGATCCGCGTTGACGACGAGCACTGGTTACACCAGCGCGCCAAACTGGTCCGACCTGATTTTACACAGCAGATCGACCAGCACTGGCGCCGTAACGCACTGGTCTGGAATCACCTCGAACCGACGACATGAGCGACGTCGACGACCCGAGATGAGACCACTGGACCGCACCCGCATCGAGAAGGCCGCCGACTGCGGTTTCGACCTCCCGCCGGCACTGCGAGAAAGCGGCTTGCTCCTTGCATCAACAAGGTTTCCCGAAACCGTCGAGGTACGCGTGACGAGCGGCACGAGTTTCGAGCTGAGTGTGAGCGATGCGAGCTTGCTGGAAGCCCTGCCGCTTGCACAAAATGGCTGGAAGCTCGCAGAAGGAATCCCGGCGCTGTACGCAGTGCTCGAACGGGCCGCAGCGACTGCTCGAACCATGCCAGATCGCGTCGCGGCACAGTTCCATCTGGCGACGAAGTCGATGCCGCGCTCGACGGAAGCCGAGCGCATGGCGCTTCATCGTTCAGCGGTGTTAAGGCCGTGAAAAGAAGGCGATCTTGTGCATAGAACCCGAATCAGCGCAACGGAAAACCAGTCATGAACACCCTCTGCCTCTTCGCCGCAGGCACCCTCCCCGTCCACCCCGCAGCGGCGTGGTATCTCGCCGACCTCGGAGAGTTTCGCGGCAAACAGGAGCTATATACTCGCCAATCGCCGCAGCGATTGAAGGCCTTGCGCGAACACGCGCTGATCGAAAGCGCGCTAGCGAGCAACCGCATCGAGGGGGTGTCGATCGAAGCGGCGCGGGTACGCGATGTGTTGGTGACGGCCCGACCCTTGTTTCGCGACCGCGACGAGGAGGAAGTACGCGGCTATCGCGATGCCCTGTCCTGGATACATCAGGCAGCACCCCGCATTGACGGGGCTACGGTGCAGCGCCTGCACGCTCTGGCGCGTGGCGAGATCTGGGACGCAGGGCGCTACAAGGAAAGGGACGCCGACATCATCGAACGTTATCCGGATGGTCGCGAACGGGTGCGCTTTCGCACCGTGGCGGCGGCGGAAACACCTGCCCGCATGGCGGCGCTGCTGACCGCCTGGCACGCTTGCCGGGAGGAAAGCTGGGTGCATCCGCTGATCGCGCTGGCGGCGTTCAATCTGGATTTCCTGTGCATTCATCCGTTCCGCGACGGCAATGGCCGCGTATCGCGCCTGCTGTGCCTGCTGCAAAGCTATCAACTGGGCTACGAAGTGGGGCGCTACATCAGCCTGGAACGTCTCATCGAGCAAAACAAGGACCGGTACTACGAGACCCTCGAGCAAAGTTCGCAGGGCTGGCATGAAGGCAGGCACGACCCGTGGCCATACATCAACTACCTGCTATCGATCCTGAAGACGGCTTATCGCGAGTTTGCCGAGCGCGTCGGCGAAACGAAAGCGCCGCGCGGCGCCAAGCGAGATCAGGTGCTGGCCGGGATTGAGCGCCTCGCCACCGAGGCCGGCGATTTCTCGATCAGCGCACTGGAACAAAGCTGTCCGGGCGTCGGCCGCGACATGGTGCGCCGGGTTCTTCGCGAGCAGCAGGCGGCGGGCGTAGTCGAGTGCAAGGGACGCGGTCCTGGGGCAAGCTGGGCGAAGAAGAGGTAATTGCCCTCAAATAGGGGTAATAGAGAGGGTACTAACGGTCCTGACGTCGATGATCGGTAGTGTGTCGACAATCGGTGAGCGTTTGTTAGCATGGCCACTTCGAATCGGGAAAGCCGCGCATGCACAGCAGCGAGCAGCCTGCAACAGGACGACGCAAGGGACGCGGGCAGCGCCGCGGACGGCGCGTCGACGCCGCCACGCGGGACGCCGTCGCCGGACTTCTCGCCGACTTGCCGCTGCGCCGCGACCTCTTGATTGAACACCTGCACCGACTTCAGGATACGCGCGGCTGTCTGCGTGCCGGTGACCTGTTGGCGCTGGCTGATCTGCTGCGCATCGGTGTCGCCGAGGTCTACGAGACGGCGACGTTCTACGCCCACTTCGACATCCGCGAGGACGAGGAGCCGGCGCCGGCGCTCGCCGTCCGGGTCTGCGACGGCCTCAGCTGCCGACTACAGGGAGCGCTGCAACTCGATTCGGCCTTGCGTGCGCGTCTGCCGCCGGCCGACGCCAGAGTCTTGCGCGCACCGTGCATGGGCCGTTGCGACCTGGCGCCGGTGGTGCAGGTCGGCAAGCGCCACGCCGACCGTGCCAGCGCCGCCGACGTGCTGGCGCTGATCGATGAGGGTGCATTCACGCCCCTGCCGCTCGTCGGCGAGAGCCTGGATGCCTACCGCGCACGCGGCGGCTACCGGCAACTGCAGGCGCTGCGCGACGGTGCCTTGCCGGTCGAAACGGTATTCGCCGAACTCGAGGCGGCCGGGCTGCGCGGCATGGGCGGCGCCGGTTTCCCGACGGCGCGCAAGTGGCGACTGGTGCGCGCCGCGCCGGCGCCGCGCTACCTGGTCTGCAACGCCGACGAGGGCGAGCCGGGCACCTTCAAGGATCGCGTGATTCTCGAGGAGCAAACGCACCCGTTCCTTGACGGCCTGCTGCTGGCGGCGGCCTGCATCGACGCCGACCGCTGCTGGATCTACCTGCGCGACGAGTACCCTGCTGCGCACGCGCTGCTGCGCCGCGAGATCGCCGCGCTCGAAGCGGCGCAGCTCGTCGAGCCGGGCTTCATCGACTTGCGGCGCGGTGCCGGCGCCTACATCTGCGGCGAGGAATCGGCGCTGATCGAGTCGATCGAGGGCAAGCGCGGCTACCCGCGACAACGCCCGCCCTACGTCGCCGAAGCGGGGCTGTTCGGACGCCCGACGCTGGTCAACAACGTCGAGACGCTGGCGCTGGTGCCGACCATTCTCGCCGCCGGCGGTGCGCGCTTCGGGGCACTGGGCGGCGAGGGCTTTGCCGGCCTGCGCAGCTACTCGGTCTCCGGTCGGGTGCGCGAACCGGGCGTCAAGCAGGCACCGGCGGGAATCAGCACGCGCCAGCTGATTGACGATTACTGCGGCGGCATGGCCGAGGGGCATCAGCTGCTGGCCTACCTGCCTGGCGGTGCCTCGGGCGGGATTCTGCCGGCGAGCCTGGCCGACCTGCCGCTGCACTTCGGCGAACTTGAGAAACACGGCGCGCTGATAGGATCGGCGGCGCTGATCGTGCTTTCCGACCGCGACGACCTGCGCGCCGCGGTGCAGGCGCTGCTCGAATTCTTCGCCGACGAGAGTTGTGGCCAGTGCACGCCGTGCCGAATCGGCACCGAGAAGATGCTGGCGCTGTTCGAAGCGCCCGAACTCGACGTCAGCCTGCTCAACGAGCTGGCCGCGCTGATGCGCGATGCATCGATCTGCGGGCTCGGCCAGGCGGCGCCCAATCCGCTGACCACGGCGCTGCAGTATTTCCCGCAACACCAGCTGGCAAGGAAGCGCGATGAGTGACGCGACGCAAGTGGCGCAGGTACGCTTCACTTTCGACGGTCGCGAGCTGACGGCGCTGCCGGGCGAAACGATCTGGCAGGCTGCCAGGCGTGCCGGAACGACGATTCCTCATCTGTGCACGCGGGGGGCGCCGGACTATCGGCCGGGCGGCAACTGCCGCGCGTGCATGGTCGAGATCGACGGCGAACGCAACCTGGCGCCGAGTTGCAGCCGCCAGGTCAGCGCAGGAATGGGCGTGCGCAGTGATACTTCCGAGCGCGCGCTGAACAGCCGGCGGCTGGTGATTGAACTGCTGCTTGCCGAGCAGCCAGCGCGCGCGCTGGCACATGATCGCAACGCGTCGTTCTGGCACTGGGCCGAGCAGCTGGGATTGCAGGGAAGCCGCTTCCCGCAACGCGCAAGCAGGGTGCCCCCTCCCCCCGCCGACCGCAGCCACCCGGCGATGACCGTTCAGCTCGACGCCTGTATCCACTGCCAGCTGTGCGTGCAGGCCTGCCGCGACATCCAGGCCAACGACGTCATCGGCATGGCCGGTCGCGGCGCCGCGGCGAAGATCGTCTTCGATGTCGACGACGCCATGGGCGACTCGAGCTGCGTCGGCTGCGGCGAGTGCGTACAGGCCTGCCCGACCGGCGCGCTGATGGCGACGACGATGCTGGCGGCAGACGGCAGCGGCCTGCTCGCCGCCGGAGAGACCGTCGACCGCGTCGTACCCAGCGTCTGCCCCTACTGTGGCGTCGGCTGCCAGATCGACTATCAGGTGCGCAACGAGCAGATCGTCGCCGTGACCGGCCGCAACGGTCCGGCCAACCGCGAGCGCCTGTGCGTCAAGGGACGCTTCGGCTTTGATTACGTGCACTCGCCGCAGCGCCTGTTGAAGCCGCTGATCCGCCGTGACGACGCCCCCAAGATCCCCGACGCAGCCTTCGACCCGGCCAATCCTTCGACGCACTTTCGCGAGGCGAGCTGGGACGAAGCGCTGCAACGCGCCGCCGCAGGGCTGCGCTCGCTACGCGACGGACACGGTGGCAACGCGCTCGCCGGCTTCGGTTCGGCGAAATGCAGCAACGAGGAAGCCTACCTGTTCCAGAAGCTGGTGCGCACCGGCTTCACGACCAACAACGTCGACCATTGCACGCGGCTGTGTCACGCGTCGTCGGTGGCGGCGCTGATCGAAGGCGTCGGTTCGGGCGCCGTGTCGGCGTCGTTCATGCAGATCGACAACGCCGAGCTGGCGATCCTCATCGGCTGCAACCCGGAAGCCAACCACCCGGTCGCCTCGACCTTCTTCAAGCGCGCCGCGCGCAAGGGGACGCGGCTGATCGTCATCGATCCGCGCCGGCACGGCCTGGCGCGCTTTGCCGACGAAACACTGCAGTTTCGCCCGGGCAGCGACGTCGCGCTGCTCAACGCGATGCTGCATACCCTCGTCGACGAGGAACTCTTCGACCCCGCCTACGTCGCCCGCCACACCAGCGGCTTCGAAGCGATGCGCGCACACCTGGCGACCTACAGCCCGGAAGCGATGGCCGAGGTCTGCGGCATCGCCGCCGGCAAGATCCGTGCGGTGGCTCGTCTCTACGCGCGCTCCAAAGCGTCGATGATCTTCTGGGGGATGGGAATTTCCCAACACGCGCACGGTACCGACAACGCGCGCTGCCTGATCGCCCTGGCGCTGATGACCGGGCACATCGGTCGCCCGGGCACCGGCCTGCATCCGCTGCGCGGGCAGAACAACGTCCAGGGCGCATCCGACGCCGGCCTGATCCCGATGGTCCTGCCCGACTACCTGCCGATCTCGCTGGCCGCCAACCGCGCGCGCTTCGAAAAGCTGTGGGGTGTCACCCTCGACCCGCAACCGGGGCTGACGGTCGTCGAGATCATGAACGCCGCGGCGGTCGGCGACATCCGCGGCATGTACATCGTTGGCGAAAACCCGGCGATGTCCGACCCCGACCTCAAGCACGCGCGGCAGGCGCTGGCGTCGCTCGAACATCTGGTGGTGCAGGACCTGTTTCTCACCGAAACGGCGATCTACGCGGACGTCATTCTGCCGGCATCGGCCTGGCCGGAGAAGGAAGGCACGGTGACGAACACCAATCGCCAGGTTCAGCTCGGCCGCCAGGCCCTGCCCCTGCCGGGCGATACGCGCCCGGACTGGTGGATCATGCAGGAGCTGGCGCGCCGCCTCGATCTCGACTGGCAATACGACGGGCCGGCGGCGGTCTACGCCGAAATGCGCCAGGCCATGCCGTCGCTGGCCAACATCAGCCGTGATCGGCTCGAACGGGAAGGCTCGGTCAGCTACCCCTGCGCCGGCGACGACCAGCCGGGTGCAGACGTCGTCTTCGCGGACGGCTTCCCGACGCCAAGTGGCCGTGCCGGCTTTGTCGCCGCGGCGCTGCTGCCGCCCGACGAGCAGCCCAGCACGGACTACCCGCTGGTCCTGTCCACCGGGCGACTGCTCGAACACTGGCATACCGGCGCGATGACCCGCCGCAGCGCCGCACTCGACGCCCTCGAGCCGGCAGCAGTGGTGACCGCCAGCGACGAAGACCTGCGCCGGCTCGGCATCGCCGACGGCGAGCGCGTGCGGCTGATCACCCGGCGCGGCGAGATCGAGGCCACGGCGCACGCCGACCCGGCGGTCGCGGCGGGGTCCTTGTGGCTGCCCTTCTGCTTCCACGAAGCCGCCGCCAACCGCCTGACCAACCCGGTGCTCGACCCCTTCGGCAAGATCCCCGAGTTCAAGTACTGCGCCGTTCGCATGGAGCGTGCCTGAATGAGCGATCGCCAGGAATCTGCAGGTCGCGAAGGCGGCACAGGCTTCGTCCTCGCGCCCGACCCCGACGATCCAGGGCTCACGCGCCGGGTCGAAGGCTGCGACCAGCACGGCCAGCCGCTCAGCCTGAACGTGGTCGTCGAACGGCCGCTGACCCTGTACCTGAACGGTACCGAAGTGGTCACCCTGATGACCATCGGCGACCACCCCGAGCTGCTCGCGCTGGGCTTCCTGCTCAACCAGAACATGCTCGCTGCCGACGATGCCGTCACCGCCATCGAACACGACGCCGAGCTTGACGTCGTCGTCGTCCGTACGCGCAGCGAATCGACCTACGAACAGAAGCTGAAGCGCAGGATTCGCACCTCGGGCTGCGCGCAGGGAACGATCTTCGCTGACCTCATGGAGCGTTTCGACGACATCCGCCTCGACGCTGCCGCCGAGCTGCGCAGTTCATGGCTGCACAGCCTCTTGCAGCAAATCAGCCGGCAACCGAGCCTGTACCAGAAGGCCGGCGCGATCCATGGCTGCGTCCTCTGCCAGCGTGACCGGCCGCTGGTCTACATGGAGGACGTCGGCCGGCACAACGCCGTCGACAAGATCGCCGGCTACATGCAGCAGCAGGGCCTTGGCGGGCGCGACAAGATCTTCTACACCACCGGACGCCTGACCAGCGAAATGGTGATCAAGACGGTACACATGGAAATTCCGATTCTCGTCTCGCGCTCCGGTTTCACGGCATGGGGCGTGGAGCTGGCAAGGCGCGCCGGACTGACGCTGATCGGACGCGCCAAGGGGCAGCGCTTCGTCGTTCTGGCGGGGGGAGAAAGGCTGCGCTACGATCTCGATCTCGACAGTACGGCGAGCGGCGAGCACGACGAACCGGCCGACGGGCAAGGAAGCCGGCGAAACCGCGGCATTGCGCGCAAGCGTTGACATGAAACTCTTGCAACGGATCGCCATCACCCTGCTGCTGCTCGCTGCGCTGCTGTTGTCCGCCGGCCGGATCGGCCTGCTCGCCGGAGTGCCACCGCGCGACCTCGGCGTGCACGACGGCAGGCTCAAGCCGCCGTCGCCAACCGCCAACAGCGTCAGCAGCCAGGCCAGGCTGTGGCCCGATCACCCGCAGCGTGACTATGCCGATATCGCGCCGCTTGCGCTGCACGAGGACGGGCCAGCGACCATTGCCGCCCTGAAGGCACTCCTGGCCAGTGAGGCGAGCGCCACCATCGTCGACAGTCGCACCGACTACCTCTACGTGCAGTACACGACGCCATGGCTGAAATTCGTCGACGACGTCGAATTCTGGTTCGACCCGATCAATAACGTGATCCAGGTACGCTCGGCGTCGCGCATCGGGCGCAGCGACCTTGGCGCCAATCGTCAGCGAATAGACGCACTGCGCGGGCGACTCAAAACGATGCTCGCGACGGGGAAAGCCTCGGCCGAAGCCGGCAGATGAGCCGCTCGGATGGCTTGCCGAACGGACGCTTTCCGCCCTTGCAGTTCCTCACCCGGGGGAGGCGACGGGCACTGATCGGCGGCGCGACCGCCCTGTCCGGACGCAGTTCTTGCCATCCTGCTTGGCCACATAGACGGCCTGGTCGGCCGCCTTGATCAGCTCGTCGAAGCTCTTTATGGCCGGCGTTCTGGCAGCAAGGCCAACGCTGATGCTGCCGTGCCAGGGCTCGCCACCGGTCGGCACGCGCAGTGCGGCGACCGCTTTCCGGGTCAACTCGGCGATGTGCAGTCCACCGGCTTCCTCCGTATCCGGGCAGATCACCAGAAACTCGTCGCCACCGAGACGGCAGACGACGTCGTCACTGCGGAAGGAATGCTGCAAGGTCTTGGCCAGTTCGGTGAGCACGGCATCGCCGGCGTCGTGGCCACAGGAATCATTGACCTGCTTGAAGTGATCCGCGTCGATCATCATGCAAACCAGCGGCGAATCGTTCGCAACCGACTCCTCCCAGAGCGAGGCGAGCGCCCGCAGAGCGTGGCGACGGTTGGGCAGCCCGGTCAGGGCGTCGGTCAGGGAAAGCTCGACGAGTTGCAGATTCGCTTCCGAGAGCTCGCGGGTGCGTTGCCTGACTTTCTCTTCCAGCGACTGATTCAAGGCCAGCAAATCGCGATTCCTCGCCGAGACCTGCTTGAACAAGGCATTCAAGGCGACGAGCAAAGGCTCGGTGGCATTGTCTCTGGATCTCTCCTCTTCCTCATAGGCCCTTGCCGAGTCGATTCCGCTCCTGATCGCGGTAATCTGCCGGGCCATATTCTGATCCGAACCAAGAATGTGATAGGCCAGCCAATGCGTGAGAAAATCCAGGAGACTCCTTGCCGGGTCAACATCATCAGGAGAAACACCGGAATGCATCGCGCGTATCTCATTGAGAAAGCTGCGATGCCCTTCAACGTGCTGACTCAGGTGCCGCCGATCGATACCGACCTCGATCATCAAGGCTTCCTCTTCCTGGAAATGGTATCTTGCGTAATCGGCGAGCTTCCTGAAAACCTCTTCAATATCATTGAATGCGACTTTGTTTTCCGACAGCAGGTAGCCAAACTGATTGATGATCCCGACCAGATGCTGGTGTTGCTGATCGACATCTGAAAGCCCGGTCACAAAGTTCTCGTCCCAATGAAATGATTCCATATGCGCTTTCTTGCCTCGGCGTTGATTTTCGGCCTGTAAAGACGCTGCAGCATGGGCGCCTTCCGCAGCGCGGTGGCGATCGCCCGAAGAAAAAAAACGGGCGCCGCGATGCGGCGCCCGCGCTTCTCAAGCCTGGAAAGACTTACTTGCTGATCGACTCGCCGGGGGTCACGATACCCAGGAAGCTGTCGGCCTTGAGCGCGGCACCGCCGATCAGGCCACCGTCGATGTCTTTCTGCGCGAGCAGGCCGGCGGCGTTCTCCGGCTTCATCGAGCCACCGTACTGGATGCTGATCGACTGCGCGACGTCGTCACCGAAGAGCTTGGCGAGCAGGCCGCGCACCAGCGCGTGCGCCTCCTGCGCTTCGGCATCGCTGGCGGTGACACCGGTACCGATGGCCCACACCGGCTCGTACGCGACAACGGTGCGCAGCGCGTCATCGGCGGAAAGACCCGCGTAGGCGCCATTCACCTGCGTGGTGAGCACGCTCTCGAGCTTGCCGGCCTTGCGCTCTTCGAGCGTCTCGCCGATGCAGACGATCGGTCCCATGTCCAGCGAAAGAACCTTCTTGATCTTCTTGTTGACGGTTTCGTCGGTCTCGCCGAAGTAGGAGCGCTGTTCGGAGTGACCGATGATGACCATGTCGACACCGATGTCCTTGAGCATGTCGGCGCTGACCTTGCCGGTGAAGGCCCCCTGGTTTTCCCAGTGCACGTCCTGCGCAGCGAGCTTGACGTTGCTGCCCTTGACCACGTCGGCGACTTTGGCCAGAGCGAGATAGGTCGGCGCGATGGCGACGACGACGTTCTTGATGCCTTTGGCAGCGGCGACCACGTCGGCGGCAAGCTTGACTGACTCGGCGACGCTCTTGTTCATCTTCCAGTTGCCGGCGATAACGATTTTACGCATGGTGTTCCTTTTGTCTGTTGTCCAGGATTCAGGGAGAGAAACGGCCCCGGCACGCTGCCCGGGCCGCTCGGCTTATTTCTCGGAGAGCGCCGCGACGCCCGGCAGCACCTTGCCTTCGAGGTACTCGAGCGACGCACCGCCACCCGTAGAGGTGTGCGTGACCTTCTTCTCGGCGCCATACTTCTTGGCCGCGGTGGCCGTGTCGCCACCACCGATCACGGTCGTCGCGCCCCTGGCAGTTGCCTCGACGATGGCGTCGGCCATCGCCTTGGTGCCGGCTTCGAACTTGGCGAATTCGAAAACACCGGCCGGGCCGTTCCAGATGACGGTCCTGGCGTTGACGATGGCATCGCTGAACACCTTCGTCGATTCGGGTCCGCAGTCAAGCCCCAGCCAGCCATCTGGAATGCCATCAACATCGTTGGCGACGCCGGTGTTGGCGTCGGCGTCGAATTTGTCGGCGATGACGAAATCGGTCGGCAGCAAAATCTGCTTGCCGTTGGCCTTCGCCTTGGCCATCAGATCGGGGACCAGCTTGGCGCCCTCTTCGTCGAACAGCGAGTTGCCGATCGGCATTCCGGAGATGACCTTCTTGAAGGTGAAGGCCATGCCGCCACCGATGATGATCTGGTCTGCCTTGTCGAGCAGGTTGTTGATCAGCTGGATCTTGTCGGCAACCTTGGCGCCGCCGAGGATCGCCAGCAGCGGCCGTTGCGGCGATTCAAGCACGGCCGAAAAAGCGGCCAGTTCCTTGTTCATCAGGTAACCCGCCGCACGCTGCGGCAGCTGCACGCCGGTCATCGACGAGTGATCGCGGTGGGCAGTCCCGAAGGCGTCGTTGATGTAGACGTCGGCCAGTTTGGTGAGCGATGCGCGGAAGGCCTTGACCTTCTCGGGGTCGGCCTTGATCTTGCTGACACTGCCGTCGGCGCCCTTGACCGTGCCCTTGCCTTCTTCCTCGATATGGAAGCGCAGGTTCTCGAGCAGGATGATTTCGCCGGGTTTGATCTTCGCGCACGCGGCTTCGACTTCAGGGCCGACGCAGTCGGCAAGGAAGCCCACCGGACGCCCGATCAGGCCTTCCAGCGCGGTGGCCACGGGCTGCAGGCTGAATTGCGGCGTGACCTTGCCGTCGGGACGTCCAAGGTGCGACATCAGAATCACCGCGGCGCCCTTGTCGAGCGCGTACTTGATCGTCGGCAAGGCAGCTTCGATACGCTTGGTGTTGGTGATCGCTCCCGTGACCTTGTCCTGAGGGACGTTGAAATCGACGCGGATCAGGACACGCTTGCCGTCGAGAGCGAGATCTTCGATGAACAGTTTGGACATGGTTTCCTCGAGAAAGAATGGTGGTTGATTGAAGGCGGACTAAGAATCGAAAATGGCATGGCGTCTCCGTTTCGGCTACAAAACGACCCCTCAACAGAGCACCTTTCAGCCACTGCGTTGAGAACAGGGAACATCGGGGAAAGCGTTTTAACCACGCAGACGAAGTATCCTTGGCGCCGCTTCCCGAGTCAAATGCCCGTGCCGTGAGCGGTGCAAGCGGCGTCTCGAATACCCTGACAGGGTCTTCCTCTGGTCCGCAGAAACTGCTTTTCGGGCGCACGGGGAAGGTGGCCGCAAAGGCCATTTGTTTGTCGTTACGAAAAATGCGCGGCGAGCCATCTCTGGCGCAAGACAGGCTTCAGGCAGCAGCCGGAGCCAGCGCATCGGCGGCAACATCCGCCTTGACGACCAGCACGTCTTCCATCACCAGATACTCGAGGTCCGAGCCGAAGAACATATTCAGCGCATCGGTCGGCGAACAGATCATGGCTTCGCCGCGACGGTTGAGCGAGGTGTTGAGAACGACGCCATTGCCGGTCAACTTTTCCAATTCGACCATCAGGTCGTAGTAGCGTGGGTTGTATTCGCGCTGCAGCACCTGTGCCCGCGACGTGCCGTCTTCGTGCACCACTTCCGGAACGCGTTCCTGCCAGCCGTCGGCGACCTTGAAGGTGAAGGTCATGAATGGCGCCGGGTGATCGCTGCCGAGCATCTGCGGGCCGACGCTGTCGAGCATGCTCGGACAGAACGGACGCCAGCGCTCGCGGAACTTGATTTGCGCGTTGATCCGGTCGGCGACACCGGCAACGCTCGGGCAGCCGAGGATCGAGCGGCCGCCGAGCGCGCGCGGACCAAACTCCATACGCCCCTGGAACCAGGCCACCGGATTGCCGGCCACCAGCAGCGCGGCAATTTCCTGTGGCACTGCGCGCAGCCGCCGCCATTGCGGTCTTGCCGGATGACGGGCACAGGCAGCGACGACGTCTTCGTTGCTGTACGCCGGACCGAGGAAGACGTGCGCCATCTTTTCGATCGGCACGCCTCTTTGTACCGAGACGTAGCCGGCGGCGCCGACTGCCGTGCCGGCGTCGCCCGACGCCGGCTGCACGAACAGCTCCCTGACGTCCGGACGCGCGATGATCTTCTGATTGAGCTTGACGTTCAGCGCGCCGCCACCCGAAAAAGCAAGCCGCCCGGTTTCGCGCAGGATGTCGCCCAGATAGTGCTCGATCATCTGCAGCGAAAGATCCTCGAACAGCTTCTGCATGCTCGCCGCGTAATGGATGTAGGGGTCGTCGGCACTGTCACCGGCCCGCCTCGGGCCCAGCCACTCGATCAGCTTCGGCGAAAAATAGTAGCCCTTGCCCTGCTCCTTGTAGCGGCGAAAACCGATCACGTTGGCGTAGTCGGTATTGACCGTCAGCTCGCCGTTCTCGAATTTGGCCAGACGCGAGAAATCGTAGCGTTGCGGGTCGCCGTAGGGCGCCATTCCCATCACCTTGTACTCGCCGTCGAGCATCTCGAAACCGAGATACTCGGTCAAGGCGCCATAAAGGCCGCCGAGCGAGTCGGGATCGTAGAACTCCTTGATCTTGTGAATGCGGCCGTTCTCTCCGTAGCCGAAGAAGGTCGTCGCGTACTCGCCCTTGCCGTCGATACCGAGGATTGCCGTCTTCTCGGTGAAACCCGAGCAATGGTAGGCGCTGGAGGCATGCGCCAGATGGTGCTCGACCGGCACGATCTCGGTCTTCTTGAGATCGAAGCCAAGCTGCAGCAGGCACCATTCGATGCGCTTGCGGTAGCGGAAAAAGCGCCGGTTGCCGGTCAGGATCGCGTCAAGCGCGCGCTCCGGCGCGTACCAGTAGCGCCGGGCATAATGCCAGCGGGCACCTTCGGCGAGGCTGATCGGCGCGAAGGGAATGGCCACCGCGTCGACGTCGGCCGGCCTGATGCCGGCAAATTCCAGGCAGAACTTGGCCGCCTCGTAGGGCATGCGGTTCTTGGCGTGCTTGTCGCGAACGAAGCGCTCCTCTTCCGCTGCGGCAACCAGCTTGCCATCGATGTACAGCGCCGCCGAAGGATCGTGGGTCAGCGCGCCGGAAAGTCCGAGAAGGGTCAGGGCCAAGATGGAGATCTCACAGAGTCGCTTTTTCGGCCCGCAAGCCGATGGGCAGCGAACCGACGAAAGCTGCGAGTATACCTGCACCGGCAACGCTTCTGTTCTGTCATCCACCCGCTTCCAGGCGCGCGCAGGAATCCTGGCGAGGAAGCGACGATCGAGCACTGCAAGCGGCGCGCTCGAATCCGGCTCTTGGAGCAGCACTTCTTGCGGCACGCAATTTCTTGCCTAAAGCAATAGCCTGTCCGATAATCACCCGAGAGGCTCAACGCACGATGCGCCCACACCACGGGCATGGAGACGTCGATCGAGAACTTGCGCAATCCAAGATCATGAACGATTACATTCTCCAAACGAATGATCTGGTCAAGGAATTCAAGGGATTTGTCGCTGTCGATGGCGTCAGTCTGAAGATCAGGCGTGGGCACATCCACGCCATGATCGGTCCCAACGGCGCCGGCAAGACCACCTGCTTCAACCTGCTCACCAAGTTTCTTCAACCCACCCGTGGCAGCATCCGTTTCAACGATATCGACATCACCCGCGACGAGCCGGCAAGGATCGCGCGACGCGGCATTGTTCGTTCTTTCCAGATTTCGGCAGTCTTCCCGCATCTGACAGTGCTCGAGAACGTCCGCATCGCCCTGCAGAGAAAGCTCGGATCTTCTTTCCATTTCTGGCGCTCGGACAAGGCCCTGAGCCGGCTCGACGACCGCGCTGTCGAGCTACTTGCCGACGTCGGCCTCGATTCCTACAGCCGGATGCTTGCCGTCGAGTTGCCCTATGGTCACAAACGCGCGCTGGAAATCGCCACGACGCTGGCGCTTGAACCCGAGCTGATTCTGCTCGACGAGCCGACCCAGGGAATGGGGCATGAAGACGTCGACCGCGTGATGCAACTCATCAAGAAGGTGTCGGCCGACCGCACCATCCTGATGGTCGAACACAATATGAAGGTCGTTGCCGGCATCTCGGACACGATCACCGTGCTGGCGCACGGCGCGGTGTTGGCGGAAGGCCCGTACGCCGAGGTGGCCAGCAATCCACAGGTGATCGAGGCCTACATGGGCACGGCCCAACGCGAGCCCGAGGGGATCGGCGCGTGAGTGCGGCCGTCGAATATCTGCGCATTCGCGACTTGCATGCTTTCTACGGCGAATCGCACATCCTGCATGGAATGGATCTGCGGGTGAATCGCGGCGAGTGCGTATCGCTGCTCGGCCGGAACGGCGCCGGCCGTACGAGCACACTGCGCGCCATCCTCGGCCTTACCGGAAAAAGAACGGGATCGATCATGCTCAATGGCCGCGAGACCATAGCCATGACGACGCATCGCATCGCGCAGCTTGGCGTCGGCTATTGCCCGGAAGAGCGCGGCATCTACGCAAGCCTGAGTTGCGAGGAGAACCTGCTTCTTCCACCGCGTATTGGCAACCGGGGAATGAGCCTGGAAGAAATCTACCGAATGTTCCCGAATCTTGCCGAGCGTCGCCACAGTCCGGGGACGCGCCTGTCCGGTGGAGAACAGCAGATGCTGGCCATGGCGCGCATACTCTGGAGCGGTGCACAGTTGTTGCTGCTCGACGAGGTTTCCGAAGGGCTCGCGCCGGTGATCGTGCAGCAGCTCGCTGCAGTGATTGGCGACCTGAAGAGCAAGGGGTTCACGATCATTCTGGTCGAACAGAACTTCCATTTCGCGGCGCCTCTGGCGGATCGCATGTACATCGTCGAACACGGCCAGATTGCTGCCGAAATTGCGCAGGACGAGATCGAGACCAAGCAGGAACTGTTACAGGAGTATCTTGGCGTTTGAAGGGTTCCACCTGTCGGATTCGCCATCCGGCGCAACAATAACCAGAGGAGACAACAATATGAGATACGAACTGCGTAAGCTCGCGCTCGCCCTGATGCTGATCCCGGCCGCCAACATTGCCGCGGCACAAACCAGCCCCGGCACCATGAAGCTCTCGGACAACACGGTCAAGATCGGCGTGCTCACCGACATGTCGGGCGTTTATTCCGATCTCGGCGGACAGGGCGCGGTGACCGCCGTGCAGATGGCAATCGACGACTACAAGGCGCAGTACAAGCCGAAGTTCAAGATCGAGATGGTCTATGCCGACCACCAGAACAAGGCTGACGTCGGGTCCAACAAGGTGCGCGAGTGGTACGACACCGAGGGCGTGGACATGGTCACCGACGTGCTCAACTCGGGGGTCGCCCTGGCCGTCGCCAAGGTCACGCAGGAAAAGAAGCGCATCGTGATGTTCGTCGGCTCGGCTTCGACGCGCCTGACCGACCAGGACTGCACGCCGAACACGGTGCATTACGCCTATGACACCTATTCTCTGGCCAATGTCGCCGGCAAGGCGATCGTCAAGAACGGTGGCGACACCTGGTTCTTCCTCACCGCCGATTATGCCTTCGGTCAATCGCTCGAAAAGGATACGACAGACGTCATCAAGGCCAACGGCGGCAAGGTGCTGGGCTCGGTGCGACATCCGCTCAATGCCTCGGATTTCTCTTCCTACCTGCTGCAGGCTCAGGCCTCGAAAGCCAAGATCATTGGCCTGGCCAACGCCGGCGGCGACACCATCAATGCGATCAAGGCGGCCAGCGAATTCGGCATCACGAAGAATCAGCAGCTTGCCGGCCTCCTGATGTTCATCACCGACATCCACGCCCTCGGCCTGCAAACGACGCAGGGCATGCTGCTGACTGCCGGCTTCTACTGGGACAGGGACGAAGACACGCGCAAGTTCAGCAAGCGCTATTTCGAGAAGACGAAGCGCAACCCGACGATGGTGCAGGCCGGCGACTACTCGGCGGTCACCACCTACCTGAAGGCGGTGCAAGCGGCCGGTACGGACGACGCGGAGGCGGTGATGGCGAAAATGAAAGCCATGCCGATCAACGACTTCTTCGCCAAGAACGGCAAGATCCGCGTCGACGGCCGCATGATCCACGACATGTATCTGATGCAGGTGAAGAAGCCGTCCGAGTCGAAATATCCCTGGGACTATTACGACATCAAGAGCGTCGTCCCGGGCGACGAGGCATTCCAGCCTCTGTCGGTCTCCAAGTGCCCGCTGGTGAAGAAGTAATCGGGATCGTCGGCGCGGAGAATTACTCCGTGCCGACGTGACGACAAGCGATGAGCGAAATCTTCGGTATCCCCGTGCAAGCGTTGATGGCCCAGCTGATGCTGGGTCTGGTCAATGGCTCGTTCTATGCCGTGCTCAGCCTCGGCCTGGCGGTGATCTTCGGCATGCTGAACATCATCAACTTCGCCCACGGCGCCCTGTACATGATGGGTGCCTTCCTGGCCTGGATGGGGCTCGAGTACCTCGGCATCGGCTACTGGCCGACGCTACTCCTGGCACCGCTGGCGGTCGGCGTGTTCGGTATCATCGTCGAGCGCGGCATGCTGCGCTGGCTGTACAAGCTCGATCATCTTTACGGACTGCTGCTGACCTTCGGCCTGGCGCTGGTCATCGAGGGCTTCTTTACCAACGCCTATGGCGTCTCCGGACAACCATACTCGATACCCGCGCAACTGTCGGGGGGCTTCAACCTGGGCTTCATGTTCCTGCCCTACTATCGCGGCTGGGTAATTGTCGCCTCGCTCGTGGTTTGCTTCGCCACCTGGTTCGGAATCGAGAAAACGCGCCTGGGAGCCTATCTGCGTGCGGCCACCGAGAATCCGCAACTGACCCAGGCCTTCGGCATCAACGTGCCAATGATGGTCATGCTGACCTACGGCTTCGGCGCCGCCCTGGCCGGCTTTGCCGGCGTGCTGGCGGCACCGGTCATCCAGGTCAGCCCCTTGATGGGATCGCACCTGATCATTACCGTCTTCGCGGTGGTGGTGATCGGTGGCATGGGCTCTATCCTGGGGTCCATCCTCACCGGCCTGGGCCTCGGGGTAATCGAGGGGATAACCAATCTGCTCTACCCGGCGGCGTCGAACACGGTGGTCTTCGTCATCATGGCGATCGTCCTGATGGTACGGCCGGCCGGATTGTTCGGAAAAGAGAAATGAGCAGAAACGCCTTCGCCTACCTGGCGCTCCTGGCCGTGGGGATCGCCTTGCCTTTCTTCGTCTACCCGGTGCTGGTGATGAAGATCCTGTGTTTCGCCCTCTTCGCCTGCGCCTTCAACCTGCTGCTCGGCTATACCGGCCTGCTTTCCTTCGGTCATGCGGCGTTCTTCGGGACGGCCGCCTACGTCGCCGGCTACGCCATCAAGGGCTGGGGATTCCCGACCGAACTGGGCCTGCTGGCCGGCACCGCCGCGTCGGCGCTCCTCGGCTGGGCGGTCGGCAGCCTGGCCATCCGCCGCACGGGCATCTATTTCGCCATGGTGACCCTGGCGCTGGCGCAAATGGTCTATTTCATCTTCCTGCAGGCGCCGTTTACCGGCGGCGAGGACGGTCTCCAGGGAATCCCCAGGGGAACGATCCTCGGGCTGATCAGCCTGTCCGACGACCTCAACCTCTATTACTTCGTACTGGCGATCTTCGTCTTCGCCTTCTGGCTGATCTACCGCACCATCCATTCGCCCTTCGGGCATGTCCTGACCGCCATCCGCGAGAATGAGCCGCGCGCGATATCGCTCGGCTACGACGTGGCGAAGTACAAGCTGCTCGCCTTCGTGCTTTCCGCCGGGCTGTCCGGACTGGCCGGCGCCACCAAGATGCTGGTATTCAAGTTTGCCACGCTCACCGACGCCCACTGGCATGGCTCGGGCGAGGTGGTGCTGATGACCATACTGGGCGGCATGGGCACGGTACTCGGGCCGGTGGTGGGATCAAGCGTGATCGTGACTCTGCAGAACGAGTTGGCCGACAAGGTCGGCTCGCTGGTCACGGTCATCATGGGGGTGATCTTCGTGGTCTGCGTACTGGCCTTCCGTCGCGGCATCGTCGGCGAGGTTTCAGCGCTCTACAAGCGCATGATCGGCGCCCCGTAGAAGCGGTGCGGCGGCCCACCGGAGCGGGGGGTGCCCACCCCCCGGCCCCACCTGCTGCCGCTGCCCTGGCCCTGACGCCCTGGCTTAAGCAGCGACAGGAAGTCGTGCCAGGTAATCCTGATGCGCAGCCAGGCTGAGTGCCTTGGGACGCAACGCCTTGACTGCTGCCAGAGCGTCCTCTTTGGTGTAACCGCGTTCGACGAGGATCTGCGCCGCCATCAGGCCCGTCCGGCCCGAACCGCCCTTGCAATGCACGGCGATCCGCTTGCCAGCGTCGAGCAGACGATGCACCGCCACCCGCTGCGCCTGCCAGGAGGCCGCAAAATCCTCTGCCGGCGCGTGATCGTCCTCGATTGGCAGGTGAAACCATTGCAGCCCGTTTTGCGCGCAGAGCGTCGGCAGATCGGTCACCGCGTTGCTCGCCATTTCGGCCTCCGGCATCAAGGTGATCACGGCGCTGGCGCCGGCGGCCTTGAGTTGCTTGAGCGCGTTCTCGGTATCCAGCTCCTTGCTCCCCGGGCAGGGAGTCAGAATCAGACCGCCAGCAGGCGCTGCCAGGGACAATAGGTCGGACGGATGGGTATGCATGGGGGCACCTGTAGTGGATGGATCGGGCCGCCAAGTCTACCGCGCTTTCCATCCGCGTTGAATGTGCGCCACGGTGGCCCGATACTGCCAAGCTTGCTCGCGTCGATTTTTCGCCGCGTGTCTTTTTCAAGGAATCGCGATGCTGAACAGCCTTTTCCTCCGCTCGCACAATCCGCCTGCACTATCGTCCGTGCTCGCCCTTTGTTGCGCGCTGTACTCGACAAGCGCGGTGGCGCTGCTGTTCGCCAGCGAGCAGCAGCGCTTTCGCGTAACGATCGTCAGCGAAGGTCTCGAACACCCCTGGGGCCTGGCGTTTCTGCCCGACGGGCGGATGCTGGTCAGCGAACGTCCCGGGCGGTTGCGACTGGTGGGCGCTGACGGCCGGGTCGATCCGGATCCGCTGCACGGCTTGCCGCCGATCGCCGCCGTCGGCCAGGGCGGGCTGCTCGACGTCGCGCTGCATCCCGACTATCGCGACAACGGCTGGATCTACCTATCCTACGTGGCCAGCGGACCCGGCGGCTACGGAACCGAGGTTCTCCGGGGCAGGCTCAAGGGCAGGACGCTGGTCGACGTGCAGGTCCTGTTCCGGATGCTGCCAAAGTCGACGCGCGGACAACACTTCGGCTCGCGGCTGGTCTTTGATCGCCAGGGCTACCTGTACATCACCCTCGGCGATCGCGGCGAGCAGCAGCGGGCGCAGCGCCTGGACGATCATGCCGGGTCGGTGATCCGCCTGCACGACGACGGCCGCGTCCCGGCCGACAATCCCTTCCGTGATCATCCCGGCGCTCGTCCAGAGAAGTTCACCCTCGGCAATCGCAACCTGCAGGGTGCTGCGCTACATCCGCAAAGCGGCGAGCTGTGGACCCACGAACATGGACCGCAGGGCGGTGACGAGATCAACATCATCCGCGCGGGAATCAATTACGGCTGGCCGGTAATCACCTTCGGCCGCAACTACGGCACCGGAACGGCGATCGGCGAGGGAACGGCAAAGCCCGGCATGGCGCAGCCGCTGTACCAATGGACGCCGTCGATCGCGCCGTCAGGAATGGCTTTCTACACTGGCGATCGCTTTCCGGCCTGGCGCGGCAACCTCTTCGTCGGCGCCCTGCGCGACCAGATGCTGGTAAGGTTGGAGCTCGACGGTGCGCGCGTGGTCCACGAAGAGCGTCTGCTGGAAGGCGCGATCGGACGCATTCGCGACGTGCGCAACGGACCGGACGGCTTCGTCTATCTGCTCACCGACAGTCCGAAAGGCGTCATTGCGCGACTCGAGCCCGTGCCGTGAATACCGCAAATACCGTGCCCCTGATGCACGCCTCCAGCGACGGGTCCACCGGCAAGCCAGTGTTTCAGGAACTCGATCATGATCCACACGCGGCGGCCACGAGCGACGCCGGTGACTACGACTGCCGCCGCTGCGGCGCCTGCTGCGCCGCTTTTCGCGTCTCGTTCTATTGGGCCGAGGCCGACTCTTTCGGCCTGCCCACGGCTCTCGTCGAGCAGATTGGACCGTGGTACGCGTGCATGGCTGGCAGCAACGATCCCTCGCCGCGCTGTCACGCGCTGGCCGGAGATATCGGCAGCGCTGTGGTCTGCACCGTCTATGCTCAACGCCCCTCGCCGTGCCGCGAAGTTCGGGCAGGCGACCTGCAGTGCGCCCGCGCTCGCCACCGCTACGGACTACCCGCCGTCGTCGCCACCGAGGGCGACGCGATGAGCAACCCGGCCGACATCACCCTGTCAACGGATCAGCACCCCCGTCAGGGAAGCGCGCCCCGCTCGCGAACATGAGCGCTACGGCGGCCCCGCGCAGTGCTCTCCCGGTCATCGACCGATGGCACCCCAAGGACGAAGAACCTATACTTCAGGCGTTGCGGCGAACGCGACTTGCCTAGCTCAGGCGATCACCGCTGGGCGTTCTCTCATGCCACCTGTGGCCAGCGTATGGCCAGTGAAGCTCTGGAGCTGTCGGTGACTACCCTAATTGGGCGCGGTGCGCTTCTCGGCAACGCTGGTGCTGAGCGCCCCGTCCTGCCACCCTCAGCACCGGGAGGCCTCGATGCCAGCATACCCTCGCCCCGCTGCAAACCCCCTTCAGTCTCGCCCGGCAGGATGCGGGCCGGCGCATCGCTCGCGGCAGCAGCGTGTGTGCCGTTTCCTGTCCTTGCTGGTCGGGCTGTGGGCGCCGTTGGGAGGCGCGGTGGCAGCCACTGAGCTTGATTACGCCGCGGCGCGCACGCGCATGGTCGAGCAGCAACTGGCCTCGCCCTGGCGGGGGATAAGCGATCCGGCCGTGCTCAGGGCGATGGCCACGGTACCGCGCCACGAGTTCGTCCCTGCCGAAGTGCAGCCCTACGCCTACGACGACCGACCGTTGCCGATCGGCTACGCGCAGACGATCTCGCAACCCTACGTGGTTGCCTTCATGACCGAAAAGCTGCAGCCGAAAAACACCGACCGGGTCCTGGAAATCGGCACCGGCTCGGGTTATCAGGCGGCCATCCTGTCGGCACTGGTGAACGAGGTCTACAGCATCGAGATCGTCGAACCGCTGGCCCGCCGCGCGCAGGGTGACCTTGCCCGCCTCGGTTACGACGACGTCAGGCTGCGCCACGGGGACGGCTACAAGGGCTGGCCGGAAGCGGCGCCTTTCGACGCGATCATCGTCACCTGCGCGCCCGATCATGTGCCGCAGCCGCTGATCGACCAGCTGCGCGACGGTGGGCGGATGATCATCCCGGTCGGCGAGCGCAACGATCAGATGCTCTACCTGCTGAAGAAACGCGGCGCCGAATTGCAGCGCGAGGCCGTTCTGCCGGTCCGCTTCGTGCCGATGACCGGCGCCGCAGACGCGAACTTCGGGCGCTGATTGGCGAAACCCGGACAAGGCCGTGCATAGGGACGCAGACAGCGGACGGTAGCGCTGTGCGGACAGGCGAGGGAAGCTGGGGGAAGTGGTGGGAGGAGCGCGGCAAGCCGCGCTCCTCCTTCTGCAGACTGCTCCGACTCGCCTGGCGGCCAGTCGGACTACGCCACGCCGTTGCCGACGCGAACGGCTACGCGACTCAGGCGCTGTGGTCGCGCAACCACTTGCCAACCGTCGGCGCCAGCACCTTCTGTGCCAGGCCACCGGTATAGATGCCGATGTGGCCGGTGGCGATCGGGACTTCGGTGTAATCCTTGCTGCCCACGTGCTTGCCGAGGGCGACCGTGCACGGAGGCGGCACGATATGGTCTTTCTCGGCGAAGACGTTGAGGATCGGAATCGTCAGGTTCTTGAGATCGACCTTGCGACCGCCGACTTCGAGCGTACCCTTGACCAGTTTGTTGCCCTTGAGGAAGTCGCGGACGAATTCCTTGAACATCTGACCACCGGCGTCCGGGCCACCAAACAGCCATTTTTCCATGCGCAGGAAATTCTGCAGCGCCTGACGATCGTCGAGGATATCGATCACGTCGGCATACTTGCCAAAGTTCAGGATGAACGGCGAAGCCATCATGAACGACTCGTTGAGCACCGTCGCGGGCACGTTGCCGTGCACGGCAACCAGCTGCTCGACGTCCGCTTCACCGCCCATGGTAAACATCAGGCCTTCGTGCGGCTTGTGATTCGCCTTGTAGGCGTCGAAGTCGATCGGCGTCACGGTCAGGACCAGATGGCTGATCTTGTCCGGATTCAGGGTCGCGTAGGTGGTCGACATGGCGCCACCCTGGCAGATTCCGAGCAGGGCGATTTTGTCGACACCATGGTGCTGGCGAACGAAATCAACGGTTTCGTCGAGGTAGCCGTTGATGTAATCGTCCATGTTGCGGTACTTGTCCACCGGACGCGGGTAGCCCCAGTTGTTCAGGTAGACGTCGATACCTTCGTTCAACAGATTGCGCACCAGAGAACGATCGGGTTGCAGGTCGGCCACTTCGTAGCCGTTGATCAGCGGCGGCACGATGAGCAGCGGCGTCTTCATGACCTTCGCCTGCTCGACCAGCGCGTGGTAGTGGTACACCTCGATTCCGTCCTGCTCGAAGACGATGTCCTTCGGCGTGCTGCCGATATCGATGTCGTCGTCGGTGAGGTTGGTGAGGTTGCTCACGCCTTTGGTGAGCTTGGCGTTCAGGGCTGCGGATTCAGCCGCGACGTCGGCGGGAAGAATCTGAATGGGGAATGAAAACATAGGGATAGCTTCCTCCTAAAGGTCTATTAGCTTGTCAGCCGAATCAACAAGATGCGGGCGCTCTGCTTACTCGCTCTTGGCACGACGCGCCGCCGTGGTACGGGCGGCAGGCTTGGGTGCTGCGGCGGACGCAGGAAGCAAGGCCTTCTTGAGAGCACGCACTTCTCTCTTGAGATCGTGGATCACCTGGTAGGCCTGGTCGATCTCGGTACGCGTCGGGATGTCGAACTTCGTCAGGAGGTCCTCGACGACGGCACGCTGGGTGAGCGTGAAGCGCTGCTGGGCCTTGGTGAACTCGTTCTGCGTGTCGAGGAATTCCTGCTTGTTGAAGGTCACCAGCAGCGATTTGTCGGCAGTGCGATACCAGAGGCGCATGAGGTCGCGAACAGCGGTGATCTTCTCACCCTTGGCGGCCAGCTTGCCCAGTTCGTCCACGGTTGCCTCGACGGCCTTGGCCAGTGCCTCGGCGAAGGCCTGGTGAAACGCGAGACTGGTCTTGCGCAGGTCAACGCCGGCGTCGACCATGCGCAACAGCTTGGCGTTCTTCTCACGCGATGCACCGAAGAGCGGAATTTCTCCGAGACCTCCGAGCGCGCTAGCCTCGCCTTCCATCGACAGCAGGCGATTGATTCCGGCGGTGCCACCGAGCATCGCCTCGCCAACGTGACCGGTCGAGGCAGCCTGCATCAGGAAGGTCATCCAGGGACCCATGGCGCCCGGCAAGTCCTTGCTCATCGTCTGGCCGAGATCGCCGAGGTGCGAACCCATACCCATGCTGCGCTGCAGCATGGCGGTCGATTCCTTGGCCCAGTTTTCGGCAAAGCCCTTGAGGTCGGGACGCCAGTCCTTGCTCGCCTCGAGGTTCGGCGCGACGATTTTCATCGACCGGAAAAAGAAATCCATGACCCGGTTCATTGACGCCTGGCTGCTGGTCATGCGATCCATCAACACGCGCGCTGCATCATTGGTACCCTTGCTCGCCGCTTCGACGCCTTTTTTTGCGGCTTCGACGGGACCCTGGTTGCTGCCTGGGAGATTCTGCAGCAGCCCGGACCAGTCGCTCCACATGCGCTTCTGCATATCAGCCCAAGCGTTGACGACGCCGCCTAGTTGCTCATTCGGATTATTACTTTCCACTCGTTTGATCTCCTTCCAGTGTGTCGGACACGCCTACCGAAACGCCAGGCAGATGCCCATCGGTAGACAAGGTGCTCTACAACTAAACAGCGGCCGTCCGAAGACGGCCGCGATCATGCAGTCGTACTGGCAACTTGCGTTGTCACGCCAGCGCCACCACCGCATCTGCCTTGTGCTTGGCCTCGCCCTGCTCGTTGGCGCAGGTCAACTCGAGACGCACACATTTCTCGCCGTTCTGCTCCAGTTTCTCGACCACTTTTCCCGTACAGACCATGCTTTCGCCGACCCAGGTGATCGCCGTGAAGCGTACCCCGAAGCTGCGGATCGCCTCCTGCGGCACCCATTGCGTCAACAGGCGGCCGAGGTAGGCCATACCCAGCATGCCATGCGCGAAGACATCCTTCATCCCCTTCGAGCGGACATAGTCCTGGTCGAGGTGCAGTGGATGGTGATCGCCCGAGCCGGTCGCGTACAGCGCCAGAGTAAGACGCGACACCGGCTCCGTCGTGAACGAAGGAATCTCGTCACCCACGTTGATTGCCTCAAAATTCGGTATTGTCATCGCCTTTCCCCTATGCCCTGATGACGATCACGGTGCGCAGATCGCACACCGCTTCGCCCTGCCGGCTGACCTTGACATCCTTGACAATGAACTGCAGAGCGCCGTTCTTCTTGTCGTAGATATCGGTCACCTGTCCGTCAAAATCCAGCGTATCGCCGGCATAGACCGGCTTGTGGTACGTGAAAATCTGTTCGCCGTGCAACATCTTCCCGAAGTCACAGCCCATGGCAGCGATGTAGTCGAAGGGCTCATCCTTGTCCATGTCCATGCAGAAGAAGAAGGTCGGCGGCACCAGAACGCCGGGCAGTCCTGCCTTCGCGGCAGCCGCCTCATCGAAGTAGATCGGGTTTGTCTCTCCCGTCGCCTTGGCGAACCACTTCAGTTGCCACGCCGTCGGAGTAACCGAGTGTGGCGGCACTTTCATGCCGATGTGTTTCTTGTCAATCAACATCTGCTTCACTCCTCGCCCACCCCGCAAGCTGACCTGAGCGGGGTGGGAATTCTCGTTGGCGACTCGATCAGAGAACTTCGATGGCAATCGCTGTTGCTTCACCACCACCGGCACAAAGACCGGCGATACCGCGCTTGAGGCCACGCGCCTTGAGCGCGTAGAGCAAGGTCACCAGGATGCGCGAACCGGTCGCCCCGATCGGATGGCCGAGGGCGCAGGCGCCGCCATTGACATTGACCTTGTTGCGCGGCAGCTTCAGGTCGCGCATCGACGCCATGGTCACCGCCGCGAAGGCTTCGTTGATCTCCCAGAGGTCAACGTCCTCGGTCTGCCAGCCAACTTTCTTGAGCAGGTTCTGGAACGCAAACACCGGCGCCGTGGTGAACCATGACGGCTCGTGCGCAAAGGTCGAATGGCCGACGATACGTGCCAGCGGCGTGATGCCGGCGGCCTTGGCATCCGATTCACGCATCATCACGAACGCGGCTGCGCCGTCGGAAATCGACGACGAGTTGGCTGGCGTGACGGCCCCGTCCTTTTTGAACACCGGCTTCAGCTTCGAGATCTTCGATGCATCGCACTTCATCGGGGTTTCGTCGAGTTCAACCACGGTGTCACCCTTGCGGGTGCTGACCGTAACCGGCGCGATTTCGTCCTTGAAGACGCCGCTGGTGACGGCATTCTGCGCCAGGGTCACCGATTCGACGGCAAAGGCGTCCATCTCTTCACGCGTGAACGCGTACTTGTCGACGCACAGTTCGGCAAACACGCCCATCGGCTTGCCCTTCTCGTACGCATCCTCGAGACCGTCGAGGAACATGTGGTCGTGCAGCACACCGTTGCCCAGCCGGTAGCCCGAACGAGCGGTGGTCAGGACGTGCGGTGCGTTGGTCATCGACTCCATACCGCCGGCAATGGCGATATTGACCGAGCCGGCAAGCAGTTCGTCGTGCGCGATCATGACCGTTTTTTGCGCCGAGCTGCACATCTTGGTCAGCGTGGTGCACGGTACCGACGTCGGGAGACCGGCGCCGAGAACGGCCTGGCGCGCCGGCGCCTGCCGCACACCGGCCATCAGGCAGCAGCCCATCAGCGCTTCGTCGATATCCTCGACCTTGACGCCCGACTGCGCGACGGCGGCCTTGATCGCCACGGCGCCGAGTTCCGGCGCACTGACTGACGAAAACTGGCCCTGGAAAGAACCGACCGGGGTACGCTTGGCGCCCACGATGACAACTGATTCACTCATGTAACACTCCTTTCATGCAATAGGGATTGGCGGCATCGACCGCTCGAAGTTCGCGTCTGGCCGTAATTACTTCGGAGCCATGCGGATGGAACCGTCTATGCGGATCACTTCGCCATTCAGGTACGAGTTCTCGCAGATGTGCTGAACGAGAGCGGCGTATTCGGCCGGCTTGCCGAGGCGCGAGGGGAACGGAACCATCTGGCCCAGGGAGTCCTGAGCGGCTTGCGGCAGACCCTTGAGCATCGGCGTCTCGAAAATGCCTGGAGCGATGCACATCACCCGGATGCCGTGCGCGGCCAGTTCACGCGCCACCGGCAGCGTCAAGCCAGCCACCGCGGCCTTCGAAGAGGCATAGGCGGCCTGACCGATCTGGCCATCGAAAGCGGCAACCGAAGCGGTATTGACGATCACGCCGCGCTCGCCCTTGTCGTTCGGCTCGTTCTTGCTCATCGCATCGGCCGCCAGGCGAATCATGTTGAAAGTGCCGACCAGATTGATGCTCACCACGCGCGCGAAGGTCGCCAGATCATGCGGGCCGTTGCGGCCAAGTACTTTCTTGGGGGGGGCAACGCCGGCACAGTTAACCAGGCCATGCAGCCCGCCGAATTCCTTGACCGCGGTTTCGATGGCGGCAGTTGCGCTCGCCTCATCGGTCACGTCGGTCTTCACGAAGCGCGCGCTGGCGCCCAGCTGCGCCGCCTGCGCCTCGCCGGCAGCGGCGTCGATGTCGACGATCACCACTTTGCCGCCAGCACTGACCAAGTTGCTGGCCGTTTCCGCGCCAAGTCCCGAACCTGCTCCCGTTACCACAAACACACTACCGTTGATTTGCATTTTTACCCCCAAAAAAATATCGCGACATCACGCGATGTCGCGCTACTGGTCCATGCCGACGTCGATCGTTGCGACCCGACATCGGCACAGAAAAATTCAGCCACCCGCTGACCCGAGGTCGTCCTGGTGACACGAGTGCCGTTGCGCAGGAAGTGCTGCCCTGTATCGAGAAGGCCGTCTGGCGACCCGCCCTCGCCCGCTGCGTCCACTGTTCGGTTCTTCGCTGTCCGGTAGCGGCGGCGAGCAACTCTGGCATTGTCGAATGCCGAGTGCTACCGAGTCAAGCACTGCTCCGGACAGACGC
Source organism: Candidatus Accumulibacter sp. ACC005 (assembly GCF_907163215.1). Taxonomy (NCBI): domain Bacteria; kingdom Pseudomonadati; phylum Pseudomonadota; class Betaproteobacteria; genus Candidatus Accumulibacter; species Candidatus Accumulibacter sp. ACC005. The sequence continues at coordinate 220,554 of NZ_CAJQUB010000004.1, read as the reverse complement.
CGGATTTCATGATCGAGAATACTTCGCGTCGCTACCGCCGTGCGCTGGCCACCCCTCGGCCACAAGGCGAAGCTCGCCGCCGGCGCCAGATCATATGGCGACGAGCCCGCGCCGCCACACGGGCCAACGCGCAGTTGATGACAAGCTGCTAATTGGTCATAATATCCGGCGCTTTTCCCCGTCATTCAGAAAACCAATTCCCGCCCGGGAGACCCATGGAACAAGGCTTGATCGCAGAACTGCTGTTGCAGTACGTCGACCGTCAGGCGCCGACCGTAAAGCTGCGCGTGCGCGTGTACCTCGCGCTACGGAACGCGATCATGGACCGCAGCCTGTCTCCCGGCACCAAGCTGCCGTCGACCAGAATCCTGGCCCAGGAACTCGGCATGGGCCGCAATACGGTCGTGCGGGCCTACGAACAACTGCTCGTGGAAGGCTATCTCGAAGGCCGCATCGGTGACGGCACCTACGTCTCCGAGGCCGTCTCCAGCGGACTGAAAGCGCCGGCCCAGAAGCGTCCGCTGGACACCGGTCGGCACACGCTGTCGCGCCGAGGCAAGGCGGTTGCCGCCAGCGTCACCAGCAGCATCGTCCAGCGCGGTGCCTTCATGCCGGGAATTCCGGACGTCGACCTATTTCCGTTCAGCATCTGGCGCCGCCTGCTCGCCAAGTACCTGCGCGTCGAGCAGTCGCACCTGCTCAATTACTCGCACACCGCCTACGGCCCGCTGAGAGTGGCCCTGGCCAACTACCTGCGCGTAACACGCATGATGCACGTCGATCCGAAGCAGGTGGTGATCGTCAATGGTTCCCACCAGGCGATCGACCTCTGTGCGCGCATGCTCGCCGACCACGGCGAGCGGGCATGGATCGAGGATCCCGGTTACTGGGGAGCGCGCAACGTCCTTGCCGCCGCCGGCCTGCAGGTGACGCCGATCGCGGTCGACGAGAAAGGCATTGCTCCGACGATCGAGGATTGGTCACTGCCGCCGCGCCTGATCTTCACCTCGCCGTCGAGCCAGTATCCCACCGGTACCGTGCTCTCTCTCGAGCGCCGCCTGCAACTGCTGGAACGTGCCGACATTGCCGACTCGTGGCTCATCGAGGACGATTACGACAACGAACTTCGCTACCACGAACGACCGCTCGCTTCCCTGTTCGGGCTTTCCGACAAGCAGCGGGTGATCTATCTGGGAACGCTGAGCAAGGTGATGTTCCCCGGCATGCGCCTCGCCTACCTGGTCGTTCCCGAGGGACTGATCGACGCCTTCGTCACCGGTAATTCTGAGCTTCATCGTGGCGGACGGCTGCCGGAGCAGGCGGCCCTTGCCGAATTCATCGACGAAGGCTACTTCACCTCGCACATCAAGCGCATGCGCGGCATCTACGCCGAGCGGCGCGACGCCTTGAAGGAAACGATGAGCGCCCGCCTCGGCGGCGCCGTTGCACCGTCGGGAGGTCATGGTGGCCTGCAATTGCTCTATCGCTTCTGCCAACCGGTGGACGACGAAAGGGTCGCCGCCGAGGCCCTGGCCGAAGGCATCATCTGCCGCCCGCTGTCGATGTATTACCTCGACCAGGAACGACGCCAACCGGGACTGAACCTGGGTTTTGCCGCCGTCCCGGTGGAACGTATCGCGCCGGCCGCGGCGACGCTGGCAGCGATCATCGAGCGCAATCTGACGCGCTCCCGCCAGGCGACGGCGGGCCAAGAACCGCCGGTGATCAGCAGTGCCCATTGCGGCTAGCCGCCGCTACGCATGGGTTCGGCACGCCCTCCGACCACCCATTCGAGGGGCAGCAGCGTGATGCCGCGAAGAGCGTCAGGATGGCGGCCACCGCGTCGCCGTGGCAGGGTGGGCTGCCCGGGGCCGGCTCGAAACGGCGTGCGGGGACGGTTCGGCACCTGTATCGCCTCACCGGGATCCCTTCCATACGCAACGACATGGAGCCAGATAAGGACCACCCCGGCCGAGGCCAGCGACTTACCTTGGTCAGCCCATCACCAGATTGGGCAGCCAGAGAATGATCTGCGGGAAAATCATGCAGAGCACGAGAACCACCAGGTTGACCATGATAAACGGCGTGACCGACCGGTAAATATCCGCCATGCTGACGTCCGGCGGCGCTATCCCCTTCAGATAGAAGAGCGCAAATCCGTAAGGGGGTGTCTGCACTGCGACCAGAATATTGATGATCATCAGCACCCCGAACCAGATCGGGTCATACCCCATGGAGACGACTATCGGTGTAAACAGGGGTGCGCACATCAGCACGATAATGAACTCATCGATGATGAAGCCGAGCAGCAGCATGATTATCTGAAACATGATGATAATCGCTAACGGAGGCAGATCGAGGCTGCCAGTAAAATCGGCCACCATCCCCTGCACGCCCATCAGCAGATGGAAATTGCTGAAGACCGATGCACCAAAGATGATCCACATCGCAACGCTGACCAGAGTCGCGGTCTGCATCCCGGCCGCGCGGAACATGTCAAGCTTGAAGCGCTTGAACACAATAGCCAGCAGGATCGCACCGACCACGCCGATGGCTCCCGATTCAGTCGGCGTTGCGATCCCCGAAATAATGCTGCCGAGCACCGCGACGATCAATAGAACTGCAAAGAATCCGTCACGCGCAATCCTGAATTTTTCTTTGGCGCTCAATTCCGGGACATGCGCCTGCTCTTGGTCCAGTGGCGCCCTGTTCGGATCCAGTCGGCAACTGATCACCACATAGACAATCAACATGACTATGGTCAAAAGGGCAGGCATCATTGCCCCCAGGAACATCCTGCCAACCGAGTTCTGGGTCGTGGCGGCAAACATGATCATCGGGATACTGGGTGGAATCAGAATCCCCAGCGCACCACCCGCCATGATCACACCGAGAGCCAGCTGCCGGTTGTATCCGCGGTCCAGCATCGGTTTCAGCGCAATACTGCCGGAGGTCATGATTCCGGCACCGATGATACCCACCATCGCGCCGATCATCGAGCAGACGCCGATCACACTGATCGCCAGCGAACCGCGCACTCTTCCGATGACCATCTGAGTGGCGTTGAACATCGCGTCACCGATTCCGGACTTGGTGAGCAATTGCCCCATATAGATATAGAGCGGGATCGCCAGCAGCACAAAACTGAAGTAGGTTGCCTCGAGCGTCGTAGGTATAACATTGAAAATACCGTCGCCCCACACCATATATCCAATCGACATGGCAATACCGCCGAGTGCCAGTGCAACCGGCGCACCAAGGGCGAAAAAGGTCAGTACACAAAGAAGCAATACACCAGTAAGCGCTTCAATTCCCATCAGAATCCCCCTGCGCAAGGAGATCCTTGCCTGTGAATAGGTAGTAGATGGCGGTCAGCATATCCCGACCCAACTGGGCGATGAATAGTCCACACGCGATTATCGACATAATCCAGAAATGGTACATGGGCGGCGCCCACTCGCTCTCCCGTCGATAATCAAACTCAATCGCCTCCAGCAATTTTCCGATACTCATATCCAAAACGATCCACAGAAAGAATATGCCTAATGAGTAAGAGATCAAATCGAAAACGCAGCGGGTCTTTTTGGAGACGTTAAAATACAAGATGTCTACATTGATATGCGCCTTTTTCTGCTGCGCATAGGCACCGCCGAGTGCGGCAACATAGCCAAACATGAACAGTGACAGATCAAAGGCCCAGACGGTAGGGCTGTTGAGAACGTAGCGCGAGAAAACTTCATACGCGACCACAAATGCCAGCACGGGCATCAGGTAGGAGGCTGCCTTACCCATGAGCATGACAACAAGATCTATGGCGCGGCATATCCATTTCAAAGCAGTTAAAGTCATTCAGACACCTGCAATGCCAGAGGTTAAAAGTCGAAAAGAGCGCACAAGCATTATCGAGAGATCATAGATTCTGCTGTCTGACGCTGCTCAGAGACCCAATGGAGAGTTCACAACAACTACCCCCTTCTTCCCCCGCGGGAGAAAAGCCGGGGGTGAGACGGGGAATTCAGGGAGCAGGCTCGCTGCCCGTCGTACGATTCCGGCGTGCAAGCCGGAATACCGGAATACGCACTGCAAGTCGAGGGGGACGGTCATGGCTTTCATGATCTGGGGTGTCTCGACAGCTCATGACCGTTAAACCCGAGAGATCAAGAGCTCACTTTTGATTTTTCAGTATATCAATCAGCTGCTTGCTGTATTTGTCCTGGGCCGCATATTCTTCCCGTAAACTGGCGCTGGCATCCGCCCAGGCCTTGCGATCTGCCGCGGACGGTTCCGGGCTCCACAAAAGACCCTTTTTTTGCATTTCGGCAAGCGCTTCGGACTCCCACTTCTTGGACATTGCAAGCTGCTCTTCGGCATGTATGACTGTGGCCTTGCGCACGACCGCCTGTAAATCTTCCGGCAGTTTTTTCCATGCCGCGCGGTTCACAATGATCGGCAGCACCTGTGCGCCTGCCAGCGGCAAACGGTACATGTACTTGGCCACTTCCACATGGTTGCCATCACGGTGGTCAATCATATTGCTGCCGATAGAACCGTCGATGACACCGGTTGCCATGCTCGTATAGATCTCGTTCCACGCCAGCGATACCGGGGACGCGCCCAGATTACGCAGGAACTTTCCATACGCACCCGGCGCACGGATTTTGAGACCTTTGAAATCGGCGATGGAATTGATCGGATTCTTGGTGATTATATATACCGGCGGCTGGATGTACGGCTCCAGCCACACCAACCCCTGAGAGCCGTAGGCTTTTTCCAGTATTTTGTCCCAACCCTGCTCATGAAACAGCTTCTGCAGTTTGGCCGGGTCATCGGTTCCGCCCGGTAGCCCGATCTCCACGACGCCGGCGGGCAGTTCACCAATCCTCTCAACTTAGCATAAATGCATAGCGGCGATCGTGGCTTGAATGGCGTTCATTTTCATTGCATAATTGAGCTGTAACGTATTGTTTATAAAGGGGAATTGCATGACGCCCTTCATATGCGAAAGTAATTAACGGGCTTGCCAACTATCTGTTTTCACAGGAGTTATTGGAAGGCGCCCGTCTCAAGCCGAAGTATTTCACCCGCGACCGCACGCTCAGCTTCCCAACCGTCCTGACGTTCTTGCTGTCCGGCGTACAAGGTGCGGTCCAGGCTGAACTGGACCAGTTCTTTGCCAACCTGAGAAATCGTGCGGACGCGGTGCGCTTGGTGAGCGCCCAGGCTTTCTGCAAGGCGCGCTACAAGATTAGTGCTTTGGTGTTCGGTGACGTCAATCGAAAGTTGATGGACCTGGTCGAGGAGCATCTGCCGGTGCCGCGATGGCAGGGCCTGCGGATAGTGGCTAGCGATACCGCGGCGGTCCGGCTGACGACGATGAAAGAAGGTGTACGTTCGATCGTCACGGGCGTGGCGTTTGGCCTGTACTTGCCGGGAATTGAGATGTTCCTTCACTTCGCGTTGCAGCATGGCGCGTGTGACGAGCGCCAGATGCTCTTCGAGGTGATCGAGCGGCTGCAGGTCGACGACCTGCTGGTGCTTGACCGCGGCTTTCCTTGCCGCTGGCTGGCGGCAGCGTTGACCGCACGCGGGATCCCTTTCTGTATTCGCTGTGACATGTCCCGTGGATTCAGGGTGGTACGCGAGTTCATGCGCTCGGGGCAGAGCGAGCAGCTGGTGATCCTGCGTGCGCCGAACGCACGCGATGCGCAGGACTACGAGTGCCCGGCGACGCCGACAACGGTTCGCCTGGTGCGGGTGGTTACGCCGAACGGGCGGCAACATGTGGTGATGACTTCGCTGCTCGACGCCGTCGCGTTCCCGGCGGCCGTCTTTGGCGCCTTGTACTACGGCCGTTGGCGGATCGAAGAAGCATTTCGCCGGCTCAAGCATCGCTTGGGGCTCGAACATACCTCCGGCTTGTCCTGGCAAGCGGCCAATCAGGACTTCGGTGCCAAGGCTGTCTTCGACAACCTCAATGCCCTGGCTGCCTACGTCGCCACCGACGCGCATCTGGACGCCGATTCGCCATGGAAGATCAACCGTACCTTGGCGATCGACAAGATCAAGCGCCAGATCGGCCGTTGGTTGCTCGCCGCCGGTGCGACGACGCGGCGATTGAAGCCCCTCATTCACGAGATTGCCGCCAACCTTCAGAAGTTTGTCGCTGGCCGCTCCAAGCCTCGAACGCCGCAGCGAAAACCGCATCGCTACCACGCCTACAAGCCGGTATGACGGAATGCTAAGTTGAGAGGATTGGGCAGTTCACCCGCATGCATCGACTGAAAAGGTGCTCCCATGGTGATCAGGCCTGATTTCACCGCGCTCAAAAGGCCGGTCGTACCAACGCCTTCACCCGAATAGAGCACCTGTACCTTGATACGACCGTCGGACATTTTTTCGATATTACTGCCCAGCTTTTCATAGAGCGTACCGAACGCGGTGCCGCGCCCGTAGAGGTTAGCGAAGCGCCAGTTATACTCGGCCGCGGACACCTGGGCCGCTATCAAACCTGAAAGCAACGTGGCGGCTAGCGCCAAGATCGTCATTATCTTTCGCAATTTCAGCATATCATCTTGCTCCGTGTTTTTACATCGGTTGTCGGCAGGAGATAAACCCCCCGTTTTAGGCACTCACTCATCCTTTTATAAACAGACCGCTATGATAAATAGCATTAAGCCCATCTAAAGGTTGATTTACTACGATCAACTACTATCTTCATGGGATTACCGAAGCGGTGCCCATTTGGATGCTGCATTGTTACCCAGGCGACCGCGGATTGATAGAGGTGTCGGCGGCGGCGCAGCGCAAGTCGCCGACCGGACGGAGGAATCCTGGCCATGCCCTTCTCCTCGTAGAATAGGAGTTTCAAAGCAAGTAGTGTGCCCGGATCGACGGGATTCGGCCCACGCCCTTGCCGTTTGTCATAAACCCTGCATTTCCGAGCTTCGCGGGATTTTGGGCACAGCGCCTTGGCAGTATCCTTCCGCGTTGCGACGCTGCCAGCCGGCTCCTACGCCCCGTTTGGGTGCAAGCGGCGCAGTGAGTGCTCCGCCAAGAGGCAGCGCCGTTCCCGTCGCTTCCGTGCCAACCGTGGGCCGCCTGTCCTGCGCCCCCCTTTCGCCCTCCCTTCGCTGCCCACTCCCCGGGAACGAGCCGAGCCGCGGTTGCGAGAGCTGATCCTAGGGTATTGATTGGCTGAAAAAACAACCAATTGCCACGCATGGCGTAGAGCCAATCCCGAGACAAGCGGGCAAAACTTCCCGCAAGCCATCCGCCGGGCGACGATGTCGCTAGCGACCTGTCGGACTTTCCCGGCGCCGGATCCGCATATGATAACGAGTAAGTTCGAGCACCCGGATCTAGCTGGCGTGAAGTCGGACAGGCTGCTAGGACTCGCGAGCCCCCTCCAGGCCAGGCGCCGCGGGAGTCCTTGCAGTTGACCTGGATCAGGCCGCCGTCGCTACTTATGCCTTAGCATTTTCGCTTTCGGCGAAGCGCTTCGCGGCCACGACTTTCGGACGCTCCGCCAGACATTGGAAGAAAGCCCATGAGCGAAAATCCCGAAAACACCCTGGAATCTTCCACCGAGGCGGAAGCCAGGGAAGACAGCCCATCGACCAGCCTGCCGACCGGCCCTTCAGTCACCGGCGCCAGCAACAAGCCGGTCGCCAAGCGGCGCACCAGAGCAGGCGCGACGAGCCGCAAGAAGCCGGCTCCAAGCTCCGCAACGACCGCGGCAACAAGCGAAGCTGCGGCGAGCGAAGCTGCGGCAAGCAGCATCCCGCCGACGGCCGAAGCAGGAAGCACGGCAGCCAGCAAGCGCCGACCCAGAGCGACCCGGCAGACCCAGTCGGCCAAGGCGCTGACGCCGGCGACGACCGGACCGGCCGGAAGCGTAGCGACGAACCTCAAAGCCGGGGCGAAAGCAGCAACGACACCCGCCGCGACCGCCGCCACCCCACCGCACGCAGCCTTGTCTCGCCGCCTCGGTGATCGCCACCTGCTCGACTCCAGCGCACTCGAAGAAATCGACCGCATGACCAATGTCGCGCTCGGCAAGCTGAGCGGGGGCATTTCTCCGGCGTCGCTGGCCATGGCCTATCTCGACTGGATGGTGCACCTTGCTTCTTCACCCGGGAAACAGTTCCAACTGGCCGCCAAGGCAACACGCAAAGCCATGCGTCTGGGCAGCTACGCCCTGACGTCGGCAATCACCGGCAACGCCGAGCCGTGCATCGAACCGCTCCGCGGCGACCACCGTTTCGACCATCCCGGCTGGCAGCGCTTTCCCTACAACGTCATCTACCAGGGCTTCCTGCTCAATCAGCAGTGGTGGCACAACGCGACCACCGACGTGCGCGGCATCTCGAAGCACAGCCAGGCGGCGGTTTCATTCACCGCCCGCCAGATCCTCGACATGACGGCGCCGTGCAACATTCCCTTCCTCAACCCCGAGATCGCCGAAGCGACGATCAACGAGCGCGGCGCCAATCTGGCGCGCGGCGCGAGCAACTACCGCGAGGACTTCAAGCGCTCACTGCGCAACGAACCGCCCGCCGGCGTCGAAGCCTTCCGCGTCGGCGAAAACCTGGCCATCACCCCCGGCAAGGTCGTCTACCGCAACCACCTGATCGAGCTGATTCAATATTCGCCGAGCACCGACAGCGTCCAGCGCGAACCCGTCCTGATGCAATCGGCGTGGATGATGAAGTACTACATCCTCGACCTCTCGCCGCACAACTCGCTGGTCAAATACCTGGTCGACAGCGGGCATACCGTGTACATGATCTCCTGGCTCAACCCGGGTCCCGAGCACCGCAACCTGGGCATGGAGGACTACCGCCGGCACGGCACGCTGGCCGCCATCGACGTCGTCACCGAGTTGCAACCGGGGCGCAAGATCCACGCCGCCGGTTATTGCCTGGGCGGCATCCTGCTGACCATCACCGCCGCCGCCATGGCCCGCGACGGCGACGAGCGCCTGGCCAGCGTCACCCTGTTCACCACCATGACCGACTTTACCGAAGTCGGCGAGATCAACGTCTTCATGGATGCCAGCGAAGTGACGCTGCTCGAAGACATGATGTGGCAGAAAGGCTACCTTGATCACAAGCAGGTCTCCGGGGGATTCCAGGTCCTCAAGTCGGCCGACCTGATCTGGTCGAAAATGGTTCGCGAGTACTACCTCGGACACCGCGAACCGATGTTCGACCTGATGGCGTGGAACGCCGACGGCACGCGCATGCCGTATCGCCAGCACTCCGAGCTGCTGCGCCGGCTGTACGTGAACAACGAGCTTTTCGAGGGCAAGTACATGGTCGAAGGCCGTGCCATCTCGATCAGCGACATCCACTGCCCGATCTTTGCCGTTGCCGCGGCTGGTGACCACGTCGCCCCCTGGCACTCGGTGTACAAGCTGCACCTGCAAAGCGACGCCACCGAGCTGACCTTCGTGCTGACCAGCGGCGGCCACAACGTCGGCATCGTCAACGAACCGGGCCACGCGCACCGCTCCTTCCAGCTCAGCGTCTGCCACGAAGGCGACCGCTGCATCGACCCGGATACCTGGAAGCAGCGCACGCCAACCACCGAGGGTTCGTGGTGGCCAGTGTGGCAGCAGTGGCTGACGCGGCACTCGTCGGGCAGCGAAGCGCCGCCGGGCATGGGTGCCCCGGACAAGGGCTACGAGCCGCTCTGCGACAGCCCGGGAACCTACGTCCTGCAGCAGTAGGCGACAACGCCGCGGGTCAGCGCGGCTTTACCGGCGAGCGCCGCCAGTCAACGATCGCCCGCCGCCACCTGATAGGCGTCGCGCATTTCCCGCTTCAGCGTCTTGCCGGCCGCGTTGCGCGGGAAGTCGTCCATGATCTGCAGGGCGTGCAGGCGCTGGTAGCGGGCGCCGACGCGTTCGTTGATCCAGTCGCGCAGTTCGCCGGCGGTGATCGACGCGCCGGCATTGAGGACGACGGCGGCCACCGGTGTCTCGCCCCACTTTTCGTGCGCCACACCGAAGACGGCGACCTCCCTGACCGCCGGGTGACGGGCAGCGACTTCTTCGACGTCCTTCGGGTAGACCTTGACGCCGCCGCTGTCGATCATGTCCTTCTTGCGATCGACCAGATAGAGGTAGCCCTCGCCGTCGGTATAGCCGAGGTCACCGGTGAACAGCCAGCCGTCGCGAATCGCCTGCGCAGTGAGGTCGGGGCGACCGTAGTAGCCGCCCATCAGCGAGGGTCCGCGACCGACGATCTCGCCGACTTCTCCGGCTGGCGCGTCACTGCCGTCTTCGCGGACGATGCGCATTTCGTAGAAGAAGGGCGGCGCGCCGACCGAACCCGCCTTGCGCAGCGACTGCGTCTTGTCGAGGATGGTCCAGAATCCTTCCGTGAGCCCGTACAGTTCGTAGAAGCGGTCGGGGAGCAGGCGATTGAGAAGGTCCTTGTACTCCTGGTACAGCGGCGCACCGAGCGAGAGAATCATTTCCAGCGAGGCCAGCTTCTCGGGCGAGAAATTCGGCGCATTGAGGATGGCGATGATCTGCGCCGGCACCATCATGGTGTGCGTGACGCGCTCGCGGGCGATGATTTCGATCGCCTCTTCGGCGTCGAACTGTCGCTGCAGGAGGTAGCGCGCGCCAAGGTAGAAGCACGGCATCAGGGTCACGAAAGCGCCGTTGAAGACGATCGCACCGGTGTGCAGGACCACCGACTCCGCGCTCATCCGCCAGGCGGACGCAAACAGCGTGCCGTACATCGCGCGCACGAAATGGCTGTGGATGATCCCTTTCGGCAGGCCGGTCGTGCCGCTGGTGTACATGATGTTGAAAATATCGTCGGAGCCCACCCGTACCGGCTCGCTGGCACCGTCCGCACAGGTCTTGAACAGCGACCCATAGTCGGGGTAATCGCCCGCCGGACCGTCGACCATCAGCACGTGATCGGCGGCAAGCTCAGGCAGTTCGGCGCGCACCTGATCGATCATCGGCGCCATCGAGCGCTGCGTGACCAGGCAGTTGGCGCCCGAGTCGCGCAGCAGACTCGTCAGGCCCGAAGGCATCAGCAAGGGACTGAGCGGCACCAGTACGGCGCCGATCGACGGCACCGCCCAGTAAACCTCGAGCAGTTCCCGGCAGTTCGCGAGGACCGTCGCCACGCGATCGCCCTTGCGCACGCCGAGCCAGGTCAGAACGCGGGCGCATTGGCTGACGCGTGCCTCGAATTCGCGCCAGGTGAGCCGATCCTGCTCGAAAACGACAGCGACCTGATCCGGTCGAAACTGCGCATGGTGTTTGATGAGCGTCGCTAGTTGCAGCATATTTCCTCCCTTTGACGAGACCGGGGGTGCGTGGCCCGGCACGCCAAGCCCACCCGTTGAACTGACTTCGCCGCTCGCCCGCGGCGAGCACCATCCGCCTCGTGCGGCGGCAAGACCCGGGCTGCGCCAGCACGTAAGCAGCGTGGCTGCGAGCACGGCAGCAACCATCTGCATCGCAGCGCAACATACCCATACTATACAACGTCGGAGAGTGCAGCGGCGGAGACGCCTGTGGCGCCACTTCCGCTGCCAAGTCGCCCTTTGACAAGGCCGCCTCGGCGGCGCTATGGGGGCTGGAACGCTCGTATTTTGGCCTTTCTTGCCATCGATCGAATAATCTTGGCCATAAGCATGGGAGGGGTGAACAATTCCAGCCCAGAGGAGTAGAATGAATTGTGCGGTGCGGAATGACGATCGTTTTGGTGGTCTTTCCGCACCATTTCACAGCGGCCAGGACCGCCGCGAACGGGATACACCGCGCGTCGTTCCGGTTTGGCAAGATAGAACATCAGCGCGCTTTCGTCTGTCGCGCCGCCCACATCCGGGCTGCCGGCAAGGCCAGTTACTCGTGGGTCGCCCTCCAGGGGGCCGGCCCGTTTTGATTCACTTTGTTTGTTGGAGGTAAAGATATGTATTCACTGCTACGGGAAATGCCGGATTTCACCACGAGTTGGTGGAGATACATGCTGGCCATGATGCGCGCTTCGAACCGCGAAGTCGGCGAGTTCAACGACAATATGTTCATTGCCGCGCACATCGCCATGACCGCCGCCCGCGACAACCCGATGAGCATGCTGGAGACCTTCGAGATCATGGAGCATAGCGTCGGCCTGGCGCGCAAGGGAGCCGCCGGCATGCAGGACAAGATGGCCGACTATGCCTTCGACCAGATCGAGGAAGGTACCCGCGCCTACTTGAACACGATCCTCAAGTCCGACGGTGAGAAGCTCGGCAGTTACATGCGCCGCGAAGCCGAAATCATGGAAGCGGTCTCCAATTTCAACGAACAGATCGAAGCCATCGGCGACGAGTTCGGCTTCCATTTCAACACCAAGGACTACAAGCTGGTGGCCGAAACGGACGCCTTCGAGCTTTACCAGGTGCTGCCGATCAAGAAAGGCGTCGAGGTCCGCAAGGACCTGAAGCCTGTCGTTCTCGTCCCGCCGTACATGCTCGGCGTGCATATCCTGGCCTTCCTGCCTTTCGAGAACAAGAGCTACAGCCACTCGTTCGCCAACGAGGGGATTCCGACCTACGTCCGCGTCGTCAAGGACATCATGACCACCGAGAAGGTGCAGACGATGACCCCGGAGCAGGACTGCGAGCAGACGCGTGAGCTCTGCGCCAAGGTCATGGAGCTCAACGACGGCAAGAAAGTGACGTTGAACGGCACCTGCCAGGGTGGCTACATCTGCATGATGAACATCCTCTCGGGCAAGCTGACCGATGTCTGCGACGCCCTGATCACCAACGTGACGCCGGTTGACGGGACCTACAGCGATGCCATCAGCGGCATGCCCCAGATGCACCATGACTTTGTCACCACCACGCTGCCGAGTGGCAACAAGGTTGCCAACGGCTACCTGCTCAGCCTCGGCATGCGCTTCGTGGCCATCGACCGCGAAACGCCGCTGGTCAAGGTGCTCGACCAGGCTTCGCTGCAACGCGCCACCGGCATGAACCCGGGCAAGACCCCCGCCGCGCTCTTCCGCTGGCTGCTCAAGGAACGCGTTCACCTGCCTCTGGCCATCGCCAACATGAGCTCGCACACCTTCCAGGATGCGATTTCGGAAGATGGCACGCTGCCCGTGAAGCTCTTCGACCAGGCGCTCAACATCAAGCACCTGATCGACCTGAATGTGCCGTGGTACCAGAACTACGCGATCAAGGACGACCTGGTCACGCCGGCTTGCGCCACCGCCGGCAACAAGCACCTCGAAGGTTGGGAGGGTCTTGAATCGGTCGCTTTCTTCGGCGGTCACGTCGCCATCCTGACCAGCCCCTACGGCAAGAAAGCGCCGGTTACCGGCGAGTTCACCGACGCCAATGGCAAGGCCGCCCGCGGCCCGGTGAAGTTCCAGATGGACATCTCGGCCTGAACACGGGACGACTCCCGGGAAACGACGGCAGCGTGCAACTGACGATTGCCTTCTGACCCTCTGCAAGTCACGCGGCCGGCCCGACGAGAATCGTCCAGGTCGGCCGCGTTGTTTGTGGACTGGCGTTGCGCACCGTCAAAGCAAGCGACGGCGGCACAAATCGTTCATGATAGCGGTCGCGCCAAGCGCCAGACACCCGCCAATCGCAGCAACAGGAGTGCCCACCTCATCGTGGATACTCGAATACCTTTCATTTTGAATCTGGAGATTTCCTTTATGAGCTACGTCAACATCATCGCCGAAGTCCGTGGAAAAGTCGGCCTGATCACCCTCAATCGTCCGAAGCAGCTGAACGCCCTCAACGATGACCTGATGGACGAACTGGGCAGCGCGCTGGCCACCTATGAAGCCGACGAGAATATCGGTGCGATCGTCATCACCGGTTCGGACAAGGCTTTCGCAGCCGGCGCCGACATCACGGTCATGCAGTCGCTGACCTACATGGAGGCCTACAAGGGCGACTTCATCAGCCGCAACTGGGAAGGCGTCAAGAACTGCCGCAAACCGGTGATCGCGGCGGTCGCCGGCTACGCCCTGGGTGGCGGCTGCGAACTGGCGATGATGTGCGACATCATTCTCGCCGCCGACACGGCACAGTTTGGCCAACCGGAAGTCCGTCTGGGCATTCTTCCCGGTGCCGGTGGCACACAGCGTCTGCCTCGCGCCATTTCCAAGGCCAAGGCGATGGAAATGTGCCTCGCCTCGCGCAATATCGACGCCGAGGAAGCCGAGCGCTCGGGTCTGGTTTCGCGCGTCGTGCCGGCCGACAGGCTGCTCGACGAGGCGATGTCGACCGCCACCCGCATCGCCGGATTCTCGCTACCGGTGGTGATGATGATCAAGGAGTGTATCAATCGCTCGTATGAGAGCTCGCTCAACGAGGGCCTGCTCTTCGAAAGGCGTGCTTTCCACTCGGCATTCGCCCTCGACGATCAGAAAGAAGGCATGACCGCCTTCGTCGAGAAACGCAAAGCGGCTTTCACCAACCGCTGAGCGCCTGATCTCTCTGCATCCCCCGGGCAGCGGCTGCGGCTGCCCGGAAATTGCGCCGCGAAATCAGCAGTGCGCGGCAGCTTCGACGGCGTTGCTGATCGTCACCTGATCGACCCAGGCCTTAGCGTAAACCGTGCTGTAAATGTTCGCATAGGCCGCCACTTCAAGCGTCAGAGTCACCTGTCTATTGGCGAAGCGCGCCAGATCGACCGCTGACTGCCGCAGCCATTCGTTCTCCTGGTGCACCATGCCGATCGCCGTGACTTCATCGACGACGATGCCATCGACGAGAACCCGAAAGCTGGCGCTGGTGTAGTCGTTGACGGCCGCGCTGAGATCGAGCCGCCGCACGTAGCTAAGCTCCGGCCGCGGACCGAGGGTGACGCGCCGCGAGATCGATTGCGCGCGCGCGCCAACCGCGCCCGAATCGCCCGACGAAGCGTGTCCGTAGAGCATCGAGCCGCCGCGAAATGCGCGCGGATCGTCGTGCAGCAGATCCCAGCCGGCGCCTTCCCAGCCAGCGCTGCGCAGGGTTTCCGGGCTGAACCGACCGGCGTGGAAGGGACTCGAGCGCTGCGCCCCACCCTTGAGTACGCCCGCCGCTTCCAGGGCGGTCGAAATGATCCCCGGAACGTCGATGCCCAGTGGCGCCGAACTGCGCGGCCGGCTGCCGGGCTTGAGCAGCCCCGCCGCCTGCAGCGAGGCCGAAATGATGCCATGCACGTCGAGACCCATTGACTGCCTGCCCGCAGCCTGCGCTCCGTCCGCCGCTTCGGCGTGCTCGTTCCCTGCCTCCCGGGCGGGCTCTTTGCGCAGCAGCGGCTCGCCACGGTCACCCGGGCTGGCCGAGCCAGCGGAATGGGGTTCTGGACCCGCTGCGCCAGTCGTCCCATCTGCCGCTTGCGCAGGGCTGCCCGCCCGACTTTGCGCGTCGGCGGCCGCCTCCGCCGCAGGCGCTCTGGCGTCCGCCGGGCGCTCGGCGAGCAGGCCCCAGAAATCGGCGATGCGGTGTGTCGACGAAATGCCGACTGCGTTGAAGAACGGTGCCGCGGTGCCGCACTGGTGCGGTTCCGGGCCGGGGTCGAGGGCTGCGCCGTGTGACATGCCGGTAATCGTGTAGGACTCGATCAACTCCTCGCCGTCGGCGCCCTGCCAAACGCGGCGCGGATAGCCATCGACGCGCATTTCGACGCTCGGCCTGGAGTCCAGTCCGTGCACATCGGCCCACTGCTTGATCAGCTCTTCGGCATTGACCGGCTTCACCGCGGTGTCGGCGTCACCGTGCCACACTGACAACCTCGGCCACGGCCCCTGATGGGGGGACGCGGCGCGCACCAGCGCTCCCCATTCCGGGCCCGAACGCGAACGCCCCTGGAAGATGCTCTCCAGCCCTTCCTGCAAGCCCTTGGCCGTACGATAGGGAACCCCGGCGATGACCGCGCCAGCGGCAAAGACCTCCGGATAGCTGGCCAGCATCACGCTGGTCAT
This sequence comes from Candidatus Accumulibacter sp. ACC005, assembly GCF_907163215.1. Taxonomy (NCBI): domain Bacteria; kingdom Pseudomonadati; phylum Pseudomonadota; class Betaproteobacteria; genus Candidatus Accumulibacter; species Candidatus Accumulibacter sp. ACC005. Next base: position 204,601 of record NZ_CAJQUB010000004.1, on the reverse strand, counting down.
CGCCCCACCGGAGGACGTTCCGGTAACGAAGACCCGGCGCCGATCGATGCCGTACTCGGCGACCATCCTGTCCACCATCTGCGCGATCGACTGCGCCTCACCGCGTTCGCGTTCGTTGTCTTCGGGCCGGAACCAGTTGAAGCAGCGCAGCGGATTGTTGTTCCATTGCTGCTGCGGAAAGAGAAGAGCGAAGCCGTGCCGGTCGGCGACCGTCGACCAGCCGCTGCCCTTGTTGTACGAGGCTGCACTTTGTGTGCAGCCATGCAGGACGACGACCAGCGGCGCGTTCGCCGGCAGGCTCTCGGGGAGATAGGTATACATCGTCAGTTCGCCGGGATTGCTGCCGAAAGCGCTGACTTCGCGCAAACGGCTTTCCTGCGTGTCGACCTGGTCGGACCAGGCTTTCACCGACGCCAGCGTCGAAAGAAGCTTCTCCCAGCGACTGCCGTGCGGTGTCTTGGCGGCGAGTTTTGCCATATTGGCAATGGCGGCCATCTTGTGGCCCAGTTTGTTCAGCATGGGATTCCTCCTGTCATCGGACAAGGTGGTAAGCGAACCGATCTCGATCAACTTGCGGACCGGCAGAAAAACGCTGTGGAACAGACCGGGATCGACCAATCCACCACGTTGAGGGTCAAGCCAGGCCGGGGGAGCGGCGCCCGGGGCCAGGCCATAGGTGTGACTGAAGACGGCGCGACGGCCCTGCCACCAGGCGCTGAATTGCAGCGAGGCAACCGGACAGCCACGATTGATCCACACGCCGAAGAGTTCGCCGGCGACGATCGGGCGTGTCTCCTCGGCGCAGGCCAGCTCCAGGAGTTGGGCGAGCGCCTCACCGAAACGCATTCCGTCCAGGCGAATCGCCGCCGCCGGTTGCTCGTCGCCGTCGGCGGTCGCCAGCGCCGGACCGAAGAGGACGCGCGGCGTATTCCCTCCCGGCGCTACCGCCGCCGGCTGCAGGTCTTCATAGCAGCGGATGGCTTCGACGGTCTGCGCCTGCTGCGGTGCGGCCATCGCGCCGATCAGCAGTTGCGCCGCGTACTGCGGCGTCGCCGGCGGCGAGCCGCGGCCGCGCGGGCCAGGGGCAACCAGCCCACCGGTCACCATCAGGGTGACCCGGAAGCGCAGGTCGCGCCGCGACTCGCCGAGCAGGTCGGCGAGTCGCTCGCTGAATTCGTAACGTGCCAGTCGATTAAGCATGACCGAACGATAGCACGCTCCCTGCCGCTTTGCACGGCTTTTTTTAGTAAGTGCCAACTAAACATTTATTGTTCAGGCAGCTTGGGCGGAAGCGCTCGTCGACAACCACGGCTGGCCGTAACGACGCCAGAAAGTTATGATTGACTCTGCCCTCAGTCAGGAGAATACCCATGCGCTCGTTCCCGGAAGCTTCCCAGCGCAAGCGGCGACCCAGGCGATGAACGCAACGCGCTGGGAACACGACTCCTTCGGCAGCATCGAGGTCGCCAGCGACCGCCTCTGGGGAGCGCAGACGCAGCGTTCGCTCGAACACTTCGACATCTCCAGCGAGCGCATGCCCGAGGAACTGGTCCTCGCCCTGGCTGCCGTCAAGGCGGCATGCGCGCGGGTCAACAGTGACCTCGGTCTGCTCCCGGAAAACAAGGCCAGGGCGATCGCCGCCGCCGCCGAGGAAGTCCTGCTCGGCCGCCATCGAGCCGAGTTCCCGCTGTCCGTCTGGCAGACCGGTTCTGGTACGCAGAGCAACATGAACATCAACGAAGTTCTCGCCAACCGTGCTTCGGAACTCCTTGGCGGCGAACGCGGCGAGAAGCGCTGCGTGCACGCCAACGACGACGTCAATCGTGGACAGTCGTCGAACGATGTTTTCCCGACGGCCATGCATGTCGCTGCCGTTTTCGGCATCACGCGCGCCCTGCTGCCGGCGCTGGCCAGGCTGCGCACCACGCTGGCGGCCAAGTCGGCCGCCTTTTCGGACATCGTCAAGATCGGCCGCACCCACCTCCAGGACGCGACGCCACTGACCCTGGGCCAGGAGTTCTCCGGCTACGTCGCCCAGCTCGAACACGCCGAAGCAGTCATCGACGACGCCCTGCCCTCGCTGTACCCGCTGGCGATCGGTGGCACGGCAGTCGGCACCGGCCTCAACACTGCCCCGGGATTCGGTGCTCGCGTGGCCGAGGAACTGGCTCGCGAAAGCGGCCTGCCGTTTGTCGAGGAGAACAACAAATTCGCGGCGCTGGCGGCACACGATGGCCTGGTCGCCGCGCACGGCGCGCTCAGAACGCTGGCCGTGGCGCTGATGAAAATCGCCAACGACATCCGCTGGCTGGCGTCGGGGCCGCGCTGTGGCCTCGGCGAGATCAGCATTCCGGAAAACGAGCCGGGCAGTTCGATCATGCCCGGCAAGGTCAACCCGACGCAGTGCGAGGCGCTGACCATGCTCTGTTGCCAGGTGATGGGCAACGACGTCGCGATCGGCATCGGCGGCGCCTCCGGCAACTTCGAACTGAACGTCTTCAAGCCGCTGATCGCCCACAATTTTCTGCAGAGTGTGCGCTTGCTGGCCGATGGCATGAGCAGCTTCGAGGCGCACTGCGTTTGCGGCGTCGAGGCCCGGCGAGAACGCATCGGCGAACTGCTCGAGCGCTCGCTGATGCTGGTCACCGCGCTCGCGCCGCACATCGGTTATGACCGCGCCGCGGAAATCGCCAAGCGCGCGCACCATGACGGCAGCACGCTACGAGAGGCAGCACTGGCGCTGGGGCAGGTCAGCGGCGAGGACTTCGACCGCTGGGTCAGGCCGAACGAGATGATCGGCGGCGGCGACCCGATCTAGGTCGGCGCCAGCGGCAGGGTCAGGGCGAACAGGGCGCCGCCCTGCGCCCGGTTCGTCGCCGCCAGGCGTCCACCGTGCCGTTCGACGATCCCGTAGCTGATCGACAGCCCGAGACCCGTCCCCTGCCCGACCGGCTTGGTGGTGAAGAAGGGGTCGAACAATCGCGCCAGGTTGCCCTGCGTAATTCCCGGGCCATTGTCGGCGAAGTGCAGGACGATCATCCCGTCGCGCTGCTCGGCGCTGATTTCGAGCGTCGGCGCGGCGCAGCCGGCAGTCGCGTCGCAGGCGTTCTGGACGATGTTCATCAGCACCTGCTGCATCTGCCCGGACGAGCCGATGACCGGCAAGTCGCCCGGTAGATCGACCTTGACGGCGAAATCGCGCACGCCCGAGCGCGCCACCCAGCGCACCGCACGGTCGACCACGGCGGCCAGATTGAAACGCTGATCGGCACTGCGATCGATGGCCGAGAAGCGCTTCAGTCCATCGACGATGTCGCGGGTGCGCTCGGCGCCTTCGCTCATCCCGTCGAGCAAGGGGTTGAGGTCGTCCATGATGCGGTCGATGCGCAGCTCCTGACGCAGCTCGTCCAGTTTGCCGGCGCGCCCGCCGGGGGCGCTGTGCACCGCTTCCAGATAGGTCTGCAGGCGCGCCGTGTACCGCCGGATGGCCAGTACGTTGCCGAGAACGAAGCTGATCGGGTTGTTCAGTTCGTGCGCGACACCGGCGACCAGACGACCGAGCGAAGCCATCTTCTCGGCTTGCAGGAGCTGCTGCTGCGTGCGCTTGAGGTCTTCATGCGCCTGCCGCAAGGCATGGTAAGCGCGGCGCAGCTCGCCAACCGGCCGGCCGGTGAGCACCATGCCAAGCAGCTTGCCGGTTCCCGACAGACGCGGCGTGCAGTTCAGCGAGACCGGCAGCGGGCTGCCATCTCGCCCCATGATCCGCAGCTCGCAGTCCTGTACCGCTGCCGGACGCGCCGCCGAGAAGAAATCACGGGCGCGTTGCCGCGACGCCTCGTCGGCGAAAAGATCGCACAGCGGCCGGCCACGCAATTCGCCTTCGTCCTGGCCGATGAAGCGGCGCAGCGAGTCGTTGACCTCGTCGATCGCACCGTGGCGATTACAGACGATGAGGATGTCCGACATCGACGCCAGCACGCTCTCGATGAACTGCTGCGAATCCTCGAGTGCGGCATTCTTCTGTTCGAGGACCACCTCGTATTGCAGAAGGTCGTTATACACGTCGTCCATCTTGTGGATCACCTCGATCCACACCGCCTCGTCGACGCCCGCGAACGCCGACCCTGTCCCCGGCAGGCAGTCGGGGGCGGTCAGCGCCTGCGCGAGCGGCGGCTGCTCCGGGACGCTGGCGCTGCTGGCCATGAGCGATCGTTTCATGCGCCGATCGTAGGGCGAATCGAAACGCGCTGCAACGCTCACTCGAAGAGCAACGCCGTCGGCCGCGACGACCGCGAGCGCAAGGCGACCATCAAGGCGAGGCGGGCGGCCATCAAAGTGGAAAGAAGGTTTCCACTTCTCTACACGGGCGTAAAGCCGCATTACCTTCTCGTGTCTGCCGCGCAAGCACATGTCGCTGCTTTATTGGCTGATTTCTGACTGGCACGCTTCTTGTAAGCACCTCCCGTGTAAATGCTTCGGCTACACGCGCCGTTCCTGGTGCGCCGCGGCGAGACTTCCCGAGCACCGGTCGGGCGACGAAAACGAGATAGCGAGACAAGGGGAGAGGAAAATGGCAAACACCCGTCTGCTGCAGCTCGAGGACGAGACGACGATCGCCAATGCGAGCAAGAGACTCGGCATGCCGCGACGCGAATTCCTGCAGTTCTGCGCCACCGTCGCCGCCGGCCTCGGCCTGCCACCCGGCGCCGAGGCGGCGGTCGCCGAAGCGGTGGCGAGCAAGAAGCGGCCTTCGGTGATCTGGCTGCACTTCCAGGAATGTACGGGGTGCACCGAATCGCTGCTGCGCGCCGAGCATCCGACGCTGGAACGGCTGATCCTCGACGTCATCTCGCTCGACTACCACGAAACGCTCTTTGCCGCCGCCGGCCATCAGGTCGAGCAGGCGCGCAAAACGGCCATGGCCGAGAACAGGGGTGCCTACCTGCTGGTCGTCGAAGGCGCCATCCCGACCCGTGACGGCGGCATCTACTGCAAGGTGGGCGGCCAGACGGCGATTGAACTGACCAAGGAATGCGCCGCCGATGCCGCGGCGGTGATCGCCATCGGCTCCTGCGCAAGCTGGGGTGGCATGCCCTCGACTGCCCCCAACCCGACCGGTTCTTCCGGCGTCGCCGACGTCCTCGGCAAAGCGGTCGCGACGATTCCCGGCTGCCCGCCCAACCCCTACAACTTCCTGGCCACGGTGGTTCACTTCCTCACCTTTGGCGCCTTGCCACCGCTCGACGACCAGGGGCGGCCAAAGTTCGCCTATTCGCGCCTGATCCATGAGAACTGCGAGCGACGCGCCCATTTCGACGCCGGCCGTTTTGCCATGCAATTCGGCGATGAGGGGCACCGCAAGGGCTATTGCCTCTACAAGCTCGGCTGCAAGGGGCCGGAAACCTACGCCAACTGCCCGACCGCACTTTTTGGCGACGCCGGGGCGGGCACCTGGCCGGTCGGCTGCGGCCATCCGTGCATCGGCTGTACCGAACAGGGCGTCGGTTTCAGCAAGCCGATTCACATGCTCGCGAAAGTAAAGAACGTCGAGCCACCGCAACAGTACCCGCGCATCGTCGAAGAGCAAGGCGTCGGCGCGACGCTTGGCTCGGCATCGCTGCTGGCGGCCGTCGCCGGAGCCGCCGCCGGGGCCGGGGCAATGGTCGCGCGCAACCTGGGTCTTTCACACCAGGCAGAGGAAGCCCAACGCGCGAGGGCGGAGGGCGAGAAAACGGAGGTCCGAGATGCGTACCGAGACACGTGAACCGGCTAGAGACGAGAACCCGCGTCGCAAGTTCCTGAAAGGATGCCTGGGCGCCGCCGGCACGGCGGTCGCCGGCGGAGCGATCGGCACGCTGAGCACGCCGGCGGCGGCGCGCGACACCCATCACCGCCCGCCCGAGGCGCTTGGCCTGCTCTACGACGCGACCCTGTGCATTGGCTGCAAGGCCTGTGTCGCCGCGTGCAAGCAGGCGAACGACAATCCGCCCGAGTTTTCGACGGTGGACAAGCTGTGGGATACGCCGCTCGATACCAGCGGCCACACCTTCAACATCATCAAGATGTATCGCCACGGGACGATGACCACCAAGGACGCCGAGAGCAACGGTTACGCGTTCATGAAGACCTCGTGCATGCACTGCGCCGACCCGTCGTGCGTTTCGGCGTGCCCGGTGACGGCGATGACCAAGGATCCGGTCACCGGCGTCGTCGCCTACGATCCCGACGCCTGCGTCGGTTGCCGCTACTGCGTCGTCGCCTGCCCCTTCGGAATTCCCAAGTACCAGTACGACTCGCCAACCGGGAAGATCGGCAAGTGCGAACTGTGCCGGCATCGCGTCGCCGACGGCCACTTCTCGGCCTGCGCCGAAGTCTGCCCGACCGGCGCCACCCTGCATGGCCGCACCCGCGATCTGTTGATCGAAGCCAAACGCCGCCTGGCACTCCCCGCCGGCAGCCTCACCCGCTACCCGCGCGGCAGCATCGACGGCGGCCCGGAGCAAGGCTACGAAGGCCACGTCGGCAACTACCAGCAGCACGTTTATGGCGAGCACGAGTACGGCGGTACGCAGGTCCTCAAGCTCTCGGCGGTTCCCTTCGAGAAGGTCGGCATGCCGAATCTGCCGCCCGAGTCGTCGGCGGCAACCTCTGAGACCATCCAGCACACGCTCTACGGCGGCCTGCTGATGCCCTTTGCCGTCCTTGGCGCAATGACCTACGTCGCCAAGCGCAACGTCCATCACGATGAAGATGACGACGACGATGATCACAACTCGCCGGCAGCGACGACCGGACCAGGGAGGGAGTGGTCATGAGCGGTCAACAATACGCCCGGCCGGCACCGGTCGGCGGCAGCCTGTTCAACGCCACGACCCTGGTCTGCGGCGTTCTGATCGCGGTCATGGCGACGATCATTCTGGTGCGCCTGATCTTCGGCCTCGGCGCCACCACCAATCTCAACGATGGCTATTCCTGGGGCGCCTGGGTGGTGGTCGACGTCTTCATCGGGTCGGCGCTGGCCTGCGGCGGCTTCTCGGTCGCCTTGCTGGTCTACATCTTCAACAAGGGCCAGTACCATCCGCTGGTGCGCCCGGCCCTGCTCGGCAGCCTCTTCGGCTACACCCTGGCCGGTGCGGCGATCACCTTCGACCTCGGCCGCTGGTGGAACTTCTGGCACATCTTCTGGCCGGGCTATTTCAACGTCAATTCAGTGATGTTCGAAGTCGCCGCGTGCATCACGCTGTACATCATCGTCATGTGGATCGAGTTCTCGCCGGTATTCCTCGAAAAGCTGGGTCTGCACGACGCGCGCCGCAAGCTGGGCAAGCTGCTCTTCTTCTTCATCGCCCTCGGCATCGTCCTGCCGATGATGCACCAGGCTTCGCTGGGGACGATGCTGGTGGTCATGGGTGGACAGGTCAATGCGCTCTGGCAGACGCCGATGCAGCCGCTGATCTACCTGCTCTCGGCGATCATCCTCGGCTACGGCGTCGTGCTCTTCGAGTCCTGCGTCGCCGCGTCGGCCTACCGCCGTCAGGTCGAGGTGTCGATGCTCAATCCGATGGCCCGCGTGATGCTCGGCATCATGGCCTTCTATCTGCTGGTCCGTTTCGCCGACCTCATCGCGCGCGGCGTTCTCGGCCAGGCTTTCCAGCCCAGCTTCATCGCCCTGACTTTCTGGATCGAGAACGCCTGCTTCATCGCCCCCTTCCTGCTCATCCGCACGGTCGACGCGCGACGCAATCCGGCGCGCCTCTTCCTGGCCGGCATCGCCGTCATGCTCGGCGGCATCCTGCTGCGCCTGAACGGCTTTCTGATCGCCTTCGATACCGGCCCTGGATGGACCTATTTCCCATCGGTCCCCGAATTGCTGGTCACCATCGGCATCTTCGCCGCCGAAGTCCTCGGCTACATCGTCATCACCCGCCGCTTCCCGGTCCTACCGCGCGAAGAATCGTACGCCCAGCCTGCACACCGCTAGCCCTCTTTCAGGAGACAGGAAAATGTCGCAACGAGTCACGATTGATCCGGTCACGCGAATCGAAGGTCACCTGCGTGTCGATGTCGAGGTCGACGGCGGCGAGGTCAAGAAAGCCTGGGCTTCGGGACAGATGTGGCGCGGCGTCGAAACCATCCTCGTCGGTCGTGACCCGCGCGACGCCTGGGCGATCACCCAGCGCATCTGCGGCGTGTGCACGACGGTTCACGCCATCGCCTCGGTACGCGCGGTCGAGAACGCACTACAGATGGAAATCCCGCTCAACGCCCAGTACATCCGCAACATGATCATCCTGGCGCACGCGGTGCACGATCACATCGTGCATTTCTACCACCTCTCGGCGCTCGACTGGGTCGATGTCACCAGCGCCCTGCAAGCCGACCCCGGCAAGGCGGCCGCGCTGGCCGAAAGCCTGTCCAGTTGGCCAGGCAACAGCAAGGCCGAATTCACCCGCGTCAAGGAACGCCTGGCCGGCTTTGTCGGCACCGGACAACTGGGGATTTTCACCAACGGCTACTGGGGCCACCCGGCGATGAAGCTGCCGCCGGACGTGAACCTGATCGCCGTCGCCCACTATCTGCAAGCGCTCGACGTGCAACGTCACGCCAACAAGATCGTCAGCATCCTCGGCGCCAAGACGCCGCACATCCAGAACGTCGCCGTCGGTGGCGTGGCCAACGCCCTGTCGATCGACTCGCAGTCGGTGCTCACCGTCGAACGTCTGCTGGCGGTCAAGGGCTGGATCGACCAGCTCAGCGATTTCGTGAAGAACGTGTACCTGATCGACGTCGCCGTGATCGGCGGGTTCTACCCGGAGTGGACGGCCATCGGACGCGGCATCGTCGATTACGTCTCGGTACCCGACATCCCGCTTGACGGCAAGAACACTCGCTTTGCCCTCCCCGGCGGGCATATCGCCGCCGGCGACCTGAGCAGCTTCAAGGAAATATCGAGCCACGACGACGCCTATTTCAGGGAGGGCGTTGCCGAATCGGTGAAACACTCGTGGTACGAGGGTGGCAAGGGACCCCTGCATCCCTACAAGGGCGAAACGCGACCGCAATATACCGACTTCGACGACGACGGCAAGTACTCGTGGCTGAAATCGCCGACCTTCTACGACAAGCCGATGCAGGTTGGTCCGCTGCCCCGTGTCCTGGCCATGGTCGCCGCCCGGCACCAACCGACCATCGCCTACGCGACGCAGGCGCTCGACCTGGTGTCCACGGTCGCCAAGACCAAGGTCGGTCTCGACGCGCTGCACTCGACGATTGGCCGCCACGCGGCACGCGCCGTCGCTTGCACGGTGCAGGTCGACGAACTGGCACGGCAATGGGATCTGCTGCTGGCGAACATGGCCAAGGGTGACCTGACCACTTTCAACAAGCCTCTCTTCCCCAAGGACGAAGTCGCTGGCGTCGGCATCCACGAAGCGCCGCGCGGCGTCCTCTCGCACTGGGTGGTCATTGACGACGGCAAGATCAGGAACTACCAGTGCGTCGTACCGACTACCTGGAACGCCGCACCGCGCAACGAGGCCGACGCCCCCGGTGCCTACGAGGCCTGCCTGGCGGGAACACCGGTGGCCATTCCCGATCAGCCGCTCGAAGTGCTGCGCACCGTGCACTCCTTCGATCCCTGCCTGGCCTGCGCCGTACATGTCGTCGACACCGAGCAGCGGCCACTGGTCAAGGTCAAGGCGGCGTGACGGCCGTCGGCCACCGCACGCGGCGACAGGCCGGCGCCCCTCCCGCCTGCCGCTGCCGTCATTCTCCGCAGGCGGGCTGAGCATGCGCGTCGCCGTACTGGGGGCCGGCAATATCCTGCTCAGCGACGAAGGGCTGGGAGTACATGCCATCGAGCGCCTGTCGCTGGCGTACTCGCTCCCCAGCGACGTCGACATCATCGACGCCGGCACCTGCGGCATGGAAATGCTCGACGAGCTTGAGGGCCTCGACGCCTTGATCATGGTTGACGCCGTTCGTGCCGGCCAGCCGCCCGGGACGCCGGTCCGGCTCACCGGCGACGCGCTGCCGGTGTTCTTCAGGAGCAAGTTGTCGCCACACCAGATCGGCCTTTGCGATGTACTGGCGACGCTGGATCTTCTCGGCAGAGCGCCGAAATACACGGCTATTGTCGGTGTGCAGCCATTGTCGCTGGCGCTGGGAATGGAACTCAGCGCGGAAGTCGAAAGCGTCATGCCGGTTCTTCTGCGCATGGTTGTCGATGAACTGGCAGGGCTGGGAATCCGCGCCTCGCGACGGACTGCCGAGGTCGCCTGATGTGCCTGTCGATTCCGCTGCAACTGGTCGCCCTGGAGGACGAAAACGGTGACTTCGCCATCGCCGAGCGGCGGCAGGGAAACGCGCTGCGGCGCGAGCGGGTCAACATGATGCTGATCGGACGACAACCGCTCGGCAGCTGGATTCTGGCCTCGCTCGGTCTGGCCAGGGAGGTCCTGGACGATCACCAGCGGGCTTTGATCGAAGACGCCCTTGCCGCGCTCGCTGCGTCCCTTGCCGGCGACTACGACCCGTCGGCGCACTTTTCCGATCTGACCACGCCGCGACCAACACGGAGCACGCATCAATGACCACCGGCATTCGCAAGGCAGCTTTCCAGGCCCCTCGGCCTGCTCCCGCAGAACCGATCAGCGACAACCCGGCAGCGCGCCTCGAAGCCATGTACCGTCGCATCTGGCTGGCCAGCATGCGCGACCTGCCCTTCGTCAATCTCGCCCTGTCCGTGGAAGCGGTCGGTTTCCGTCGCTGGCAGGCGGCGAGTGATCCCACGTCGAGCAGCGGCGCCGGGCCGTACGGCGAGGCCGCGCCGCGATCAGCCGCGAGCAGGGAACGCAGCAGTAGCGACGGCCTGCTTGGCGATTGGGTCGGCGCGGTGATCACGCCCTGGTTCATCAATCTCTTCATCGTGCCCGGCGGCGGCGACCTGTGGTCGGATCGACCTTCCGGCGAGCGTTGTCGACTCGTTTTCCCGATCGGGCCGCTGGAATTCATCGCCGACGATGACGCCAGCGCCGAGGTTCCTGCCTACCAGTATTGCCCGCTGTTTGCGCCGCCTGGCCAGTTCGCCTCGCAGGCGGCAGCCCGTGCCGGGGCGATGGCTGCCCTGAATGCGCTGTTCGGCATGCCGGACGAGGACTGCCCAAGGCCGGCGGCCGAGGCGGACGAGCTGTTGCTTCCCGCGCGCCGCCGCTTCTTGCGACGCGTCGCCAGGCGCTGAGCGAACGCCCGGCCAGGCGGCGATTATGGTTGCCGTTGTCACACGCTTGTGACACCCTGACTCTTTTTCTGCTTGTCCGTTGCGATGACGCATTTCTTTGCCGACGATGGCGAAAAGATCCACGTCCAGATTTCTGGCGATGGCTCGCCGATTCTCATGCTGCACGGGTGGACCGCCAGCCACCGCGAATGGCAGCCCTTCCTCGAGCAACTGACAGCGCACCACCGGGTATTCCGATGGGATGCCCGCGGCCATGGCGGCCACCGCCTTGCGCAGGACACGGCACCGACCGTCCAGCGCATGGCGCAAGACATGTGCAACCTGATCGAGCACTACCGGCTCGACGAGTGGGTGGTCGTCGGCCACTCGATGGGCGCTCTGACCCTCTGGCAGTACATCGAGGAACACGGATGCCGGAATCTGCGCAAGGTCGTGTTCATCGATCAATCGCCCAAACTGCTCACCGATGACACCTGGTCCGATGGCATCTACGGCAAGTTCGACCGCGAGCAGTCGGAAGCCTTCCTGCGCCAGCTGGAAGACGACTTCGCCGAATCGGTTCTCCGCCTTGGCGGCATGGGACTCAACGAGCGCGCCCGGCAGAAGTATCACGAGAACGCGCACGGTCTGGAGAAAGCCCGGCAATGGCTGAGCGCGCAGGATCCGGCGCCACTGATCGCGTGCTGGGAGAGTCTTGCCGAAGCCGACTACCGCAACGCTCTCGAGCGCATCGACATCCCCGCACTACTGGTCTACGGTGGCGACAGCAATTACTACCGTAGCGAGACCGCGCACTACGTCAAGAACCGCATCGCCGGCGCCATCCTGCACATCTACGAAGGGAGCGACCACTCCCCGCACCAGTGGCAACGCGACCGCTTCGTTCGCGACCTGCGCGAGTTCATTGATTCGCCTTGAGCTCTGCATGGGCCATGCCAGAGGGGTATTGAAGCAAGCATGCGCACTCGCCGCGTTTTCCTGAATCGCCTCGATCCGCAAGAACACGATCCCGACGATGCCGTGGTGGTGATTGACGTACTGCGTTCCTTCTCGACGGCGGCCTACGCTTTTGCCGCCGGTGCCAGTGCCATCTACCCGGTGGAAACGATCGCCGGAGCATTCCACCTGCAACGCACCCTGGCAAACGCACTGACCACCGGCGCGGTCGGCGGCGGCGACCCGATACCCGGTTTCGACTTCGGCAATTCGCCGTCGGCTCTGCAGGGCGCCGACCTCGCCGGTCGACCGCTGATCCAGACCACCGCCGCGGGAGTTCGCGGCCTGGCGCGCTTCCGCTCCTGCCGCGCTCTGTTCGCCGGCAGCCTGGTTCTCGGGCGCGCCACCGCGCAGGCGCTGCTCGCCTTGCGACCGGCCGAGGTCTGCTTCGTCATCACGGGCGAATGGGTAGATCGCGATGGCGACGAGGACATCGCCTGCGCGGACTACATGGAAGCGCTACTGCACGGCGAAGACCCCGACCCTGAACCCTACGCTGCGCGCGTGCGCAACTCCGATTTCGGGCGACGCTTTCAGGCCGACAGCAACGCCAACCTGCCGGCCAGCGACCTCAGGCTCTGCGCACAGGTCGATCGCTTCGACTTTGCCCTGCGCGCGGCCCATTGCGACGGCCAACTGCGACTTCAGCGCGCTCAGGCCAGCGTCGAGCGCGCCCTATCCGGCCGCGGCTAAGGCGGGTTTTCCAGGCTTACGACCGCCATTCGTCACCGCCGACCGCCGAATCACTGCCCGATCAGCTCTTTCAGCAGCGGCTCCAGTCTTGCCTCGTCGAGCCGCCCCAGGCGACTGCTCGCGAAGCGCCCGTCGCGCCCGATGACCACCGTATAGGGCAGCGCCTTGACCTGCAGCCCGGGCGTCTGGGTGGCTTCCTTGCCGCCGACCAGCAAGGGGTAGGAAACCGGCGTCTTGTCGACAAAGGCGCGCATGTTGTCGACCTCGTCGATGCCGATGCCGACGAACTGCACGCCCTGCGCCGCATAGCGGCGGTACAGGTGCGAGAACGCCGGCATCTCCTCGACGCAGGGTTTGCACCAACTGGCCCAGTAATTGACCACCAGCACCTGGCCTCGCCACTGGGCAAAGGGCTGCGGCTGGCCGTCGAGATCGTCCAGGGTCAGTGCCATGATCGCGTCGACCTCGGCCTGTGCCTCTGCCGGCGACAACTGCGGCGCCGAACGCAGGCTGTCGGGGATCGTATCGCCGGCCGGCAAGCCGCCGAGGACCAGGAGACGGTAGGCGAGCAGCGCGACGGTGGCGACGGTGAGAACGCCAGCGACTACCGCCACCCATAGCGCACGCGCCTGATTCATGGGCCGAGCTGACGCAGCAGCGACTTCATTTTGCCCGCCGCCGCGACATCGCCTTCAGGCACACCAGAACGAACATCAGGCCGCCGATGACCGCGATCAGGCCGCCGAGGCCCATCATCCCCATGCCGATCTTCTGCGGCAAGGTGGTCAGCATCTGCTCGGCACCGGCGACCTTGCGCTGCACGCCGTAGCCTCCCGACCAGGCCAGGCCGAGCACGTGGATCAGCTGCCCGCCGCCGTAGACGTAAGGCTGCCAGAGCGCCATGCGGCCATCGACCGTGCCGAACCCGAGCTTCGGCAACAGCACGTAGGCCAGTCCCATGAAGGCCAGCGTGACGCCGACCGTCGAGCCGTGGTAGTGCGCGGGTATGACGACGTTGACGCCGTGAATCATGTAACCAAGGACGCCACCGAGCGCAAACAGCGTGAAGGATGCGACAAACGCCGACTTGGCGGGCGCCGCGGGCAGCGTCCGCACCCCCCACAAGGACAGCGCACCAAGAAGGATCAGGGGCCCCATGTAGGGATGGCCCCACTCCATCAGCTTGGCAAACAATTCCATATGCGGCAGTGAGCCGGCCGGCACCAGCAGATAGATCGTCGGCACCGCCAGCAGCGGCAGCGCGGCGGCCAGGAAGAGCACCGACAGCGCGCGCGGCGACGCCAGGGACGGGCGCCCGAGGTCTGCGGCAATCCACAGCCAGGCGACGACCATCAGCAGCGCGTGCTGAAACTGCAGGGTGTGCCCGCCGCCCCAGAACATCACCTCGTAATAGATCGTTCCCTCGACTTCGGGCACGGCCCACCACGACCAGTAGAAAGCGGCCAGGGCCAGGAAAGCGGCGACGGCAGCGAGAAAAGCACCAAGGCGCAGCGGTTCGCCGAGAAAGCGTTGCGGCCAGGTGGTGATCAGCGCGCGCAACACCGCCAAAGAGATGCCGGCGCCGAAGATCCACAGGGAGGCAAAGAACAGCGGTTGCTTCAACACCGGAATGTAGTTGTTGAGCACCGGCTCGGCACCCGGAAAAAACGGTGAGACGGTCATCAGCGCCGTGCCCAGGGCGGCCAGCGCGAAGCCGCTCCAGCCCAGCCAAGCCATTGACCTTGCGCCGACCGCGGACCAGATGACGGCGGCAAAAGCCATGAACCACACCGCCACCGACAGGTCGACGTGCACCACCAGCGCAGCGCGAAACATGTCCTTGAGGGGAAAGACATCCTGAATACCCGGTGTGCGCGAGAGAACCAGCAGTACCGCCAGCAGGCCCGAACCAATCAGCGCCATTACCCCCAACCACAACCAGGCGCGCGCCATGTTGGCGGGCGTGCCTGCGGATATTTCCGGCACCGGAGGTGCTTCCGAACCAAGCGTCACGACATGCGAATCCACAACTGCCTCGCGTAAAAAATCGGCCGAGTATACGACCAGACGATGCGATATGCCAAACGGCCCTCGCTGGCGGAGACTTGCGCGAACCATCCACACGTCATTTCTCTCCTCGGCGTAACCGGTTGACCGCGCCTGCGCGGCAGATCGCTTGCCCCCGGCGAGTACAAATGCGAATATTGTTGCCGCCCGCTATTCCTGCTGCCGGCTGACTGTTTCGGAAACCGCTTATGCATTCGTCCCATCACGGCATCAATATTGAAGCGCTACTGGCGCACGTACCGCTGTTCAATGAGTTGGAGAAAGAAGAAATTGCGCGCCTCGCCCGCGGCACCCGCGAAATCAACGCGACGCGTGGCGACATCCTCTTCCACAAGAGCGACACACCGACCGGCTTCTACCTGATCGTCTACGGCCAGGTCAAGCTGGCTTTCACCTCGCCGCAAGGCGGCGAGAAAGTCGTCGACATCCTGCCGCAGGGGCAGACCTTCGGCGAGGCGGTGATGTTCACCGACAAGCCGTTCATGGTCTATGCGCAGGCGCTGGCCGACTCGCTGGTGCTGCACATCTCGAAGGCGGCGATCAACGAAGAACTCGATGCCGACCCCAGACTCGGCCGCAAGATGATCGCCGGACTGGCCATGCGCTTGCACCAGTTGATGAATGACGTCGAGTCGTATTCGCTGCATTCGGGCCGGCGGCGAATCATCGGCTACCTGTTGCGCGAACACAGCGAGGTTTGCGAGAACAAGATCATCGTGACGCTGCCGACCAACAAGGGCGTCATCGCGTCGCGTCTCAATCTGACGCAGGAGCATTTCTCGCGCATCCTGCACGAGCTCTCGGAAAAAGGCCTGATCGTCGTCGACGGACGCAGAATCCACATCGCCGATGTCGACCAACTGCGCAACTATGATCTCTGAAATCTGCCGCACCCATAACAACTTCACGAGGAGACCCCATCAATGGCATTGGAAACCGAGATCAAGCTGAGCGTGCCGGCCAGTTCAGCGCGAAGGCTGCCGACACACCCGCTCCTGGCCGACGCCAAGCCGTACCGACAGAAACTGGTCAGCACCTACTACGACACCCCCGACCGACGACTCCAGGGCAAGCGAGTTGCCGTGCGCTATCGCCAGAAAGGTGCCGAGTGGCTGCTGACCGTCAAGAGCGACCTGCCGTCACCGGGGGGGCTGGCGCAGCGCAACGAATGGGAGATCCCCGGTCAACCCGGCGAGTTCGATTTTTCGCACGTCGACAATCCGAAGCTGCGCCGCTTCCTCGAAGCCGCGACGCCGGAACTTGCACCGCTGTTCTGCACCGACTTCACGCGCCTCAGCTGGCTTCTCGCTCCCCAGGAAGGGACGCGCATCGAGGTGGCCATGGATCGCGGAAAGATCGACGCCAACGGACGGCAGGAGACGATCTGCGAAGTCGAACTCGAACTGCTCGAGGGAAGCGTTGCCGATCTGTTTGCGCTGGCCATCGCCCTGCAGAAGGATCTGCCACTGCACCCGGAGAGCCCGAGCAAGGCCGAGCGCGGTTACCGCCTGGCCGCCAACACGCAGCGAGCGCCGGTCAAGGCTGCCGACGCCCAACTGCAGTTGGGCATGTCGAGCATCGGCGTTTTCCGTAGCTCGGTCTTCGCCTGCCTGACCCAGTTGCAGGGCAACGAGCGCGGCGCACGTGAAAGCGACGACCCGGGCTTCGTCCATCAGGCACGGGTCTCGATCCGTCGCCTGCGCTCGGCGATTCGCCTCTGGAGACCGCTCCTGCCGGTCGACTACGTCGCCGAATTCGACCCCCGCTGGGGCACACTCGCCCGCCAACTCGGCGACACCCGCAATTGGGACGTTTTCCTCACCGAGGTCCTGCCACCGATCAGCAAGGCCTTTCCCGATCACAGCGATGTCAAGGCGGTCGCCAAACAGGCGGCGATCCAGCTGACGACCTGTCGCAAGGCGGCGCAGGCGGCGATGGCATCGCCCAGCTACTCGCAGCTGCTGCTCGAGTTCACTGCGGCAACGGTGGCCCTGGCGGAGAAAAAGAAGCCCGCGCTGACCGTGTTTGCCCCACGTTCGCTGAACAAACGCGCCAAGAAGGTCGCCGAACTGGCCGCCGAAACCAAGAACTCGAATCCAGAGGCCCGGCACGACCTGCGCAAGGCCCTGAAGCGGCTGCGTTATGCCCTGGAGTTCTTTGCCCCGCTGATTCCGGCCCGCCGCCTGCAGCGTTATCATCAAAGCGCCGCCGGGTTGCTCGACCTGCTCGGCCGGATGAACGACTTCACCGTTGCCGAACACCTGGTGGCGCAGGCCCTGCCGGGCCACCACAGCGACCTCGTGCGCGCCTGGCTGGCCGGACGTAACGATCTCTTGCTCGCTCAGCTCGACGCGATGCTGAGCGAGTTCCTCAGCCATCCGGCGCCCTGGGACCAGGGATGAGCTAGGACAGCCGCTGCGGCCGCCACTTTCCCCGACACCCACCTCGCACGGCAACTTCCTCCACTGATGACCCACCCTTCCCGGCTGCGCGGCGCTGCAAGGGCGCTTTTTCCAGTCTTGCTCGCCGGGCTGCTCGGCGGCCTGCCGCTGGTCCGGGCGGCCGAGCTGCCGAGCGTCGTCAGCCAGGCGCTGCAGCAGGCCGGGATCCCGGCGAGTTCGGTCGGCATCGTCGTGCAGGCGGTCGACGGCGGACCGCCGCTGCTCAGCCACAACGCCCGGAAAGCGATGAACCCGGCGTCGGCGATGAAGCTGGTGACCACCTACGCTGCCCTCGAAATGCTCGGGCCAGCCTATACCTGGCGCAGCGAAATACTCGCCGACGCCAGCCCGCACGACGGCCTGATCAAGGGCAACCTCTACCTGCGCGGCAGCGGCGACCCGAAGCTGGCGCTGGAACAGTTCTGGCTATTGCTGCGCCAATTGCGCACGCGCGGGGTGAGCGAAATCAACGGTGACCTGATCCTCGATCGCAGTGCCTTTGCGCTACCGGCACACGACCCGGGTGAGTTCGACCAGCAGCCGCTGCGGCCGTACAACGCTGGCCCCGACGCCTTGCTGGTGAACTTCAGGAGCCTGCGCCTGCTCCTGCAGGCCGACGCGGCGGGAAACACGGTGCGCGTGCTCGCCGAGACGCCGAGCGAGGGCCTGCGCATCGACAATCGCCTGCGCCTCGAACGTGGCGCCTGCGGCGACTGGCGGGAGCAACTGACGCCAGTGGTCAGGGGGATGAGCATCGAACTCAGCGGCAGTTTCCCGGCAGCCTGTGGCGAACGCAGCCTGAGCCTGGCCCCATGGACGGCCGATATGCAGGTAGAAGACCTGTTTCGCGTGCTGTGGCGCGAACTCGGAGGCAGTTTCAGGGGCCGCGTGCGCGAAGGACGCACGCCGGTTGGCGCCAGTACGCTGGTCGTCCAGGAGTCGCCGACGCTCGGCGAGATCGTGCGCGACATCAACAAGTACAGCAACAACGTCATGGCCCGCCAGCTGTTCCTGACGCTGGACAGCGAACGGCCGGCGACGATCGAGGGCGCGCGGCGTCAGATTGCCGGCTGGCTGCTGGCGAACGGTCTGCAGCTACCCGAACTGTTCATCGACAATGGCTCCGGCCTGTCGCGCCACGCGCGCGTCTCGGCGGCTGGCCTGGCGCAGGTCCTGAGCGCCGCCTGGCGAAGTCCGGTGATGGCCGAACTGATCGCCTCGCTGCCGGTCGCCGGCGTCGACGGCACCTTGCGCAAGCGCTTGAAGAATGGATCAGCGGCTGGCCGAGCGCACCTGAAGACCGGCTATCTTGAAGGCGTGCGGGCGATTTCCGGCTTTGTGCTCGACAACAGCGGCAAGCGCTGGATCGTCGTCGGCCTGATCAACGACCCGAATGCCCGCCTCGGCAAGGCCGCTCTCGATGCCCTGCTGCTGTGGGTTGCCGAGCGCTGATCGTTGCCTAGCGTTCGCCGTACTGATAACGCTCGCGGACCAGATTCTCGAACTGCGCCGCAGGCAGCGGCTCGCCAAAGAGATGGCCTTGCGCCTCGTCGCAGCCCTTCGCGCACAGGTACGCCAGCTGCGCTTCGCTTTCCACACCACCGGCGGTGGTGCGCAGGCCAAGGTTGTGCGCCAGGCCGATGACCGCCGCAACGACGGCTTCGTCGTCGGGATTGGCAGCCAGGTCGGCAACAAACGAGCGCGGGATTTTCAGCGTGTGCACGCGAAAACGCTTGAGGTAGCCCATCGACGAATAGCCGCTGCCGAAGTCGTCGATGGCCAGACGTACGCCAAGCGCGCGTAGTTGATCGATCATCGGGATGGCGGCCAGCGGGTTGTCCATGGTCGCGCTTTCCGTCAGTTCGAGCTCGAGATACTGCCCGGGCAGCGCCTCCTCATCAAGAACGCGCGACACCACCTGCACCAGATTGGCCAGACGGAACTGCGCTGCCGAGAGATTGACGGCGACCCGCATCGGCGGCAGCCCGGCCTGGTGCCAGCGGCGCATCTGGCGTACTGCCGAACGCAGCGCCCATTCGCTGATCGGCAGAATAAGCCCCGACTCTTCGGCCAGTGGAATGAACTCGTCGGGTGAAACCATCCCGAATTCGGGATGCTGCCAGCGCAGCAGCGCTTCGGCGCCAATCAGCCGGCGCTCCGGAAGGGCCAGCTGCGGCTGGTAGAAGACGGCCAGTTCGCCGCGCTCGAGCGCGCGCCGCAAGTCATTCCCGAGTTGCAGGCTGCGTGCCGAGCGCTCCTGCATCTCGGCGGTGAAAAAGCAGAAGGCATTGCGACCACCCTGTTTGGCGCGATACATCGCGGCATCGGCGCACATCGACAGCTGTTCCAGATTCTCGCCGTCAACCGGGTACATGGCGATGCCGACGGACACCGTGCAGCTCAGCTCGTGTTGAGCGATGCGATACGGGGGCGCGGTGATCTCCAGCAACTTGGCCGCGACATGGGCTGCGCCTTCGGCGTCGGTATTCGGCAGGACGAGGATGAACTCGTCGCCACCCAGGCGACAGAGCGTATCTTCGTCGCGCACCGTGTGGCGGAGACGTTCGGCGAGCTGGATCAGCAGTTCGTCGCCGATCCGGTGACCGAGAGAATCGTTGACCTGCTTGAAACGGTCGATATCGAGGAAGATCAGCGCCAGCGACTCGCGCCCCCGCTGGGCACGGCTCAGGTCATGGTGGACGCGCTCTTCAAGCAGGCTGCGGTTGGGCAGAAAGGTCAGCGAATCGAAGTGAGCCAGATGCTGGATGCGCGCTTCGGCCTCCTTCTGCTGGCTGATGTCGACCACTATCCCGAGGTAGCCGGTGAGGTCGCCGGCGGCGTTGTGCAGAACGGTCACCGCCAGACGAACGGCAAGCCGGCGGCCATCCCGGCGCACATACTCCACTTCGCGCTCGTCCGCTTCGCCACTGCAACGCGCCTTGACGACCAGCGCATCGAAGCCCGGATCGACCTGGCAATGCAGCTCTTCGCTGCGCATCCTGGCCGTCGCCGCGACCTCGGCGGGATCGTGGAAGGCCATCGGCGTGAGCCTGCCGACGACTTCCTGCGCAGCGTAGCCAAGGATCGCTTCAGCACCCGGATTGAAGACCGTGATCAGCCCCTGCGGATCGGTGGCGATGATCCCGCAGGCAGCGCTGGCGAGCACCGAAGCCTTGAGCGCCTCACTTTCCCGCAGGGCCTCTTCCGTCCGCCGTCGTTCGGCGAGCAGCGCGGTGTTCTCCAGCGCCACCGCGGCGCTTGCCGCCAGGCCCTGCAAGAGATGCACGTCGTCGTCGTCGAATCCGCCGGGCTTGTTGTGGATTTCGAAACAGCCGAGCAGGTCGCCGTGGCGACTGAGGATCGGGGTGTCGAGCAGGTTATCGAAGCCGAGCGCCTGGCGAATCTCGGCAATGACGTACGGATCGTTCTCGGCATCGTTGCTGAGGTGGAAGCGACGGGTCTCCATCACCCGACCCGGTACGCCCTGACCCGACGAAAAGCGGAAATCGACCGGCAACAGTTCGCCGCCCTGGTTGTACTCGCTGAACACCAGTTGGCCGGCACTCATTCGCGCCGCCGCCCCGGAGGTGGCGCCGGTGATCTTCAATGCGGCGACGACGAGCTGACGCAGAACCAGCGACGTATCGAGCTCGCTGTTGATCTCCTGACTCGCCGCAGCCATCAGCGCCAGTTGCTCACTACGGCGCAAGAGCGCCGCTTCGACGTGCTTGCGGGCGGTGATGTCGCGCGCCAGCGTCACGAAGCGCGGCGCCTCACCGCCGTCGACCGGTTTGCGTGCAACCGACAGCTCGAAGCAGAATTTTCCCTGTGGCAACTGCAGTTCGTACTGGCGGCCACCCGAGTAGCCTGTTTCATTGGCCTCCTGCAAGGCGGCCAGGCAGCTCGCCGCGGCAGCGGGCGGCAGCACATCGCTGAGTCGCCGACCCGGCAAGGACTCGGCGGGCGCTGCCAGGAGGTCACCGCGCCGCGAATGATAGTCATGGTAGCTGCCGTCGAGTCCCAACTCGAACATCAGGTCGGGAATGGCATCGAGCGTTGCCGCAAGCTTCGCCGTTCGCTGCCGGACGAGCCGTCGCAAACTCATCACCCAAAGCAGCAGCACAGCGCCAAGCAGCGCACCGAGCACGAGAGCGTAAGCAAGATAGCGGACGTAGGGCGAGCGCAGCAGGGGAGTTCCCATCCACTTGTCGCGCAGGATCTTTTCTTCCGCCGGCGTGATGCTGGCAAATCCACGCTCCACCAGCGCCAGCGTCGCATCGTCGCCAGCGTTCACGGCGCGATGGAACTCGCCGGTGTACAGGGTGAAGGCCTTGTTGAACACGTCGTCGGCGCCATTCCGGTAGAGCAGGTAGTTGGCCGGTGGCTCGTCGAGGCAGAAGACCCTCACCCGGCCAGCGATGGCCCCCTGCACCAGCGCCTGGTAACTGCTGAAGGGCTGCACGCTGTGAATCCCGGCGTCGGCGAGCGCGTCGACGCAGGCGTCGCCGGCCTTCACGCCAACGAGAAAGCCGCGCAAGGTCGCCAGGTCGACGATCCCGCCGATACCGGCATGGGTGTAGATGGCCACCGGGATCTGCGCATACGGCCGCGTGAAAGCGAATCTGCGCTCGCGCTCGGCGGTCTTGAAGATGGTATCGATCACCTCTGCCTGCCCATCGGCCAACCGCTGCTGGGCCGTCGCCCAGTCGCTGCCGAGCAGGTTGACGCGCACCCCGGTCTTCTTCTCCCACAGTCGCCAGCTATCGACCAGATAGCCGGTGAGCGCGCCATCGCCATCGCGAAAAACGTAGGGCGGGTAGTTGTCGTCCGTCACCACCGTCAGCGCCCGGCCATCCGCACTGGAGGAGACCCGTTCGCCGCCAGTGGCAGCGCCCGACGCCACCCCGGCAGCCAGCACGAGAAGAAACTGGCAAAGGCAGCAAAGAAAGCGCATGAATGCGGGCCATTGACTTGACTGATACTTAATCATAGCCGACCAGCCGCGGATAGGTGGCTCAATACCGGCCGACGCGGCGACCGGCAGGGCCTGCGCAGCCGTTCAGGCAGCGTCGATCGTTCTTCGTCCGGACAGGGCGAGCCAGCCGCGAACGACGCGATAGCCGACCCACACGCCAAGGATGACGATCAACAGCCAGGCGATCGGAATGAAGATGATGGTGATGATCAGCAGGCCGTAGACCAGCAACCACAGGGCCGTGAACCAGAAGGTCCGGATCTGCCAGCGATAGTGACTTTCGAGCCAGGTGCCGCGGACATCGCTGCGCTTGACGTAGTTGAGAACCACGGCAATCAGCGATGGCACGCCGAAGACGAAGGCTCCGGCGACGCTCGCCGCACCGGCGACGCCGATCACCACGGCCAGCGCATGCAGGCCGTAGATGACGTGGCACCAGGCACGTTCGCCCTCGAGGTAGGAATCGGGGATCAGGTCATTACTCATTTCGTTCTCCAGTCCCGGCACGCTCTTGCCGCGCGACGAGGGCCATCAATCGCCAGCCGGGCGATGGAAAAATGACGCGGCGGAGGGGTCGCGTAACGGCAAGTCGCGCTCACAAGCCGAGTTCGGCCCACAGGGCATCGACGCGCTGTTTCACGGCGGCATCCATGACGATCGGTGTTCCCCACTCGCGACTCGTCTCGCCGGGCCACTTGTTGGTCGCATCGAGACCCATCTTGCTGCCCAGACCGGCGACCGGGCTGGCGAAGTCGAGGTAGTCGATCGGCGTATTCTCGGCGATCAGGGTGTCGCGCGCCGCATCGACACGCGTGGTCATCGCCCAGATCACCTCCTTCCACTCGCGGATATTGACGTCGTCGTCGACGACGATGATGAACTTGGTGTACATGAACTGGCGCAGGAAACTCCAGATGCCGAACATCACCCGCTTGGCGTGCCCCGGATACTGCTTCCTGATGCTTACCGTCGCCAGGCGGTACGAGCAGCCTTCGGGCGGCAGGTAGAAATCGACGATCTCGGGAAACTGCTTCTGCAACAGCGGCACGAAGACCTCGTTGAGCGCCACGCCGAGCATCGCCGGCTCGTCGGGTGGCTTGCCGGTGTAGGTGCTGTGGTAGATCGGCTCGCGGCGCGTGCTGATGCGCTCGATGGTGAACACCGGAAACATCGACTTTTCGTTGTAGTAGCCGGTATGGTCGCCGTACGGTCCTTCGAGTGCGCATTCCGCCGGGTCGATGAAGCCTTCGAGGACGACCTCGGCGGAAGCCGGCACCTGCAGATCGGACCCCAGGCATTTCACCAGTTCGGTCCTGGCGCCACGCAGCAGACCGGCGAACTGATATTCGGAGAGGCTGTCCGGGACCGGCGTCACCGCCGCGAGAATGGTTGCCGGGTCGGCGCCGAGCGCGACGGCCACCGGAAAGGGCTGGCCGGGGTGGTGCAGGCAGTGCTCGCGAAAATCGAGTGCGCCGCCACGATGCGCCAGCCAGCGCATGATCACCTTGTTCGGCCCGAGCACCTGCTGGCGATAGATGCCGAGGTTCTGGCGCGTCTTGTGCGGCCCGCGCGTCACCGTCAGCCCCCAGGTGATCAGCGGCGCGGCGTCACCCGGCCAGCAGAGCTGGATCGGCAGGCGCGACAGATCGACGTCCTTGCCTTCCCAGAGCACTTCCTGGCACGGCGCGGAAGAGCGTACCCGCGGCGCCATGTTGAGCACCTGCTTGAGCACCGGCAGCTTGTCCCAGGCGTCCTTGAGCCCCTTCGGCGGCTCGGGCTCCTTGAGGTAGGC
Source organism: Candidatus Accumulibacter sp. ACC005 (assembly GCF_907163215.1). Taxonomy (NCBI): domain Bacteria; kingdom Pseudomonadati; phylum Pseudomonadota; class Betaproteobacteria; genus Candidatus Accumulibacter; species Candidatus Accumulibacter sp. ACC005. The sequence continues at coordinate 180,398 of NZ_CAJQUB010000004.1, read as the reverse complement.
GAGCAGCTTGCCGACTTCGCGCAGCGCGAGCACCGATTCCTGTCCCATCCCGAGCGCCACCCGTCGCGGCGTCCCGAAGAGGTTGGCCAGCACCGGCATGCTGTGCCCCCTGGGCTTCTCGAAGAGCAGCGCCGGCCCCCCGGCGCGCAGCACGCGGTCGCAGATCTCGGTCATTTCGAGGCGCGGGTCGACCTCGACGCCGATGCGCCTGAGTTCGCCAATTCCTTCAAGTTGCGCGATGAAGTCGCGCAGGTCGTGATATTTCATGAGCAGCTTTCCGGCCGGCAGCGTTCCGGCGGCAGAGTCGCCATGGCGACCATCGAGTTACGCCCTGCCTGAAGGCCGGGCCAAAGCGTATAGCCGGTCGCTTGCCGGGACGTCCTGCGGCCGATTATAGCCGCGTCGTGGATCGACGGCCGGCCGATCGACGCCGCGAGCTTCGGCCTTTCAGCGAGCGCCCCACGCAGCCCACCGGCTTCTCGCGCCGCCTGCCGCTATTCCCCGCCAAGCCCGGTGAACGCCAGCGCCCGCGCTTCCACGTAGGGAAAGAAAGGGTTCCAGCGCAGGCGCAGCATGTCCGCCGCCGGGATCTGCAGCACACCGCGCTCGCCGCGCAGCGCGAGCTGGCCAAGAGGGACGCTGCGCCCGGTGCGCAGAGCCTGCCCGCCGTAGATGGGATCGTCGGGAGCAAACGGCAGCGCAACGTGTGCCAGCGAGTAGATGTCCGGCGGCCAGGCAAGGCCGAGCGGCGTCTCGGTGAGTGTCGCATCGCCGGGGCCCTCGCGGCGCACCACCAGCTGGCGGCTCCTGGCGTTCTCGTTGGTCACCACGCTCAGCGCGAAGGGCCGCAGCGGATTGTCCAGCAGAGCCTGCACGGCGGCGGTCGGATCCGAGGTCATGATCGGTTCCATGTCGGCCATGCGGTTGATGTCGAACAACACCAGCTCGTGGCCTCCCTGCGGCAGGCGGTCGAAAAGGTTGCGAACCAGAGCCGGGGTCGAGACAGTGGCGTCGACGACCGAGGAAAAGGCCAACACTGGCGGGAAAGCGGCGAGCTTGCCGCGGCCGCCAAGCTCGTCCAGGCGGTTCTGGATGTGCAGCGTCAGGCGGTAGACCACGTCGCCCGCGTTTACCGCGAAAGAGCCGTATTTGTACGGATCGTACTCGGGCAGAATGGACGTCCAGGCGAGTTTTTCGAGGCCCAGCAGGTGACCCAGCCGCCCCTGTCAGACAGCGAAGGCCGCCGCGCCGCTGACCCCGATCGCCGGTGACAGCAGGATCATCCTGGCGACCTTCGGCAGCGCCCCGTCATCGAGCGTCGCCAGCGCGTAGTTCACCGCCAGGGCGGCGCCGGTCGAGTAGCCGACGATGTACAGCGGTCGCTCGGCGACCTGCGTGGCGAGATGACGCATCGCCAGGCGCACTGCGGCCGCCATGTCCTGCCAGGTGACTTCGACGAGACCGGACGGCGCCGTTCCGTGTCCCGGCAGGCGCATCCCGACGACCGTGGCGCCAGCCGCGTTGAGCGTCTCGCCGAGCGCACGCAGGCTGTAAGGCGAGTCCGACATGCCGTGCAGCAGCAGGACGCCGGCCTTCGGCGTCGCCGCGGTCAGCTCGAAACTGCGGTTCCAGTTCGGCGACCAGCTTTCCGGATCGGACAGGCTGTTGCCGTCGTAGCGGTTGATCGAGCGTTGCCCGCTCGCCGGCACCTTGGCATAGACCTGCGCGTGCAATTGCGCGAACAAGCGTTCTTCGAGCGCCAGGTAGGCGGCGAAGCTATCCACTCCGGAGGCCTCGGTGAACTCCTCGTCGAGGTCCGCCAGGTGCCAGACGTCGAGCTCCGGTCGGGCCTCCAGGTAGACCACGCCAACGATCACCAGCGTCACAACGGCCCCGCCAACGCTGTAGGCCACGGCGACAAGTATTCGCCGGGCAAACCTGGTCAAGCGCACGATCATCGTCTTCTTCCCCGCTGCGCGCTGGTGGAGCGCGGCATTCTTGATGAGACTTTACGTGCGGGCTGCGGTCGCGCCGCATTTCCGACGCCACCTTCGGCCAGCCGGACGGCGGCGCGAAAACATGTCGTCGCCGGACTTATCATGTTCCATACCGCGTGTACCACGGCACCGACGCTGCGGCGCGTCGCCCAGGAGACGGCGTCATCCGCCCGCCGCGGCGGTGGCCGTACTTAGCGCAGTCGATACACGTAGTGACAGGCAACGCAGCCGCTGGTCAGCGACGGCAGCGCGGCGATGGTCTTGTCGCGATCGCCGCTGGCGGCGATGCGGGCAAATTCACTCGCCGCGCGATGCCCGTCCATGCCGATACTGTGCATCGCCGGCGGCATGTGCGGTCCGGGACGGGCTTCGAAGGGCAGGCTGCGGTGCTTGCCCATCGCCGAGACGCCAAGCTCCTGCTCGGCGATCTGGCCCGCCTCCTTGAACTTGCCGGTCGAGACCAGGCCAAGGATCTCGTTCAGCGCCAGCAGGTTGGCGCGCATCTCGGCACGCAGAGTCGATTCCGCAGCCGCCGGCAACGACGCCAGCTGCCGCGTATCGTCGCCGTCGGCCGCGTGCACCGTTGCCGTGAGCAGCGCGAGCGAACAAAACAGAGGAGCTTTCATCCGGAAATCCCTTTCGCGGCCAGAAAATCGACGGCAATGCCGGCAAAAACACTGGCTCCGAACCAGTTGTTGTGCAGGAAAGCCTTGAAGCAACGCGCCGGGTTACGTTCCCGGATCAGCGTGTAATGGTAGCCGGCAATCGCCGCCGCCACTACCAGGCCGGCGTAGAAGAACACACCGAGGCCAAGGCCGTAACCGACCGCACCGATGAGCGCCAGCGCCAGCGCGTAGCAGAGCATCACCGCCGCCACATCGAAGCGGCCGAAGGTGATCGCCGAAGTACGGATGCCGATCTTCAGGTCGTCGACGCGATCGACCATCGCGTACTCGGTGTCGTAGGCGATCGCCCAGAGGACATTGGCCAGCAACAGCCACCAGGCTTCCGCAGGGACGGCCCCGAGCTGTGCCGCATAGGCCATCGGGATGCCGAAACCGAAGGCGACGCCGAGGTAGGCCTGCGGAATGGCCAGGAAGCGCTTGGTGAAGGGGTAGCTTGCGGCAAGAAACAGCGCCGCGACGCAGAGCGCGCCAAGCAGCCAGCTGCGCAGCGGCAGAACGACGACGACCGCACAGGCGACCAGTGCGGAGAAGAGCAGCAAGGCTTCCCTGACCGACACCTGGCCGGCGGCCAGCGGGCGCTGGCTGGTGCGTGCCACATGCGGGTCGAAATCGCGATCGGCGAGGTCGTTGATCACGCATCCTGCCGAACGCATGAGCACGGTGCCGAGGACGAAGATCCACACCACCAGCCAGTCCGGCCGGCCCAGGGCGGACAGCCACAATCCCCACAGCGTCGGCCAGAGGAGCAGCAGAATGCCGATCGGCTTGTCGAGGCGCATCAGCCGTTCGTAGAGATCGAGCCGCTCGCGCAGCGCTGGGCCGGAAAATCGCATAGCGTTCATTCTAACTCGTCTGCCCACCCTCTCCAGCCGCCGGCCTCGGCTCTCCTCGCGCCGTTGAAAGGCCCGCACTCACTGCCAGTCACCGCGCAGGCCGGCGACAACCTCCTGCAAATGCTCGGGCGTCGCCGCAGCGGGCTCGACCGCGGCGCCGACGCTCAGCGCGATTCTGGAGAACAGGCCGAGCAGGCGCCGCGGCCTGCTCATCGCCGGGCCGCCCTGGCGACTGAAGAAGCTGCCCCACAGACCTTGCAGGGCCATCGGAATCACCGCCACCGGCGTCCGTTCGACGATCCGCTGCACGCCCGGACGGAAGGGAGAGAGATCGCCGTTGTCGGTGATCCGCCCTTCCGGAAAGATGGCCACCAGCTCGCCCTCCTCGAGCGCCCGCGCCACCTCCTCGAACGCCGCCTCCATCATCAGCGGATCTTCGCGCGCGGGAGCGATCGGGATGGTGTTCATGTGGCGAAAGACAAGGCTGATCACCGGCAGACGATAGATACGGTGGTCCATCACGAAGCGGATCGGCCGGCGGCTGGCGGCGGCGATGACGATTGGATCGACGAAGCTGACGTGGTTGCAGACCAGCACCGCCGGCCCTTCCTGGGGGATGTTCTGCAGCCCTTTCTGCTCCAGGCGGTACACCGAGTGGATCAACAGCCAGGCGATGAAACGCAACATGAACTCGGGCACCAGGCTGTAGATGTAGACCGCCACTGCCGCATTGCACAGTGCCGCAATGGCGAACAGGACCGGGATCGAGATACCGTTGGCGAGCAGCCCGGCAGCCACCAGCGCGCCGCAGACCATGAACAGCGCGTTGAGAATGTTGTTGGCGGCGATGATTCGTGCCCGCTGTTCCGGCGCGCTGCGCAACTGGATCAGCGCATACAGCGGGACGATGAAGAATCCGCCGAACACCCCGAGTGCAAAAAGGTCGAAGAGCACTCGCCAGGTCTCGTGCATGGCGAGGATGGCGGCGAGCGCCAGCGGCGCGCCAGCAGGCGGCGCGGCGGGCGAGGCGAACGCCAGGTCGATGCCGAAGAGGGTCAGGCCGATGGAACCGAAAGGCACCAGGCCAATCTCGACGTGCCCGGCCGAGAGCCGATCGCAGAGCAGCGAGCCAAGACCAATGCCGACGGTGAACACGGACAGCAAAAGGGTCACAGTCGTCTCGTCACCACCAAGGACACTCTTCGAATAAACCGGAAACTGCGCCAGGAACAGCGCACCGTACAGCCAGAACCACGAGATGCCGAGAATCGACAGAAAGACAGTGCGGTTTTCGCGGGCGAAACCGATGTTGCGCCAGGTTTCGGAGAAGGGATTGAGGCCGACCACCAGGTCCGGCGCCGGCGCCGGCGCCGCCGGAATTCCCCAGCTGCACAGGTAGCCGACCACGGCGACCAACAACCCGGCGTAGGCGACCCAGGTCGGCTGGCCCGCCGCTCCGGCGAGCAGCCCGCCGGCGATGGTGCCGATGAGAATGGCGACGAAAGTCCCGGACTCGACGAGTGCGTTGCCGCCGACCAGTTCGTTCTCGTGCAGGTGTTGCGGCAGGATGGCGTACTTGACCGGGCCGAACAGGGCCGACTGAAGACCGAGCAGGAAGAGCGCCAGGAGCAGGACTTCCAGGCTGTGCATCATGAAGCCCAGCAGGGCGAAAGCCATGATGACGATTTCGAGCAGCTTGGTCAGCCGTGCCAGGCGAGCCTTGTCGTACTTGTCGGCCAACTGCCCGGCGGTCGCCGAGAACAGGAAGAAGGGCAGGATGAAGATGCCGGCGGCCAGGTTGGCCAGCACCTCCGGGGTCAGCGTCGTCCAGCTGGCAGCCTGGAAAGTAAGCAACACGACCAGCGCGTTCTTGTACAGGTTGTCATTGAAGGCGCCGAGAAACTGGGTGCCGAAAAAAGGCGCGAAGCGACGGGTCTTGAGCAGACCGAACTGGGAACTCATGCAGTCTTCCTTTCAAAGAAGGTGCGCGTCTCGAAGATTGACGCTGGCAAACGCCGCCCAGCCGCCGACAACTGTCGCTTGAGAACAAAATCAAAGAGCAGCGGATTATGCTGCCTAATCGCCTCCAGCACCGCCACTGCCGACAGCGGCAACATGCCGCGCTCGGCGAACTCGCCCGGCGCAACCAGCGGCACGATCCCGGGCAAGGGGTAGTCGGAACCGTTCAGCAGGCGCGGATGCCATTCGCTGCGCTCGATCACCGCGCGTACGATCTCGGCGCCGCGGTTGCGCAGGGTCAGCGCCGAGATGTCGGCGAAGAGCAGTTTTTCGTAGCGCGCTTCGGCCATCAGGCGGGCAAAGAGCGCGAAGCACGAGCGCAGCGGTCCGTTCGCGCCCTGATCGAGGTCGACGGCGTCCCCGATCGAAGCGCAATGGGCAACCACCACGCGCACGCCGTGGTCCATCGCCCGCCGCAGCAGCAGCGGGTTGCCGAAGGCCTGCTGACCACCGCCGTGCACGGCTTTCTCCTCCCCGGCGTGGCTGATCAGCGGCAGGTCGTGCGCGGCGAGCGCGGCGTAGAAGCGGTCGCAGCGCGGCGACGACGGATCGATACCCATCGCCGGTGGCAGCCATTTCACGGCCAGCGCGCCGCCCTTCACGACGGCCGCCAACGCGTCGACGCAGTCGACACGATACGGATGAATCGACGCCGCCCACGCAAAGCTTCCCGGATGGCGTTCGGCAACCACCTGCGCGTAGGCGTTCGGCGTGTAGAAGGAGCTGCGGGCCGGATCGGCACGCCCCTGCTCGTCGTGAAAGCGATCAAAAGCGAAAAGCAGCAGGCGCGCTCCCGGTCGCAGGCCGTCGACCAGGTTCTGCATGCGCTCGACGTAGCTGTCGTCGATCCGTCCCGGCGCGTCATGCACACAACCCGCATTGAGGTAGAACAGGCGCTGCGCGTACTGCAGCGGATGAAAGAGGCTGTCCATCTGCGGGTTGACCTCGATGCCGCTGCCCGAATCGCCGGTACCCACCAGGTGCACGTGAGCATCGAGAAAGCGCGCCGGGTCGATTCCCGCCCAGGCCGCTTCGATCAACTCGTGCCTGGCGGTCGCTGGCGGCAGCTGCGCATGGCAGGCGTTGAACAAGGCTGGCACGCGCAGCGCGACGAAGGCCGACAGCCCGACCAAGCCGCCGGCCGCAAGTCCGCCGACTACGAAGCGGCGACGTTGGCGACTCATTTCCTGCCCCGAGCGCGGCAGCGACTCTCGCCAGCGCCTACCGGACCGGTGACCCGTCGCCCGCTGATCGAGTAGAGGACAGGCATTCGCCTGCCCTTCCTCGTCAAACCGTGCATGCCGTTTTCCCGCACACGGCTTTCCGATGTTCTTCACGCCGAGGCATGCGCCGAGCTCCAGCCCGCCCTCATCGGAACCTTGTACAGCCCGGAGTGCCGGTAACGATATGAGCAGTCGGGAAACGGCGGCAGCCGCTTCCTCGCTCCGTCACCTTGTGGCGCTTCATCAAGTGCTTGCGCAACCGATCCTCCGCATAGCATCTGAGTTGTCCGTTGCCTGACTTGAGTTTGGAGACTGGAAGCAGTTCACCCAGCCGCGCAGGCTGCGGTTCACATTTCCGTTAAACCCGCTTGCCGGAAACAGCATCATAAACCGCGTGCTACGGCCAGCCTGCGCAATGCCAGCCAGCTAGCCGTCGGCCAGCACGAAGTCGATGCGCCCGGTTTCGAGATCGGCCTTGACCAGTTTCACCTGCAGGCGGTCACCGAGGCGATAACGTTTCCCGCTGCGCTCGCCAAGCATCTGATGCCTGACGCTGTCGTACTGAAAGTAGTCTTCGCCAAGCTCCGAAACATGCACCAGTCCCTCGACATAGACCTCGTCAAGGGCGACAAACGCGCCGAAAGGCACGACCGCGGCAATCGTTCCGGCAAAGGTCTCGCCGATGCGGTCGCGCATGTAGTAACACTTGAGCCAGTTGGTGACATCGCGTGTCGCCTCGTCGGCGCGCCGCTCGGTCTGCGAACAGTGCATGCCGATCTCGGCCCACTTGCCGGGTGCGTAAGTCGTGCCGGCGAGCGCGGCCTTGATCGAACGATGGACCAGGAGGTCCGGATAGCGCCGTATCGGTGAGGTGAAATGCGTGTAATGCTCGTAGGAAAGCCCGAAGTGGCCGACATTGTCCGGGCTGTACTGGGCCTGACGCAGTGAGCGCAGCATCACCGTCTGCAGCAGCTGTGCATCCGGGCGATCCTTGATGCTCTCCAGCAGTTCGGCATAGTCGCTGGCGCTCGGGTCGTCACCGCCACCAAGACCGATGGCGAATTCCTTGAGGAAATTGCGCAAGGCGCCGAGTTTCTCCGGCGTCGGCCCTTCGTGAATGCGGTACAGGCACGGCTGCCGCTTGGCCTGCAGAAATCCAGAGGCGCAGACGTTCGCCGCCAGCATGCACTCCTCGATGACGCGGTGCGCGTCGTTGCGGTGAACGGGAACGATGCGGTCGATCTTGCCCTGCTCGTTGAACAGCATCATCGTCTCGATGGTCTCGAAATCGATGGCGCCGCGTTTGCCGCGCGCTTCACTCAAGACCTTGAACAGGGCGTAGAGCGCCTGCAGCTGTGGCTGCAGGCGGCGATGAACTTCGCTTTCAGGCTGCGCGGTCCCTGCCAGCCAGCTCCAGACCTGGTCATAGGTCAAACGCGCGTGCGAGCGGAAAATGGCCTCATGGAAGGTGTAGTCGGTGACCGCGCCGCTGCCGTCGATTTGCATGTCGCAGACCATCGCCAGACGATCGACGTCGGGGTTCAGCGAACACAGGCCATTGGAGAGTTTTTCCGGCAACATCGGAATCACCCGGCGCGGAAAATAGACCGAATTGCCACGCTCGCTCGCCTCCTTATCGAGGGCCGTTCCCGGCCGAACATAGTGGCTGACGTCGGCGATGGCCACCACCAGGCGCCAACCAGCGCCTTTCCGCTCGGCGAAAACGGCGTCGTCGAAGTCCCTCGCCGTCTCACCATCGATGGTCAGCAGGGGCAGCGCGCGCAGATCCTTCCTTCCTTCCGCGTCCGACGGCCGGAGCCCCTCGGGTAGCTGCGCCGCCTCTGCCAGGGCGCTGCTGGAGAACTCGAATGGCAACTCGTGCTTGCGCAAGGCGATTTCTATCTCCATGCCCGGATCGGCGTAGTTGCCGAGCACTTCGACAATGCGTCCGATCGGCTTCGAATGGCGATCGGGTTGTTCGATGATTTCGACGGTCACCACTTCGCCCGAACGCACAGCGCTCCGGCTATCCGGCGTCACCAGTATGTCCTGGTTGATGCGCCGATTCTCCGGAACGACCAGCGTGATGCCATGCTCGACCAGCACGCGGCCGACGACTCTGCTGTTTGCCCGCTCAAGAACTTCGACGATCACGCCTTCGCGACGCCCGCGACGATCGACGCCGACGACGCGCACCAGGGCACGGTCGCCGTGCAGCACTTTCGACATCTGCCTGGCTTCGAGAAACAGGTCCTCGCCGGCATCGTCGGGAACCAGAAAGCCATAGCCATCCGGGTGGCCCTCGATACGCCCGGCAATCAGACTGGCGCGTTCGGGCAGAATGAACGAGCCCTTGCGGTTACGCAGCAGCTGCGCCTCGCGCTCCATTGCCCGCAAGCGGCGCTGCAGGAGTTCCAGTTCGTGGGCGCGGATGTCGAGCAGCGCGCACAGCGCGTCGAAGCTGACGGGCTTGCCCTGCTCCTCGAGAATCTGCAGGATGTATTCGCGCGACGGCAAGGGTTGTTCATAGGTCTTCAGCTCGCGCTCAAGAAAGGGGTCGGCACGGCGAATCGCCGACAGTTTGCTTATTGACATTTGCTCTTGTTCCTATAGAATTCGGCCTCTCTGGAAATGCCCAGGTGGCGAAATTGGTAGACGCGCTAGGTTCAGGTCCTAGTGGTGGCAACACCGTGGAGGTTCGATTCCTCTCTTGGGCACCAGACGAAAACAACGAAAGCTCTGATTAGTCAGGGCTTTTTTTGTTTCTGCGCCGCGCCATTCCCTGTTTCTGCGCCGCGCCATTCCCTTGCTCGTCGGCCCGGTTGCGCACCCGCTCTGTAACGCGAAACCAGCCACGGCGCATTGTACGCCCACTGCGCCCCCGCTTGCGCCGCACCGCGAGCGATCATCGCGGCGTCGTTCTCCGCCAACGATCCGCCATGGCGCCGGAAGATGACGCCGATCGACGCTCCCTGCCAGTCACCTCACACGCTCCCAAACCGACGATCCTCCGCCTCCGCGCAGGCAAATTTTCCGCGGCCGATCTGCTTGCGAATGATTTTCAAAACACTAGCCAGCGCTCACGAAAGTGTGGATACTACGCTGCCGGAAAGTCGCCAGCCCCGCTGCTGCGAGTTAGTTCAAACTTAGCCACCCGTTAGGATTCCAGATGACGATACGACCGGAATTAATCGATAAGCTGCGCACCAAGCGCACACAGCTGACTGAGAATGTCAGCCCCGAGAAGTTGGAAGAGCTGCACGCCAAGGGTTTGCTGTCGGCTCGCGAACGCCTCGGCACCCTCTTTGTCGAGGGGACGTTCCAGGAACTCGGTCTGCATGCCTCGCACAGTGCAACCAACTTCGGCATGGCGACGAAGACGCTGCCCGCCGACGGCGTCGTCTGCGGTACCGGCTACGTCGGCGCGATGCAGGTCGCCGCTTTCAGCCAGGATTTCAGCGTCGTCGCCGGGACGCTTGGCAAGATGCAGGCGAGAAAAATCAACCGCACCATGCGCCACGCGCTGAGAAATGGCGTGCCGGTCGTGGCCTTCAAGGATTCGGGCGGCGCACGTATTCAGGAAGGCGTCGACGCGCTTTCCGGCTACGGTGACGTCTTCTACTCCAACGTCCTGCTTTCCGGCGTCGTGCCGCAGATCGCGGTGATCTGTGGCCCCTGCGCCGGCGGTGCGGCGTACTCGCCGGCGCTGATGGACTTCGTGATCATGACGCGCGAGAACGCGCACATGTTCCTGACCGGTCCGCAGGTGATCAAAGCGGTGACCGGACGCGCGACGACGATGGCCGAGGTCGGCGGCGCCGAAATGCACGCCACGATCAGTGGCAACGCTCACTTCATTGCCGAAGACGACCAGCACGCCATCGGCGTGGTCAAGCAGTTGCTCTCGTACCTGCCGTCGAACAACACCGAGGACCCACCGCACGACCTGACGGTGCCGATCGAGGAGATGGAAGACCCGGGCATCAACGACTGCATCCCGGACAGCCCGTCGGAGCCACTCGACATGTACGCCGTCATTCGTCGACTGGTCGACAACGGCGAGCTGCTCGAAGTCCACGCCGGCTTCGCCCGCAACATCATCGTCGGCTTTGCGCGCATCAGCGGCGTGGTCGTCGGGCTGATCGCCAACCAGCCAATGGTCATGGCCGGCGCCCTCGACCTCAATGCCGCCGACAAGGTGGCGCGCTTCGTTCGCACCTGCAACGTGTTCAACGTGCCGGTCGTCACGCTGGTCGACGTTCCCGGCTTCCTGCCCGGCGTCGAACAGGAGCGCGGCGGCATCATTCGCCACGGCGCGAAAATGCTTTTTGCCTACGGCTCGTGCACCACGCCGAAAATTACGGTCATCCTGCGCAAGGCCTACGGTGGCTCGTATCTCGCCATGTGCAGCCAGGAAATGGGCGCGGACATGGTCTTCGCCTGGCCAACGGCCGAGATCGCGGTCATGGGCGCGGAAGCGGCGGTCAAGATTCTCTATCGCAAGGAAATCTCGGCGGCCGAGGATCAATCGGCGAAAGCCGCCGAAATGGCGCAGGAGTACCGTGAGAAGTTTGCCTCACCGTACGTGTCGGCCAGCAACTTCTATATCACCGACGTCATCGAGCCCCAGGATACGCGCTGGATGGTTGCCCTGGCCCTGCGCAAGGTACTCGACAAGCGTGAACTCAGGCCGACCAAGAAACACGGCAACATCCCCATGTAACCGGCGACGGAAGGAAAAGACCCCATGATCACAGCCGCCATCATCAAATCGCTACAGGTCTACGGCATCGCCATTGTGGTGTCGTTGGTCGTGGCCGTGTTGATCAAGGTGCTGGTACTCGTGACCGCCAGGATGGAAAAACGCCCAGCGGTCGAAGTTCCGACCGGAAGCGTTTGCCCAGTGCTCCTCGGCGTTCCGGAAGAGGATGTCGCCGCCTTGTCGGCGGCGATCTTCGCGGCCATCGGCCCGCACCGCATACTGCGCATTTCGCAACCCAGTCACGGCTGGGCAGTCGGCGGTCGCGCCGCCCAACATTCATCTCATACGCCGGGGCATGCTCCCGGCCGAAGCAACCGCTAACAGGAGCACAAAATGCCCAGACAATTCAAGGTCACGGTCAACGGACGCGAATACGACGTCAGCGTACTGGAACTCACTGCCGGCCAACCGGCACCATCGGCAGCCCCTGCGGTAGCGGCCGCCGCGCCGCAGGCCGGGGGTAGCGCACCTTCTGCGGCTGCCGCCGCGCCCGCCGCAGCCGCAGGCGCTCCTGCCGGCGACGGTGATGTCGTTGCCGGAATGGGTGGCACCGTCGTCGAAGTTAACGTCAAGGTCGGTCAGGCCGTGGCCGTTGGCGACCGCCTGATCGTCATGGAGGCGATGAAGATGAAAACGCCGGTGATCGCTACCCGCGCCGGCCAGGTTACCCGAGTTCTGGTCGCCGCCGGCGATCCCGTCGAGGGCGGACAGCCCCTGTTGACAATCGCGTGAGCGGATATCAGCCGAAACCCGGCACCCATCAACCAGTCCGCGAGTCGGTTTTCAAGCCGATGCGCCGATGGATGGGTGCTGCGGCCAGGTGCGAGGACTGAAGCGCATGGAAAGCATAAATTTTCTCGATCTGTTCCAGGGTGTCGCCACCCTGGTGGCCGCCGAGCCGCAGATCATGATGGGACGCATCTTCCTGATGTTGCTGGGCTTCCTGCTCATCTATCTGGGCTCAAGGAACGTCCTGGAACCACTGCTGATGATCCCGATGGGCATGGGCATGTCGTCGGTCAACGCGGCGGTCATGTTCCTCGAAGGGGGCAAACCGGGAACGCTCTTCGTCGATCCCTTGATCACCGACCCACTGCAGCTGATCAACATTCTGCAAATCGACTGGCTGCAGCCGATCTACACGCTCACCTTCAGCAACGGTTTGATCGCCTGTCTGGTGTTCATGGGTATCGGCGTTCTTCTCGACGTCGGTTACGTCATGGCACGCCCGTTCCAGAGCATGTTCATAGCCCTGTTCGCTGAACTCGGAACCTTCGTTGTCTTCCCGTTCGCCATTGCCCTCGGCCTCACCGAACCCGAAGCGGCCTCCGTCGCCACCATCGGCGGCGCCGACGGACCGATGGTGCTGTTCACCTCGCTGGTTCTTGCCAAGCATCTGTTCGTGTCGATCACCGTCGTTGGCTATCTCTACCTCGGCCTGACCTACGGTGTCTATCCGTACATGATCAAGTGGCTGGTGCCGAAGCACATCCGCGGCATCAGCATGATCAGCGACCAGGGACCGAGGATCACCCGGTCGCAGAAGCTGATCTTTGCGGTCGTCGCGTGCACCCTTCTGTGTCTGCTCTTCCCGGTGGCTGCGCCTTTGTTTTTCTCTCTCTTTGTTGGCGTTGCCATTCGCGAAAGCGGCCTCGAGAACTTCGCCAAACTGCTCGGCGAAACCTTCCTCTACGGAGCCACCTTCTTCCTCGGCCTGACCCTCGGCGTTCTTTGCGAGGCCAACACGCTGCTCGACCCAACGGTCTTGAAGCTCCTGCTTCTGGGCATGCTGGCTCTCGGGGTCTCTGCGTTGGGTGGCCTGCTGGGCGGTTACATCCTGTACTTCTGGACCGGCGGCAAGTTCAACCCGATCGTCGGAATTGCCGGCGTGAGTTGCGTGCCAACCACCGCCAAGATCGTCCAGAAGGTTGCTACCGCAGCGAACCCGGGAGCAATCGTCATGCCGCAGGCACTGGGAGCCAGTATCAGCGGCGTGATCACCTCGGCGATCATCGCCGCGGTCTTTATCTCGATCTTGCGCTAGCCGAAACGCGGCACCCTGCTCACGAAATCGCGCCTGGCTACGGGGTAAAGTAGCCAGGCGCGTTTTTTTTGCAGCCGGTTGCGCGGTGAGCCCTTCCGCGAGGCGAAACGTCCCCTTTACTTCTCGGAGTCGTGCGGCTGCTTGGAGGAATCGACAGGAAAACCGGGCAGAGGGATGCCGTTGAACAGCGTCCGGGTCTGCGTTTTCAGCTGATCCTGCATCTGATGGAGCATCTTTCTGCTTTGCTCCATATAGGTGCTCATCATCGTCTGCATCGCCGGCCCCTGAAAATTCATGAACTGCGACCACATGTCGCTCTGCATCTGGCTATTGCTTTCCCCATAGAGTGATTGCGACTGCTCCTGCAACTTCTTCTGGAAATCGACGAAGGACTTGATGTTCGTCTCCAGGTACTTGCCGAGCATGCCCTGCATCGCGTGACCGTAAAAGCGGATCATTTGCGCCAGCAGATCGGCTGTAAACAGCGGCACACCTGACGCCTCCTCTTCAAGAATGATCTGCAGCAGGATCGCGCGGGTGATGTCTTCGCCGGTCTTGGCGTCCACAACGTTGAAGATTTCGCGAGCCAGGACAAGATCCTTTACATCAGTCAAGGTGATGTAGGCGCTGGTCTTGGTGTCGTAAAGGCGACGGTTCGGGTATTTCTTGATCAGTCGCAGCTGCTCGGGCATGACGACGCTTCCTCCATGTGCAGATGGCTCGACAAGCGCAATCCAGCGCTCTGTGGTGCGGTGCAACACAATTATACCCCAGCAAAAAAAAACAGGCCCCTAACGGGGCCTGTCGTGATGGCATGAAACCGGGAAATGTGCTTACTGGTAGTACAGGCCACCGCTGATGTTCAGCGTGGAGCCGGTCATGAAGCCAGCAAGTTCCGATGCCAGATAGACGCAGGCGCCGCCAATCTCTTCCGGCTTGCACAGACGTTTCATGGGCACCCCATCGACGATGGTCTGCAGGATCTCCGGCTTGATGGCCATGACCATCTGCGTCGCCACGTAACCCGGGCAGATGGCGTTCACGGTCACGTTCTTGGCGGCCAGTTCGGCGGCAAGTGCCTTGCTGAAGCCGATCACACCCGCTTTTGCAGCCGAGTAGTTGGTCTGGCCAGCCTGACCGCGCAGCCCGTTGACCGACGAGATGTTGATGATCCGCCCCCAGCCCCGCTCGGCCATCTTGGCCGAAACCTGTTTGGTCATGTTGAACAGGCTATTCAGGTTGGTGGCAATGACCGCATTCCACTGCGCCACTTCCATCCGGGCAAACATCTTGTCACGGGTAATGCCGGCGTTGTTGACCAGAATGTCGACCGGCCCTGCCTTGGCTTCCGCCTCGGCGACCATGGCTACGCAGGACTCGAAGTCCGAGACGTCACCGGCAACACAGATGAAGTCGGTGAAACCGGCCTCGGCCATGGCCTTGTTCCACTCGTCCGGCTTGTCGAACTCCGGATGGTAGGCAGCAACCACCTTGTGACCGGCCTTGGCCAACTCCTGGCAGATAGCGGTACCAAGTCCACCCATGGCCCCTGTAACCAAAGCAACACGTTGCGTCATAACTCTTCCTTTCCTGTTGACGAATGAAACAACTGGCGGCAATCCACCACCACGATTACAACATCTGCTGACCGACCCAGGCGGGGATCCCACCGCGGTTGGCCGAGAGCCCTTCGATCCGGGGCCGCCAACAGCTCGCGAGCGGCCATTTTCCAGACCTTCCCGAGCCGCCGACGCAAACGTCAGCCGGCATTCTCCCACGACGCCCCCTCGTTGACGAGGCCCAGGGCGTTGAAGTTGGTCAATTCGCGCTCAATGCCTGACTGGAACGTACGGACGACGCACGCACAGACCAGCGCCTGGCGCCGATAAGCGGCCCTCGACGCCAACGCTGCGACTCTCGTGCGTCGCCGGCCCGGCACCGAAATCAGGAAGATGGTCGCGATGCCAACGCCAGCCTCGCGACCGTCGTCGATTCTGCATTGCAGCATCGACGCTGTCAATTGCTCGACCCTTCGCCGTCGTCTTTGCCTCGCAGGCCCCCTATAATGCCGCCATGTACATCATCGTGATCGGCTGGCTCTACGTCACCGTGCTCATGGCACTGACCGAAAGCAGCATCGTCGCCGGGCTACTGAGCCTGACTTTCTACGGCATCCTGCCGACGGCACTTCTGGTATGGCTTTTCGGCGGTCCAACGCGTCGTCGCCGTGCCGCTCGAATCGCCAGTGAGAACAGCGAGGCCAGCGGCAAAGACCAGCCGCAGCCGCCCGATCGCTGACTAATCGTCGGCCAGCCAGATCAGTGACGCCATCCGCCCGGTCACACCGTCTCGGCGATAGGAAAAGTAGCGCTTCGCTTCCTGCAGCGTACAGCCGCTGCCGCCGAAGACGGCATTGACGCCCGCGCGCCGCAGACCTTGCCGGGCCAACAGGTAGATGTCGGCCAGCCATTTTCCCACCAGCTGCTCCCCCCCTCGCTCCCTCGCTGCGGCAACACCTTCGTCGAGCGACGGCGACTGAGGCGCCGGCAGGAATGCCGCAGCCGCCTCCTGGTGTACGGCGACGAACGCACTGCGCACCTCGTTGCCGACCTTGAAGGCCTGCGCGCCGATGGCCGGCCCGAGATAGGCCAGAAGCCGCTCTCCGGGCACCGCCATGGCCGCCACCGCACGTTCCAGTATGCCCGCCTGCAGGCCGCGCCAACCCGCATGCACCGCAGCCACCACGCTGCCCGACTGATCGCAGAGCAAGACCGGTAGACAGTCGGCGGTCATTACGGCACAGACGACGCCGGGAACGCGCGCGAACGCCCCGTCGGCCACCGGCACCTCCGCTCGCCCAACGCCGGCAGCGTCCACCAGCGTCGTGCCGTGCACCTGCTCCAGCCAGCAAGGCGACGCCGGCAGATGGCCGGCGAGGCGACGACGGTTCTCGGCAACGGCGAGCGGATCGTCACCCACGTGGGCAGCAAGGTTGAGACTGTCGTACGGCGCAACGCTCACTCCACCCTCGCGCTCGGTGATCAGGCTGCGTACCCGCGTCGGCGCCGGCCAATCGGGACGCTGCCAGCCCCTACTGCTCACCCAACTCCTCGTCGTCAAAATCGTCTTCATTGTCACCGCCGATGACGATGACTTCCGGACCATCGCCGTCATCATCCCAGTCGTCTTCGAGTTCCTCGTCGTCGTCGCCTTCGCCCGCGCGTGCAGCGACTGCCTCCAGCCGCAGGTTTTCGATCAGGGTCGCCATGTCGTCAGGCAAAGCAGAGCGCCAGAGCATCGCCTTGCCGGTCCCCGGATGACGTAGCGACAAACGACAGGCGTGCAGCGCCTGGCGCGGAAATTCTGCGGCGCGCGGCACACGGCTGGCTCCCCCGCCGTAGGTCGGGTCGCCGACCAGCGGATGTCCAATTGACGTCATATGCACGCGAATCTGGTGCGTTCGGCCGGTTTCCAACGCGCACTCGACCAGCGTGCAGGCGAGAAACTGCTCGAGAACGCGGTAGTGCGTCCGTGCCGGTTTGCCGGTGCGCACGACCGCCATGCTCGTGCGCAGCGTTGGATGCCGGCCGATCGGCGCGTCGACACTGCCCGCACGCTCGACGATGCCCCGCACCAGCGCCTGGTAGCAGCGCTTTACCGACCTTGCCTGCAGCTGCCTGACCAGATCGGTCTGCGCCTCGAGCGTCTTGGCGACCACCATCAGGCCGCTGGTATCCTTGTCCAGCCGATGCACGATACCCGCCCGCGGCACCTTGTCGAGCTGTGGAGCGTGGTGCAACAGGCCATTGAGCAGAGTGCCGCTCCAGTTGCCGTTACCCGGATGAACCACCAATCCGACCGGTTTGTCGAGGACGATCAGGCACTCGTCCTCGTACACTACCTGCAAGGGGATATCCTCCGGGGCCGACGATTCGGCTCGCTCGTCGGGTGCTTCGGCAACTTCGACGATTTCGCCAGCCCACAGTTTTTGCCGAGGCTCGACGACGCGCATACCGCCAACCGTCACCCTGCCCTCACGTATCCAGCTCTGCAGGCGACTGCGCGAGTGCTGCGCGAGCAGCCGTGCAAGAATCTGGTCGACACGCTGGCCGCTGCAATCCCCGGGTACGCTCAGGCCAATTCTAGGGTTTGCGCTATAATCCGCAAGCTCGCTTTTCGGCGTTGACGCCTCTGCCAGTGCTTCTTTCTTCTGTGGGTTCTTCATCATGCGTAGTTTAGCGGTTATCGCAGCGCTTTTCGTCGCCTCTCTGGTCGCTGGCTGCGGGCTCCTTCCCGATACCAAGGATGAGACCGTCGGCTGGTCGGCCAACAAGCTCTACGCCGAAGCGAAGGATGCACTCAACGATGGCTCCTACACCAAGGCCATCAAGTACTTCGAGAAGCTCGAGGCACGTTACCCCTACGGCCGCTATGCCCAGCAGGCGCAGATCGACATTGCCTACGCCTACTGGAAGGACCTCGAACCAGCGTCGGCGATCGCGGCCTGCGATCGCTTCATTAAGCTGCATCCGAACAACCCGAATGTCGACTACGTGTATTACCTGCGCGGCCTGATCAACTTCAACGAAGACCTGGGTCTGCTCGGTTCGATCAGCAATCAGGACATGACCGAGCGCGACCCCAAGGGGGCACGCGAGTCCTTCGATTCCTTCAAGGAACTGGTCACCCGCTTTCCGGATAGCAAATACACGCCCGATGCCCTGCTGCGCATGAAGTACCTGGTCAACGCTCTGGCACAGCTAGAACTCCACGTGGCACGCTATTACATGAAACGTGGCGCCTATCTGGCAGCCGCGAATCGAGCGCAGTTCGCGATGATCAACTATCCCGACACGCCGTCGAGCGAAGAAGCGCTGTTCATCATGGTCAAGGCCTACGACGCCCTCGGCCTCAACGATCTGCGCGACGATGCCGAGCGCGTAATGCGCAAGAACTACCCGAACAGCGAATACTACGTGCGCGGCCTTAATCGCCCGGAACCGTGGTGGAAGCTCTGGTAAGCCATGGCCACCCGCACGCCGCCCCTCTTCAGATTGACTGCTTGATGGCCAGTACGGCCTGATTGCGCAGCGTTCGCAGCAAGGACAACTCCGCCTTGGCGATGACAATCTCCCCGGCCCGCTGGCGATCAGCGTAGATCATGGCCACCGCGTTGCCGCGCACGCAGAGCGGGAAGACGACGAAGGTTTCGGCAGTCACCGCCCGGCGAAACCACGCCGGGATACGTGGCGCTATCTTCGCATCACGCGTGTCGCTGATCAGGATATCGGCCCCGTTGGCCAGGGCCGCATGGAATATGTCGGCGCTGAACACCAGCGAAAACCTGAACCGTTTGGCAATCTCCGGAGCCTCCGGACCAAAACCGAAACGACCGAGCATGGCGTTGCTGCGCCCGTCGCGGACGCATAGGATGACGTTCTTGAAGCCCTTCGCCCGGTAGATCGTTTCCAGGATGATGCGCAGCACGTCATTGAGCTTGAAATCACTGATCAGGGCGTTGCTGACGTCCTGAATCCCGGCCATCAGGATGACTTCGCTGCTCACCGGCGCGGCTGCGGCCGTTGACCTGGCGCCGTCTGCCGCCGCCTCATCGCCAGCCAGACCGTCCGCGGCGACATCGGAAAGCACCGTACCCGCGAGACCGTCCTCCTGAGTCGGAAGGTCGGCGGCAAGGGCTCGCCCACCCGCTGCGCCGCCCCAGGCCCGGCTCTGCTTGCCGAAATTTGTCTGCTGCAGATTAAGGCGCAAGACGCCGGCAAACTGCGACACCTGCTCGAATGATTTGCGCAGAGTTCTCTGCAGATCCTGCTCGTCGACCTCGATCACCTCGCCGAAGCGGGCGACGATCCGACGCAGTTCCTTGGCCTGCTGCTCGACTCCGGCGTCGGCGACCAGACTGCACAGGTCGTTGGACAATGCCGCCAGCACGCGCAGGCGATCGTCCATGTTCGCCGGGCGGCGAACACTCCCCGGCGGCAGTTTGCGCATGCTGTTGATGATCAGCCGCGGGAAACCCCAGCTCTGCGCAATGCCCACGCCGAGGTCTTCGAACGACAGACCGAGGACCTGCTGTGCCGCCAGATCGTCGCTGCAGTCTTTCTGCTGCGCCAGGCGCCGAATCTCGGCGCTTTCGTCGGGAAAGTAGTACTGGCTCAACAGGCGACCCAGGTTGTGAAACAGCGAGCAGATCAACGGTGTCCGGCTTGTATTTCTAGCCGGAGTAGGCATGCTACCCATGAGGCAGCAGCAGTCGTGTTGTACGCAGATAATGGAATCATTCAATAGAAAGACGGCAGGTGCGGAATCTATCCGCTCTATGAAGCGGATAATGGGTTGGCAAAATAATTCGAAAAATAACGAAAAATCACTTGACAAGGGTTTGGCAAAATGCTCGACATTTAGGCTGTATAAACAACAGCTTATTGGAGTGTCTTGTGGATACCGAACGATTAACTGCGGTCATGGATAGCCTCATGAATCAAACCGTCCTGG
Source organism: Candidatus Accumulibacter sp. ACC005 (assembly GCF_907163215.1). NCBI lineage: Bacteria > Pseudomonadati > Pseudomonadota > Betaproteobacteria > Candidatus Accumulibacter > Candidatus Accumulibacter sp. ACC005. The sequence continues at coordinate 160,321 of NZ_CAJQUB010000004.1, read as the reverse complement.
GGGAATTGTTGGCGCCGATAGCGCGTGCCCTGGCGCAGGTGCGCGGTACCGACGCCGTATCGCGCGTGTTGAGTATGGCGGATTTTATCGGCTTGGGAGTACTGCGTCACCTGCAGGGTATGCGCACCCTGCGCGAGCAGGTGCAGTTGCTTCTGCATTGGGAACCGGGAACGGCGCTGCGCGTGCCGCTGGCACGTTCGACGTGGTCGGACGCGCTGTCCTCGCGCCGCCGCCGCGCGGTCTTGCAGGCGGCGATGCCGCCGTTGCTTACCGAGGCCCGGGCGGTGTTGCCGGATCGTCTGGCGAAATTCCCTGCACTGCAAGGACGCCCGGTGTATGCGATGGATGGGACCTATCAAAGCGAAAGCGCCCACTACGGGCGGTGTACGCCCCGCCAGGGCGGCGAGGACAATCCCAAGGGACACGCGCTGTTGAGCTTCTACGACGTGCGCCTGGGCTGTCCCGCCGACGTTTACGTCGATACCCGCAGTCGCCACGAGACGGCGCTGTTGCGCGACTACGACCAATCCGCGCAAGCCATGACCCGTCACAAGGGTGCCCTGTGGTTGGTCGACCGCGCTTTCATCGACGCGGCGTTTTGGGATGGCCGGAAAAAGCGCTTGGGCGTGACCATGATCACGCGCATGAAATGCAGCCTGTGCATCGATTCTACCGAGGGCTTGGCGGTGGCGGACGTGCCGGCCAACGAAGGGGTGCTCAAGGATCTGCGCATCACCCTGCGCAGTTCCCGGCAAGACTGGCGCTTGATCACCTTCCGCAGCCGGCGCGGGCATCTCGTGGAGTTTCTGACCAACGAGTTCAAGCTCGAACCCGGCCTCATCGCCTTCCTCTACTCGCGCCGCTGGGAGGAGGAGAAGTGTTTTGACACCTGGAAGAACGACTTCAGCCAGGCCAAGGCCTGGGGCGCCAGCCTGGCGGCCATCGAGAATCAGGTCCGCCTGGCCATTGTCACCAGCCTCTTGGTGGCCTTGCTGCTGCACCGCAGAATGGGTCAGCACGGAATCGTGGACGAGAAAGCATTGCGCAAGCAGGACCGGCGCCAGACCTCTGCAACCGACGGGACCGATCGCCCCGACTGGAGCAGCCCGGTATTCCGCTACACCTCCAAGGTGAGCCGCCAAGTCTTGCGGTTCTTCAAGCACTGTTTTCACAAACCGGCCTCGCAGGCGCTTTATGAGGCCCAGTTGCGGCCATTGTTGTTGGCATATCTATGAGGCAACCGGACACCGTTGGAGCAGATAAAGGCCTGTTCGATGTCGCCGCGCGCCATGCTCTTGCCACCGATGTCCCGGGCGAGAACGCCGGCCAGATGGGCGCGCAGGAATTCTTCCTTGAGTTGATTGCTGTTGTCCTTGTTCTGCAGGTGCTCGAAGAGCATCACCGTAATGGCAATGCTGCGTACCGCGTCGAGACCGAGAACGACGATCGCACGTGACACGGTGCTGATGTTGCCGCCACCCGCCTGGCGGTAGTGCACCGAGTTAACCATGCGCAGGATCTTGTTGGTCAGGGAGAAATCCTTGAGGATGGTGTTCGACAGCTCGGCGAGGTTCTGATTTTCCGAAGAGGTGATCCGGTTGATCGCCCCGACCGACTCCGAAAGCGCCGGAAAATCGCTCTTGTGGCGCATCCGCCGGAGCAGGAATTCGATCGTGCTCTGCCGTGCCTCCACCCCAGCCACCGGCGTTTCCGGTGCGAGATAGTCGTCAAGGGCCGCACGCATCTGCGCCGCCGTCGCATAGCGGCCCTCCGGGTCGCGAGCCAGCGCGCGGTAGAGCAGCGCCACCAGCCGTTCGTCGAGTGCGCTGTTCAGCTCCGCTGGCAGCGTGATGTCCGTGCTCGTGATCCGCTTCATCACCTCGTCGATGTTGCTGCCCGGTACCGCGCGCTGGCCGCTGAGCAATTCATAGAACACCAACCCGGCCGAGAAAACGTCGGTCCTTTCATTGCTCGTCCGCTGCGCGATGTACTCGGGCGCCATGTACGCTGGCGTGCCCGACAGCGGTGCCCCGTCGCTGGCCAGGCCCTCGGCGCGGCTGGCAATGCCAAAGTCCATGACCCGCGGCACCCCATCGTCGTCGATCAGGATGTTGCTTGGCTTGAGATCACGATGAATGATCCCCGCCGCATGGGCGTGTGCCACGGCATCGAGAATCGCCTGCATGATGGCGATCGCCTTTTCCGCCGGCAGGCGACCACTGAGCTGCAGGTGTTCGGCAAGATTTCGACCGGGAACGTGCTGGAAGACGAGATAGAGATCGCCCTGTTCCTCTGCGACCTCGAAGATCGGCACGATGCTCGGGTGGCGCAACTGGCTGACGATGCGCGCCTCGGCTAGCAATTGCTGCTTCTGCTGCGGGTCGGAAGGGGCGAAGTGCAGCGTCTTGATTGCCACCTGCCGCTGCAGCTGTGGATCGCGCGCCAGGTAAACGACGCTTTGCGCGCCTCGACCCAGCTCGCGAATCAGCTCGAAACGTCCAACCTGCTTGCTCACCGGCTTCTCTCGCTTGCCAAATGAATCATTCTAGGCGTCGATCTTTGGCGACCAGTGCCGCAAAAGTCACAGCCGGCACAGAAGTTTCTGCTCAAAGCCACAGCAAGCGCGGCGCCAATCCCGTTTCTCCATAGACGACAGCGAGTTGGCAGAATTCGCGGCCAAGCGCGGCAAGCCGCTGTTCATCGACGGGCAGTACGAGATAGCTCGGTTCCACCGGCCAGTGTGCATCGGCATCTGGAAGGTTGCTGGCCGCGAAGCAAGCGCCAGCCGAAGCGGCGATTCGCTCGCGCAAGCGGCGCTGACGAATCTCGTTCTGATGCTCCGAGAGCCGCTCGCCGGGGTTGTAGGCGGTAACGATGCCCCAACCGATCGCCGCGCCCGCGGGCCCGGCGGCGGCAGGTTTTCCCAGCGACACCGCCTGACGGCACAGAAATTCATCGAAGCCGGCGCTCGCCACCCCGATGCGCAAATCGAAGCTGCGCTCGGGGGTCTCCACCCGATAGGTCGTCGCCAGGAATGCAGCCTCCATCGCGGCCCTGCTCATCGGTCTTCGCCTTCTCCGCCGAGGTCTTCAAGGTCGCCCAGCCGCAAGCGCACGTCGCTCGCCGGCAGTGCTTCGACGCCGCGCAGCTTACGTTCGATCTGCCGGGTCCGCACGCCGGCCGCTTCGATACTCCGGCTGGCCTGTTCGAGCTTCCTGTGCGTCGCCTCGAGGATCTCGCCGAACTTGCCGAACTCGGTCTTGATGGCGCCGAGGACGGCCCAGACCTCCGATGACCGGCGCTCTATGGCCAGCGTTCGGAAACCCATCTGCAGGCTGTTGAGCAATGCCGCCAGCGTCGTCGGCCCGGCGATGCAGATGCGCAGATCGCGCTGCAGGCTGTCAACCAGGCCCGGTCGCCGCAAGGCTTCGGCGTAGAGGCCTTCGGTCGGCAGATAGAGGATGGCGAAGTCGGTGGTGTACGGGGGCTCGACGTACTTGTCGTGAATTTTTCGCGCTTCGTCACGCAGACGAAGTTCGAGCGCCCGGGTCGCCGTTTCCGACGCCACCGGATCGGCCCGTTCCTGTGCCTCCAGCAAGCGCTGATAATCCTCGAGCGGGAATTTTGCGTCGATCGGCAACCACACCGGCCGTTGCTCGTCATCACCGATCGCGCGACCCGGCAAACGAATGGCAAACTCGACGCGTTCCGACGATTCCGGCCGCGTCGCCACATTCTTGGCGTATTGCTCGCTGCTCAGCAACTGGTCCAGGAGGGCCTCCAGCTGGACCTCACCCCAGCTGCCGCGGGTCTTGACGTTGGTCAGCACCTTCTTCAGATCGCCGACACCGGCCGCCAGGGTCTGCATTTCGCCGAGCCCTTTGTGCACCTGCTCGAGGCGATCGCTGACCAGCTTGAACGACTCGCCAAGCCGTTGCTCAAGGGTCGCGTGCAGTTTTTCATCGACCGTACGGCGCATCTCTTCGAGCTTGCTGGCGTTGTCGGCCTGCATTGCCCCGAGACGGGCTTCCAGCGCCAGGCGTAGCTGCTCGAAACGCTGCTCGTTACTGTTCGTCAGACGCGCCAGCTGCTGGGCAAAGGATTCGAGCTGCTGCGCCTGCAGCCGGCCGTGTTGGGCCAACTGCCCGACAAGCATTTGTGCGACGCGGTTCAGCGATTGAGACTGCTCCTCGCGATCGCCGCGCGCGGTACTGGCCGCCTCCTGTCGCCCCAGCGACATCTCCTGGCGCAACTCACGTTCGAGTCGCTCCAGGCCGCCTTGCAGGTCGCGAAAACGCACGCCCATCAGCTCGCGCGCGGTGGCCGCCCGCAAGAGCAGCGCGACCTGCAGAACGATCACCAGAAGGCCCAGCGACGCCGAAGCATACAACAGCCAGGCTTCGCTCATCTAAGCGCCTCAGGCGGTAGCCCGGCGAGATCGGCCGGCGAGACGCGACCGCCGCTAGCGCAGGGAAAAGACAACCCGGTTTCCCTCGCCCTGCCCGGGTAAATCCGGCTTTCCATCGGACTTGCCCTCCGCCGCCTTGCCGCTCCGCTTGGCGACTTGCACGGGGCGCAGGAACAACCGGTCCGCCGGTACTTTCTGCGCGAGCAGCGCGTCGCGCACGGCTACTGCCCGGCGATCTGCCAGATCGCGCAGGTCCTGCTCATCGATCACCGTGTTGGCGAGAATCAGCTTCTCCATTTCGTCGACCGGCAACCCCTTCACCATCCCGACCATGTTGCGCGGCTTCTCGAAGTCCTCGGCGCGGTAGACGCGCTCGAGCAACTCGGAATACTCCTTGCTGTCGACGCCGACTGTCGCCGGCGCGGCACTGTCGTCGCCGCTGCGCCCTCCGGCTTTCAGGGCCTGCAACTTCTCTTGCAGGCGATAGCGCTTCAAGCCCTCGGAATCTCCTTCCGGATCGGCATGTCCCTCAACGTCGAGCTTGAGCGCCGGCCGATCGAGCAAGGCCTTGGCCAGGACGTCGAGACGCTGCTGCGCCGACGGGCTGATCGCCGCCATTCCGGTAGCGAACTCGACGTTCGACAACTCCTCACCGCCGCCAAATATCGAACCCAGCAGCGCAAACGGCGAAGTGACGGCCTTGACCAGGAGGCTGCCGATCAACTCGCCGAGCAGGCCGCCAATATTGAACTGCGGGTCGTCAAGCGATCCCGCGACCGGGAGATTGATGTCGATCTCGCCCTTGCGGTTCTTGAGCAGAGCAACGGCGAGGGTCACCGGCAATTTGGTCGCCTCGGCGCTGTCGACCGCTTCGCCGAAAGTCAGCTGATCGAGAAATATGCGGTTCTCGGCAGTCAGCTGGTTCTTCTCGATCTTGTACTTGACGAAGAGCGACATCTTTCCCTTGTCGATGGCATAGCCAGCATACTTGCCGGAGTATGGCGACAGCGCAGTCATCTCGATACCTTTGACGTCGGCCTGGATATCCAGATAGGGCGTGGCGATCAAGGGATTGAGCTGACCGGCGATCTTGAGCGGGGCGATGTCGTCGTAGTTCCCGCGCAGGTCGAGCGTCGCAACGCTGTCGGCAGCCGACGAAAGCCCGCTGATCGCACCGCCGATCTTTTTCAGGTCGGCCGAGTAGTTCGGCTTTATGAAGTGGTCACTGAACTTGATGTCCCCACCCTGCAAGGTGATTTTTCCCACCTTCACCGGAAACCGTGGCTGCTCGCCACTGGCCACCGGCGCCACCGCCTTGCCTTCCGCGGCGGCATCGCCGGACGTCTGCTCGCCAGTCTTGGGCACCACGGCCTCGGGCGGCGAGGCAGGCCGCCGGACAATCTGCAGCAGATTCAGCTTGCCCTCCGGATTGATGATTATCCGTGCGAAGAAGTCGGCCAGCGCCACCTCGCCGATGGACAGCGAATCCGGATTCAGGGTCAAGTCGAGACGGCCGAAGGAGAGCGACCCCCACTTCAGAAAATCGGCCGCGTTGGTCTTGTCGACTGCCGAAAAGTCGGCGACCGCCAGCTTCCCGGAGAATCCCCCGCCCAACTTGCCGACAGCCGCGCCACCGCCGGCCTCCTGGCGCAGACGCAGATTGCCGTCCAGGGCCACGTGGCCCCGCTTCAGCTCGACATTCAGCTGCTCGGTAAAATAGGGTTGCAGCGGCAGGAGCTCGAGATTCCTGACCAGCAGCTTGAGGTCAGTGTCGAGAGGGAGTAGCGTGCCACCGGCGCCGACCTCGACCGCGCCCTTGCCGTTGAGCTTGAAGCGCGTCGCCAGCTTGACCGCCGCGCCCGGCTCGGTCGACAGATTCTCGGCCTCGACGCTCATCTCCTCGACCGTGTGCGTCACCGCTGGCGAGACCCCGTGGTCTTCGAAGCGCAGGCCAAGGTTCTCACCACGGTATCTGGCGACCGTCAGCGCCCACGGCGCCGACGAATCCTCCTGCGCCGCCTCGACGGCGCGCAGTGAAGGCGGCTCGACGAACTCGACGCGACCATCTTTGGCGCGCCGAATCAGCAGCCTGGCATCACGCACCGCCACCTCATTGATGAGCACTGCACGCTTGGCCAGATCGAGCCTGCCGCCCTTGACCGCGAAGGCGTCGACCTTCACCCACTGATCGGCGTCGAGGCGAAACGCCAGGTCGAACTCTGCCGGCACGCGGCTCCTGCTGGCGAGTTTCTTCAGCTCGACCGTCAGCCCGTCGACGCGGGCATTGAACGGCTTGCCGTGCGACTCGTCGAGCCAGCGGAGCGCACCGCCAGTGATGCTCGCCTCGGCGAGCGACCACTCGACAGGCACTGATCCGCCGGCGTCTTTTTCTTCCGCCGCAGGCGTACCGCGGGCCGCCAGTTCCTTGCTGAAGAAGTCGACCCAGTTGATCGTGCCCTGCGGGCTGACCCGTGCATGGAGTTCCGGCTGCTCGAGCGATACGCGTTCGATGGCGAACTTGCCGTTAAGCGGATCAAGCGCATCGAGCACCACCTCCAGGCGGCGCAGAGAAAGCAATGGCGAACCGCCCTTGTCTTTCACGACGACGTCCTTGAGCGCGACCCTGCCCGAGATGGCCAAGATCGACTGGTCCGCGTCCTGGCGCTGGAAGGCCAGCGTCAACGCGCTGTCAAGGGTGCCGGAAACAACTTCGATCGGCAGGTGCAGCGGCAGGTAATTGACGTACCTGGCCAACGGCACTTCGCTGAGGTCGAGCATCAGCTGGCTTTCCAGCGACGGGTCGAAGGGCTTGCTCTTGCCCTCGAAAAGCAGCGGCGAACCATCAAGCGAAGCCGAAAAAGTGGGCTCGACAAATATCTCGATCGCCTGTGGCAGGCTGGAGATGAAAGGCAGGCCGACATCGAGGTCGCTGACCAGATGCTTTTCGGCCAGCATCTGGTCGTCGAATTCTAATCTTCCGCCAGAGATACGAATGTTGTTCAGCGAGAAACGCGGTAGCGGATCGTCTGATTCCGGCTTCGCCGCAAACTCGTCGACCAGATCGGAGAAATTGAATCGCCCGTCGGGCTGGCGCACGACCCTGAACGCCGGAGCGACCAGATTCAGCTCGCTGATCACCGGTCCACCGTGCCATAGCGAACTCCACTCGGCATTCAGATCCAGGCTTTCGAAGCCCGCTACGATCTCGCCACCGCCCTTTTCCTGAATCGCCAATCCGCTCACTTGCAGCGACAGCGTATAGGGGTTTATTCTCACTCCGTCGACGGCCACCGGCCGCTGCAAGACCTGCGCAAGTTGCTCCACGAGGACCGCTTTGACGACCAGCGGCAGAACGAGAAATCCGAGCACGCTGAAAACCAGCAACGCAAGGGCAGCGCGCAGCCCGTATTTTCTCAGGGCGGTGGAGGCATTCGCCGTCGCAGGATCGGTGTTTTCAGGCATGGCAGCAGGCCGCAAGCTGGCTGGGGGAAGGGCGAATTTAGCACGAAGGCGGGCTTCCCGCACTCGCCACGCGGCCAGCGCCAGAGCGACGGCGACATCTTCGCTGAACGACGCCTGGGCAAACCCTGGGACAAGGACGTGAGCGCGAGTAACGCAGTGGCGTCAGCAGGAGCGAAAGTACTGATCGTCGACGACCACGAGCTGACGCGAGCCTTGCTGCGCAGCATTCTGCGCAGCAACGACTACGAGGTCGTTGGTGAGGCCCGAGACGGCATCGGCGCGCTCGAACTCGCCGAGCGACTGCGACCCGACATTATCTGCATGGATGTCGTCATGCCCGAAATGGGCGGCCTCGAAGCCTTGCAGGCGATCAAGGCCCTGCATCCGCAGATCGTCGTCATCATGGTCAGCGGAACACCGAGTGTCGCCAATGTTCGCGATTCGATACAGGGCGGCGCCAGCGGCTTCATCATCAAGCCGTACAAGGTTGGCAAGGTCCTCGATACGCTCAGGCTGGCCTGGCCGGCAGCGGGAAAAACCCTGCCAGACAGACACAACAGCGACCTGGAAACCACCTGAAGAAAACCTCAGAAGCCGTTCTTCCACTCGCGCAGCGCGGCAAACACGGCGACCTCATCGACCGCACCGGGAACGCGGCGCCGCGCCGATGCCGCTACTTCCGGCTCGCCACAGCGCAGAAACGGATTGCTTGCCTTTTCCAGCCCAATCGTCGACGGCACCGTCGCCCAGCCCTTGGCCCGCGCCACGGCGACTTCATTGACCCGGCTTTGCAGACGGCGATTGCCTGGCTCTACCGCCAGCGCGAAACGCAGATTCGCCTCGGTGTATTCATGTGCGCAGTAGACTGCCGTCTGCTCGGGCAAGCTGGCCAGCCGTAACAGCGAGGCGAACATTTGCCCTGCGCTGCCCTCGAACAAACGCCCGCAACCGCCCGCAAACAGGGTATCGCCACAGAACAGGCAGCCTGCCGCATAATAGGCGATGTGCCCAAGGGTATGCCCGGGAACGGCGATGACCTGAAACTCGTCGTCGCAGAAGGTCGGGTGAATCGTTTCTCCGCCGTGCAAGGGCCTGCTTGCGCCGGCAATCGATTCCGCTGCCGGCGCGAAGACCTCGGCCGGGTAGTGCGCCAGGAGACTCGCCACCCCACCCTGATGGTCGGCGTGGTGATGGGTAACCAGAATGCTCGTCAGCGACAGACCCTCGCGCTCAAGCGCCTCGAGCACCGGGCGCGCATCACCGGGATCAACCACGGCGGCCGATGCGCCTTTGCGCAACAACCAGATGTAGTTATCCTTGAAGGCTGGAATGCGGATGACGTCGAACATCGTTCAATTTTGGAAGAATTGCGGAAAATGTCAATTGCTGGCCTCGACGCCTGGCTTCAAACGCCGCAGGGGAAGTACGTCATGGCCTGGGAGCAGGCCACCCTCGACAAAATGGTGGCCGATGTCTTCGGCTACCATGCGCTTCAGCTGGGACTGCCGCAATTCGACCTCCTCGCGCAAAACCGCATTCCCCTCCGCCAGCTGGCGCACGACTCGGGCAAGGTCGACGTCCTCTGCGACCTGCGCCAACTGCCCTTTGCTGCGCACAGCATCGACCTGGTGGTCATGACGCATGTCCTTGAGTTCCACGACGACCCGCACGGAATTCTGCGCGAGGTGGAACGGGTTCTGATTCCCGAGGGCGAAGTGATCATTGCCGGTTTCAATCCGATCTCGATCTGGGGCCTGCGTCGCCGGCTCCCCAACTGCCCGCAGCATTTTCCCTGGAATGGTCGCTACCTGTCGCTGGCGCGCCTCAAGGACTGGCTGCAACTGCTCGGCTTCGAGGCCGAGAGCAGCCGTTTCGGTTGCTACGCGCCGCCCTTCCGCAATGAGCGCTGGCTCAAACGCTGGCACTTCCTGGAAGCCAGCGGCCAGCGCTGGTGGAGCTTCGCCGGCGGCGTCTACGTACTGCGCGCGGTCAAACGGGTGCATAGCATGCGCCTGATCATGCCCAACTGGAAGCAACAGGCCACTCCGCGCAAGGCCCTGTCGGCGGTCACCAAGAAGGAAGCAGCAAGACATGATTGATCAGCAGGTGGTTATCATCCACGCCGACGGCGGCTGCCGTGGCAATCCCGGGCCGGGCGGCTGGGGCGCCGTGCTGCAGACCGGCGACCGAGAGAAGGAACTGTGGGGCGGCGAGAGCAATACGACCAACAACCGCATGGAACTGACGGCCGCCATTTGCGCCCTTGAGGCGCTTACCAGACCCGCAACGGTGCATCTACATACGGATTCGCAGTACGTGCAAAAAGGAATCAGTGCCTGGATTCACAACTGGAAGCGCAATGGCTGGCGCACGTCGGACAAGAAACCGGTGAAAAACGCCGACCTCTGGCAACGTCTCGACCAACTCGCCAGCCAGCACGACATCAAGTGGTTCTGGATCAAGGGACATGCCGGGCATATCGGCAACGAACGCGCCGACGCGCTCGCCAATCGCGGCATGGACGAGCTACGCGCCAGGGACTCCTGAGCCACCGGCACTGCCCACGCGGGCCCCCGCTACCGAAGAATCCGCGACAACGCCAGCTTTCGCCGTCATTGGACAACACCCATGCGCCAAATTTTTCTCGACACCGAAACCACCGGCCTGGAACACAGGCTTGGCCACCGCATCATCGAAATCGCTGGCGTCGAGATGTACCATCGACGCCTGACCCATCACCATTTCCACCGCTACTTGAATCCCGAGCGGGAAATCGACGCTGGCGCGCTGGCAGTGCACGGTATCAGCCGTGAGTTCCTGCTCGACAAGCCGCATTTTGCCGACGTTGCCGATGAGTTTCTCGATTTCGTGCGCGGTGCCGAACTGGTCATCCACAATGCCGCTTTCGACCTTGGCTTTCTGAACGCCGAACTGGCCCGACTGGACATGGCGCCACTGGACACGGTCTGTCACGCCGTCTGCGACACCCTGCGAATGGCCAAGGATCTGCACCCCGGCAAGAAGAACAACCTCAACGCGCTCTGCGACCGCTACGGCGTCGACAACTCGCACCGTACGCTGCACGGTGCCCTTCTCGACGCCGAGATTCTCGCCGAGGTCTATCTGGCGATGACCCGGGGCCAGGAAAGCCTGATCATGGATCTCGGCGATGACAGCGCCGAACGCTTAGAGGCTGCCCGCCCGATGCCCGCCTCGGGTCGGCGTAAAGCCCAGATCGTCAGGCGCGCCAGCGAAGAAGAAGTCGCTGAACACCAGCAGGCACTGGCCGACCTTGACGAAGCAAGTAAAGGCAAATGCCTGTGGCTGCGCGGGCAGGTCGGCAGCTGATTCGCCGGCTGCGGCGTCTGCCCTTGCCGGCTCGGCCTGCGGGTGTGGGCGCGAACCCTGCCGTCGGTCGACTGACAGCGCTTCCCGTGTCGCTTCCCAGCCGACATTTTTCGCACTGCGGGCGGCACACGTAGCACCCGCCTCGGCGCCTCCGCGGCCACGCAAACGGGGTCGCGAGAGGTATCAGCCGTCGCTGGGCGCCTCGGGCGGCCGCCTGGGCCGCCGGCCATGTCGCTTGGCGGGCGGCCTGGAGTCGGGAGAGCGCCCGTCAGCCGCCCCTCCCTCCGGGGAGGCAGTTTCAGCCCTCGCGGCAGGCTGCCGCTGATCCTGCTGGCGAGGAGGCCCGGCCGGACGTGGGCCGGTCTTGCGTTGATCCGGTCGACGACCGGGCCCGGAGGTGTTCTGACGCTTCTCCGGTTGCCCTGGAAGACGGTCCGAATTCCGATCGGACTCACGGTTTCCCGGAGCCAGAGTAATTTCGAGCTCGATGATTTCATCCCATTGCGGGTCGCTGCGATCGCGCTCGGGGATGGAGAGTAGCTCACGGAGCCGGCGACGCGGATCCTGGGGAGGTGATTCGTTCATTGCCGCATTATGACTCACACTGCGGCGATCGTCCAACACCAACCAACCTGTACAGCAGCGCGACATCGGCAGGGCGAACAGGAGGCGAAGAAAACCCGCCAGGAGGCGGGTCTTTTCCATCATCGCATACGGCTTGCCCGGAGATCGTTGGGCAGCCCTAACGGCTTTGGCCGAGGCGAGCTCGTGGCGCCTAGTGGTCGGCCCGAAGGCTGGCAGCAAAGGAACTCTCCAGCTTTGCCGGGAATTCGAAGCGGGCGAACGCCCGGTGGATGTCGGCATCGCTGACGCCGCTCCTGGCGTCCTGAAAACGAATCCCCAGCTGACGGCCGTTGGCGGCCAGTGTGGCGAAAGCAAAACGCCAGCGCTGAGCTTCTGCCAAGCGCTCCCGCAGTTCGCGCTCGTTGCTGATTTCAACCCCAGCCTCTTTCAGTGAATCCAGGAACTGGTCAAAAGACTCGTTGCTCACGCTACCCATTTTTTTCTCTCCTGTGTCGAAGGTTTGTTCTTGCTTCCCGCCCATGCAGCGCATAACGCTCGCCTGGGGTAGCGGTTGACACGAATCAACAAGAAAGCGGTCACGGCAGGCAGAGGGAGCTTTGGGCAACGGCCAGGACGGCCGCAGCCACTGCGCACGAGAGCCTAGCTGGCGGGAAAACGGAGGAGACAGGCGAGCGCCCCTGACTCCTGACGGCAGCCTGTAGAGCCTCCCGCCGTTCAGTAGTGTGGTGGGATTTCGTCGTGCGGACTGCGCTTTTCGCCAGCCGGAGAAGGTTCCTGCAGGTAGCGGTAAAGGTGGCGCAGCTGCTGCTGCAATAGATCAATCTGTTGCTGCTGTCGATAGACCGTCAGGTTCAGCGCCTCGACCAGATCTTCGGTGAGGCTCAGCCGCACTTCCAGTTCGGCTAGGCGATGTTCCAAGCGTGGCTCCCTTGTTTCCATAGGCCCGGATGCGCAATAGACAGTTGCCCGTTCAGGGCACGAAAGGCCGCCCAAAGCAGCAGGCTGGTTGGGCTACCCACCTTGCCGCAATCTTCTGGCAGCTGGCTCCTTCGCTGCCGCTTCGTCCTCCGGCCCGCCAGGACCGGCGGTGGCCTCGGTAGCGTCGGCGGTCCTCCTGAATACCATGGCGTTCAGAATTGGCGTCAACTCGTCTACCGGGTAGGTCAATGGCACCATCGTCTCACCGACGCGGGTGAATACGCCGACCTGACTGGGATTGGCACTGAACAGAACATGGTGATTGTCAATGCCATCGACGTTCAGCCACAGCGTTTCCTCGCGGTCGATTGGCGTATGGCCAACGATGAACGGAGTCTCCCGGTCAAGGCTCAGGTTCTTGCGGAAGCGCTTGACGTCGCGTCGGGTGTAGCCTTGCGGTCGATTGGCCCGTTGCAGGCGGTTGTTGATCAATTCGAGAACGAGTTCGGGTCGCTGGTAGAGCTGCACGAGCATTTTCTTGCTGACCTTGGTCTTTGGCGCGGCGGCGTGGCAGGCGAGGAAATCGGGCGACATGACCACATAGGGCAGCAGACGGTAAAAGTCACCCATGGCCCTTTGATAGACCGCTCCGCGCAGCTCGCTGAGTTCCCTCGCCCACAGCAGACCCTGCGGAACGCCCTCCTTGGCCAGGTCCTCCGAGAACGAATCATGGTTACCGCGGATATAAAATACCTGCTCCGGAAAATGCAGCTTGAGGCGAAAGATGAGGTCCATCAGGATCATCGAGCTTTCCATCGCCCGCAGTTGCCCATCAACCTCGCAATGAACAGCGTCGCCGAGAATTATCAGGGCAGCGGTTCCATCCTCCAGCGCTTCGAGGAAGGCGTTCTGGGTCAGCACGGTGAGCAGGTTATCGACCTGCGCATGCATGTCTGCAAGCACAATCGGGATCAACTCGCGCGGCAGCACGAGCAATCCGCCGGGCAGGCCTCGATCGTCCCTGGGCCGATAGACCTCGTTGTGCATCAGCCGATTGACCTTTTCGATAAGGGCTAGCGCTTGGTCCCTGGGCACGAGCCTTATCGGCCCGCCGAAGATCTTGCGCAGCCGCTGCAATCTGTTCATCCGCAGCGCCCTGGCCTTGTCGAGCATGGGCGCTATGGGGATGCCCTGGTCTACCAGCCTGCTACGCTTGCGCAGCCGCCGCAAGCGCTTCAGGCGGATCACCTTGGGCTCTTCGACGATCGGCGCAATGGTCGTACCGGCGTCACTGAGGTTGCGGAACACCAGGCCGTCACGGCCATGGATCAAGGCCAGATGATGCCCGTCGACAGCCTCTGGATAGTCGAATATCGCCTGCTGGATGCGGTCGTCGGAACCCAGGACCAGCCAGTTCTTGGGGCTCAACCGCAGAAACCCACCAATCTGGCGGAGATGGGTGGCGGGGTCGACGACGACGAAACTGCCGACCTTGACTGCCTCTCCCAATTGGTTGATGCGTGTCTCGGGATAGAGTCGAAGGCGCTTGTCGTCGAGACCAAGGGTAATTTCGATCGGCAAACCGCCGAGCGTCACGCGGACTTTGCTATCCCCCAGGCGATAGGCGCCGTGCAAGCGGAGGTGACGACCGACGCCAAAGCCCAGTCGCGCCGAGAAGGCTTTCAGACGAGCAAGGACATTGGCAAAAGTGAATCGGCGACGGCGCGGAATCGCCGCTGCAGCGATCCCGGAAGGGTCGACAAAGCGCTGCGGCGTGCTGTCGATCCCCTCGCGCACGTAGACATTGAAGCCCTTCCGATGAAGATGCTCGGCAACCTGGCGAAAGACCTCAACTTGCGCTGTGCAGATCGCCAGGCTCAGCTGAGCGTCCACCGGATGCGTGTGGTGGCGCGCGCGCGCGCTGCGTCTCTCGAACACCAGTTCTGGCGGTGGCAGCAGAAAATCGAAGACATAGCGTCGATACCAATCGACGGACAGGAAGAACAGCTGCCGGGGCGGCAGCGCTATACGGGCAAGGTCGACCGATGGCAAGGGATCGCAGTCGAGAAACGCCGGATCGTATACCGACACCGCGTCGACCATGCCGAGCATCGGCAGCCCCAGATGGATCTCGCGCGGGCGCACGGAAAGCATTTCCGATCGCCACCAGTACTTTCGACTGATGTCCAGATAGCCCTCTTCGGACCAGCCACCGAGACGTCGAATCATCGTGCTTTTGCCAGCGCCGGGCGGACCGGTCACCAGAATCTGGCGAAAGCGCACATCGCCTGGAAATTCGATTCCTTTCAAGCGCTGCAACGACTCTACGGGCTGGGTAGACAGATCCGGCATCAATCAGATCTCGAAAGGCTAGGGTCGGGAGTGGAAGGAGACAAGCTTTCAGGTGGACAAACGAACAGGCGGCGCCCCAAAGGAAAGGAAGCGCCGCCTGGAGGGTTGCGTCGTTAGCCTAGCTGAAGACGGCTCGCATGACGTAGAAAATGATCGCCGCCAGGATCGCCCCGACCGGCACGGTGATGAACCAAGAGAGAATGATGCCGCCGATGACGCGCAGGTCGAGGGCGCCGATTCCACGCGCCAGGCCCACCCCCATCACGGCACCCACCGCGATATGGGTGGTCGACACCGGCAGGCCAAGACCCGAAGCCAGCACGACGACGAATGAAGCGGCGATAGTCGCGCAGTAACCGCGCGTTGGCGTCAGTTCGGTGATCTTGTTGCCGATGGTGGCCATTACCTTGTAGCCGTAAGTCGCCAGACCGATGACGATGCCGACACCACCGATGAACAGCATGAACGGCGTCACCGCCGACTTCGCCGATACGGCTTTGGTCTCGATCAGCTGAATCACGGCGGCCATCGGGCCGATACCGTTGGCGACGTCGTTCGAACCATGGGCGAAGGCCATTGCCGCACCGGTAAACACCATCAGCGGGATGAACAGTTTCTCGACGCTCGCGTAGTGGAAGTCCTTGTCCGCACGTTCGTCGGTCTTGATGCGGTTCATCATCAACTTGGCGATGATGGCCAGGGCAACACCGATGACCAGCGCGAGGATCTGCCCCTCGACGTCAGTGAGATGGATCTTGATGTGCTTGAGGCCTTTGGTGATGGTCACCAGCGACACCAGCCAGCCAACCAGGAATGCATAGAACGGCCCCCACTTGCGAGCCTGGCTGATCGGGTCGTCGGTGTTGAGAATCAGCTTGCGGATGCTGAGCGTCAGCAGCAGGGCGAAAAAGCCACCAAGCACCGGGGAAACGAACCAGCTGGCGACGATCTCGCCCATCTTGTCCCAGTGCACGGCGTCCATGCCAATTGCCGCGACGCCAACGCCGACGACGGCGCCGATGATCGTATGCGTGGTGGACACCGGCCAACCACGCATCGTGGCCACCATCAGCCAGATGCCGGCGGCCAGCAGGGCCGACAACATGCCCATGACCAGCAATTCCGGCACCGGCTCGAAGGCCGTACCGTCGATGATTCCCTTCGAAATCGTCGACGCGACCCCGCCCCCGGCCAGATAGGCGCCAGCGAACTCCATGATTGCGGCGACGATGATTGCCTGCTTGACGGTCAGGGCGCCGGAACCGACCGAGGTGCCCATGGCGTTGGCGACGTCGTTGGCGCCGATACCCCAGGTCATGTAGAGACCGAAACCGAAGGCCATGATTAAGAAGATAGTCTGATGCTGCTCAATAATTTCCATTGAATAACCTTAACTGTAGAGTTTGCTAGTTGACCACGCGAATCGACTTCCCGCATCGGGAAGGGTGGTCTGACTGAACGGCTTGCGCACGCGCTCGGCGTTCGATGATCAGCGAGCGATCAGCAGACGGAGGCGATCACCGACCTTCTCGGCGTTGTCGGCGAGATTGCCAACCCACTGGATCAGCTGGTACCAGAACATCACCGACACCGGTTTGATATTATCTTCCTGGGCGAAAAGAACACCGCTGAGCGCAATGCCCATCAGATCGGTATCGCTTTCCATCTGGCCCAGTTCGAGAACCATCGCGTTGACCCGGTCGACGTCACGGCCGCGAAAACCCGTTTCCAGGAGTTCGTCAAGCTCCTCGATGACCTTGTGCGCCTGCTCGCAGGTCTCGACGCAACGGTTCACGAATCGCATCAGCGGCTCGGCCATGTCCGGCGGAACTTCCATATTGCGTTCGACCAGCAGGCCGGCGATATCCTGAGCGGTGTCGGCAATCGAATCCTGCATTGCCAGCAGTTCCAGAAGGTCGCGCCGGTCAACCGCCAACAGCATGCTCTTCGGCAGATGGTCGCGAAGGTCGTTCTTCAGCGCGTCTGCCTCACCCTCCTTGACGAAGATCTTGTCCTTCTGCGCTTCGACCTGCGCCGCGTCCTGTGCAATTACGGCGTTGAACATTCCCGGTACTTCCGCCACGCACTCGCAGACGATGCGCATGTGTTGTTGCATGGGCTTGAAAGGCGACTTGCCGAACAAAGCCGCAATCGGATTGGTGGATAACATTTGTCCTCCGGTATGGTTGGTAAAAAACAAGAAAAACTACAAACCTCTGTTATTTTTTGCCGCGCGCACAGGCCTTCAAGCTGCCCGTGAAGCGCCTTTCTACGCATCTCGATCCGGGTTAAATTGTAGTCCTAAAGGCATCACAAAGGGAGGGTGTCAAGAGATTTTTTGGACGCAAACGCCTGCAATTGCGAAATTTTTTTCGATGCGTAGCGCAGCGCGGCGGCTTGACGGAAGGCCATGTCGACCAGCCAGCAGACAGCCACCGAACGCAGCATTTTGGCGCTCAGGCGACAATCACGGGAGAGTTAAGCGCCTCTGCCGGCTCGTTCGCGGCCGCCCGCAGCACGCGTGTCGAGCGCACGTGAATGGCCGTTTGGCAAGGTCGCAGGAGGAATGCCTTGCCGACCGTTGGCGAGCGTCCTGAGCCAGCCGCCGCGCCGACTTCTTCAGGACATCTGTTTGCCAGGAAGCGCATCCTGCAAACACTGAGCCAGACGTTCCAGATCCTGGTAGCCCTCAAGGCGGATCCCGCGATTGTTCCTGAGAAGCAGCTGAATGTGCCGCAGCTCACCTCGGCGCCGGAACAAGCGCAGTGCCGTCACTTGCTCGAACTCCAGCTCGGAGCATTTCCCTGCGGTCAGAAATCTAAGCTTGCCAGGCAGCACTTCCAGGCAGTGATCGCCGATCGCGCGCAGATAACGCAAGAGGAAGATCAGGTTGACCAGATTCAGCGTCGTCACGATTGAGGCAACCGACCAGAAGAGAAAACTGCTGTAACGTTCGGGGTCTTGCTGGTGACCGAAAGAGACCGCCACGACCATGGCAGCACTGAACAACGCACCCCACCCGGCATTGGTCCAACGCCGACGCTTTTCATCTTTACCGACTACGAAACGTTCCATCATCGTCCTGCCACTCGCTCATGAATTGTCAAACCGTCGCCGCTCTACGACGGCTGCGCGCCTGACCTCGACAAAAAAAAAAGCGGTGAGCACTCACCGCTTATTCTTGCAAGTCAGCGCGTCTCTTTCAGCGCTTCCTTTTCTTCGTATCCTTCTTATCCTTCTTATCCTTCTTGCCAGCTTTCACCGGTGCAGCCAGCGACCCGAGCAAGGCCTGCATTTGCTCCAGCTTCTGCTCGGCAAAGACCTGAATGCCTGCACGCAGAATATCAGACTTGGTCGCCGCCCAACCGGCAACCCTGGACAACTCGTCGCGCAGGGCTTCGATCGCGGCTTCCTCACTCTGCAATAGCTTGACCGAGTAGCTGACCAGCTTGTCGCGCTTCTGCTTGGCCACCTTCTCGAGCATCTCGACGGTCCCCGTTACCGGCTTGGGAGCCCTCGTTCGTGGCTCGGCGCCAGTAGCGGCGACTTTCCTGCTCGCCGGTCTTGCCTTCGGTGCTGCTGCTGGATCGACCGCCGGCGCCTGGGCAGGCGCTTTTCTGGCCGTCGCAGCCGTCCGGGCAGCAGGCGCTTTCGCCGCCGCCGGCCGTGCCGCTGCCCGCCGCGCCGGTGCGCTGGGAGCAGTAACGGCAGCAGCGCCCGTGGCCGGTTCAGACTCGGCTGCAGTGGCCTGAATCGTGGCCTCCAGGGGAGCGTCAGTCCCCGCCAGGCGACCGGCCAGCGAATCGTCTTCCTTCTTCAGGCTGGCGCGCAAGGCGCTTTTGTTGCTGCTGGTACGTGAGGATGTTGTCATCAATTTTCTCCCAATTGTTTAAGAACGGCGGCAATCAGCTTGCGCACTTCTTCCTGTGCGGCGTCAGCTCCTGATCCCAGCTGAAAAACGGATGCACCGATCACCGCACTTTGCGCATAGGCATTACGCTGGCAGAGCATAGCATCGAGAATCGGCAAGGTAAATTCGTGCAACAGTTCAAGCACATCCGTCGCCAGCGCGGTGTTCTGCACGCGGTTCGGCACGATGCATCCGTGCAGACGATGGCTCTGCTCCATGCGTGTCAGGATCAGTCGCTCGACGGCCAGCGTAGACCATAGATCGGTCGGGCTGGGCACCGCCGGGATCACCGCCAGATGCGCCACCGCCAGCGCCGCCAGCGTCGAGGGATGGTAGATCGACGGCGGCGTGTCGAGGATCACGTAGTCGGCCTCCCGCTGCAACTCGCCGACGTGCTTTATCAGCTCGAGCCCGGACATCTTGCGCACATCGAGTTGCAGATCAGAGTCGAGCAAAGGGGCCGATTCCGCCCAGCGAAACGCACTCTCCTGAGGATCGAGGTCAACCAGCAACACTGAAGCGCCGAGTGCATGGAAGCCGCCGCCCAGTTGCATGGCAACCGTCGTCTTCCCGGCCCCGCCTTTCTGCGAAACAACGGCGATTACCCGGCCTAGTGACATGGACATAAAACCTGCCTTCTAAACAGCTTGATGAGAGGAATGGGCATTGCCCGGCAATTATGCCATCACTGGCCTGACAGGCAAGGCACAAAGCACCCGCAAGTGGCGACCAAACGAACTATTTCCTGCTGGTGCCTGCGCTGCCTGACGACGCCTGCTACCAGGGCACTTGTTTCGCAGTACCTTGACCGCCCGCCCCGCTCGCTGGCAACAGGCAAGTGCTCGGTAACTGCTCAACACGATCGCTGCGCCAGCAGCGCGTCGATCTGCCGATCCTTCTCCTGCCAGATTTGCTGCAGCCACTGCTGGAACGCCTCACGCACCGCCGGGTCACTGGCGTAATCGGCTTTCACCAGATGCGTTGGCACCGGCAGGCGACGCACACGCACACGCACGCAGGCCACGCGCCCGCACAGAAACGCCCAGAAATTCGGCACCCCGTCAGGATAAACGATGGTCACGTCGAGGATGGCCTGGAACTTGTCGCCCATCGCGTTCAGGGCCAGCGCGATGCCACCGGCCTTCGGTCGCAGCAGGTGACGGTACGGCGACTGCTGCCGCCGCTGCTTGGCGGGGGTAAAGCGCGTCCCCTCGCAGAAATTCATGACACTGGTCGGAATCAGCGCAAACCTCGCGCACGCCCTGCGCGTCGCCTCCTGGTCGCGGCCACGCAACTCCGGATTCTTCTCCAATGACTGCTCACTGTGCCGGCGCATGAACGGAAAATCGAGAGCCCACCACGCCAGACCGATCACCGGCACCCATAGCAACTGCCTCTTGAGAAAGAACTTGAGCAGAGGAATACGCCCGGTCAGCAAGCGTTGCAAGACGAGAATATCGACCCACGACTGATGATTGCAATTGACCAGATACCAGCCGTGCCGGTCGAGTCCGTCACCCCCCTCGATGTCCCAGACCGTTTTCTGCGTGAGGCGCATCCAGCCGCTGTTGCCGGCGATCCACGCCTCGGCAATGTGCACCAGAAGCGGGTCCAGACGCAGACGCAGCGCTTTGAATGGCAGGAGCAATTTGACGACCGCCAAGGAGACCAGGATCGGCACCCAGACGAGGGTGTTGAGCCCGAGTAGCAAGGAAGCGATCAGGCCAAGCAGTGGGGCGGGAAGGAAATGGAACATGGATGGTGAGCGCCGACGGCGACGATCGCGCTGAAGATGCCGTCGCGCGAGGCCTACGGCGCAGTGTCGCCAGGCGGGCTCGCCGGCGAATTTTCCTGGCGCCGGGGATCGGACACCCGCTCCGCCGCGGCCGCCGGTCGGGAAGCATCCAGCGGCGCTTGACTGGCCAGCATCAGCCGCCGCGTTGCCGGCGTCTCCAGGCTCACCCGCCCGAGTATGCCGTCGCGATAGTCCTGCAGCAACACCTTCGCCGCTTTTTCGAGATCGGCGTCACCGCCGCGCAGGCGCAGGCCGCGCCGCACGGCAATCCGCTCGATCACGTCCGCCGCGTCGAGCCTGGCGAGTTCAGCGCTCGGCAAACCGTAACGGCTGGCCAGCAGCGCCGGGTAGCGCGCCAGCAGCACGCCGGCGAGGAAGCTCGCCACTTCTTCATCGATCATTGCATTGCGACCGATCGCATTGCCGGCAGCGAGCATCAGACCATCGCTCGGATAGTCGATCTTCGCCCACATCAGCCCCGGCATATCGGTAATCGAGTGACGAACGTCCAGCTGCGAGGTCTGTTGCTGGCGAGTGACCGCCGGTTCGTCACCGACCTTGGCAATCTTGCGCTTGAAGAGAACGTTCATCAGCGTCGACTTGCCGACGTTGGGAACGCCCATGATCAACATCCGCAGCGGCTTGACGTTGTCGTTGCGATGCGGCGCCAGCGTCTGGCACAGCGTCGGCAGGCGCGTTGCGTCTCCGGGCTTGCGGCACGACAGCGCGACCGCGCGCACGCCATCCTGCCGGTTGTAGTGATCGATCCACGCCGCGGTCACCGCCGGATCAGCGAGGTCGGCCTTGTTGAGCACCTTCAGACAGGGACGCTGACGGTGCACGCGAAGTTCGCGGACCAGCGGATTGGTGCTCGCCTCTGGCATACGTGCATCAAGCAGCTCGATGACCACGTCGATCGACGCCATCGTCTCCGCCGCCTTCTTGCGCGCCGAGTTCATGTGTCCGGGAAACCACTGGATGGCCATGCACGATCCAAAGACTGACTGAAAGAGCGGCCATTATCCCACCGCTTGACCGTTCCTGCCGCGCTTCGGCCACCGTCCTGCCGCCCTCCTGCCACCTGTGCTGCCGCCCCGCGATCAGCCAAGGGCGCTAGAATGCTGGTTTCTCGTCAACCCAGCTCAGGACAAACTTGCCGCCGCCCCCCGAAATCAGGCCCGGACAGTCGATCGAACTGCTCAAGGAACTGCACCTGCTGACCCGCGACGGCAAGCTGAACCAGGACAGCCGCCGCAAGCTCAAACAGGTCCACCACCTGTTCCACTTCATCGAGCCCCTGCTCGCCGAACTCGTCGCCTCCGACAGCAGCCTGACCCTTGCCGACCACGGCGCCGGCAAGTCGTACCTCGGCTTCATCCTCTACGACCTGTTCTTCAAGGCCCGGCACGACGGCCATATCTACGGCGTCGAAGCGCGACCGGAACTGGTCGATCGTTCGCGCCAGCTGGCCCAGCGACTCGGCTTCACGCGCATGTCTTTCCTCAACCTGTGCGTCGAAAACGCCATCGATTCCCCAGCCCTGCCCGAGAGAATCGACATCGTCACCGCGCTACACGCCTGCGACACCGCCACCGACGACGCCATTCGCTTCGCCTTCGAGAAACAGGCGCGGTTCATTGTTCTTGTCCCCTGCTGTCAGGCGGAAGTCGCCGCACAGCTGCGCAGCAAGAAAAACGAGTCCTTCGCCAAGACACCGCTGTCGGAAATCTGGCGTCATCCGATACACACGCGAGAGTTCGGCAGCCAGCTGACCAACGCCCTGCGCTGCCTGCAACTCGAAGCGCGCGGCTATCAGCTGACGGTCACCGAACTCGTCGGCTGGGAACACTCGCTGAAAAACGAGTTGATCATCGCCAGGCATACCGGCCAGGCACGCGGCAACGCCGGCACGCGACTGGAACAGATCCTGCACGCGCTGAATCTCGACGACCTGCGCGAGCGCTTCATCTATTGACCGTCGAGCCGATGCGTCATCCTGATGAAACCGTGATCCGGCGCTGCGACGACCCTGTTTTCGCGAACCGCGACACCGCCAGCGCAACCAATGAACGGCAAGGAAACCGAATGGAAAAGTGGATCACCCGCAGCGTCGCGCTACTCTGCGCCACAGGCAGCGTCGCGCTGTTCTGGACCTTCGGCGTCTTTCTCGCCGTACCGTGGGGCGAGAGCCGCATGCTGTCGCTGAACAGCGTCGAGTGGCAGGTTCTTGGCATCCCGCTACTCATTGGCATGGCGGTCACCTGGGGAGCCCTGCACATCCTGGCGATCGCCGACCGCGAAGCGCACCCGAGGCTATACTTCGCGAGCTGCGTGCTGCTCGTCATTGTCTCGGCAATGGCCGTCATCGGCGGCATGGCGTGGACCGCCGATCGGGCCGCCGTTTTCGCAAGCTGACCCAGGTCGCGAGGGCTTTGTCGATCCAGCCGGGGGCCTGTTGCTCCTCGCCGAGGATAAAATCACACCTGACCGAAGCCATGATTGGCACAATTGGCGGATCGTCGACGAGCCGAGCGCTGCAGGGCAGGACGACGCCACGACCCCGCCAAACCACTCAATCTGGAGACCCTGATGACTCCCAAGAACAACAACTTGCTGGTTCAGAAAGCAGTCTTCCCGGTCGCCGGGCTGGGTACGCGCTTTCTGCCAGCGACCAAGGCCAGCCCCAAGGAAATGCTCGCGGTGGTGGACAAACCGCTGATCCAGTACGCGGTCGAAGAAGCCTACGCCGCTGGAATCCGCGAGATGATCTTCGTCACTGGCCGCAACAAGCGGGCCATCGAAGACCACTTCGACACCGCCTACGAGTTGGAGGCAGAACTCGCCAGCGGCGGCAAGGACGCGCTGATGGCGCTGGTGCACTCGATCAAGCCCGACGACATGGACTGCGTCTACGTGCGCCAGCCGCGGGCGCTGGGTCTCGGCCATGCGGTGTTGTGCGCCGAGCGTCTGGTTCGCGGCGAACCCTTTGCCGTCCTGCTCGCCGACGACCTGATGATCGGCGAGCCCCCGATCATGCAACAGATGACCGAACTGTTCGCCGCACACCAGTGCAGTATCCTCGCCGTGCAGGAGGTACCGAGAAACCAGACGCACCGCTACGGGATCGTCAAGGGGCAGGCAATGGGGGCAGATCTGGTGGAAATCAGTGGCCTGGTCGAGAAGCCCCAGCCGAACGTCGCCCCCTCGAACCTGGCGGTAGCCGGGCGCTACGTCCTGACGCCGGCGGTCTTTGACCTGATTCGCCAGCAGCCGCGCGGCGCTGGCGGCGAAATTCAGCTCACCGATGGCATCGCCGCGCTGCTCAACACCGAGCAGGTCCTCGCTTACCGCTACCACGGCACGCGCTACGACTGCGGCAGCAAGCTCGGCCTGATGCAGGCCAGCGTCGTGCTCGGCGAGACACACCCCGAACTTGGCGCTGACTTCTCTGCCTGGCTAAGCAGCCGGCACGGCGCCGAGGCAATGACCGCCTGACCCACGCCGACCGGCAAGCAGAATGCCTTCGATACGCTCGAGGGCAACGGAAACGGGAAGGTTCGCACTCGCGCAACGAAGCTGCCCGCCCGTTGGATGATCGTCGGCCTGCCGCGCCTGCTCACCCCCTGTCGATCACGGTCGTCCCGGGGCTGGCGCGCCACAATCGATAACGGACTTCGACGCCTTCGGGCGCGTAAACGACGATCGGCAGGCGACTGTTGTAGCGCATGAGATACGGTTCGCCACCGAGAGCGACGAAGCGCCTGACTTTCGGCGTATCCGCATCGACGGCCATCAAGGTGCCCGCCAATGGCCCCAACGGACTGACGATGAAGCGCGGAAATCCCCAGCCGCTGATGGTTTCCTTGGCGATCTGGCCAGCGAAGAAGTAGCGATTGTGCGCATCGACCTCGAGCGTCCTGCCGACAACCAGCTCGATCTTCAGATCGGCCTCGTCTTCCTCCCCCTGCGGCGGCAGCCGCAGGACATGGCGAACCATCCCCTGCTCCGCGGCGGGAAACGCCTTCAGGTCGTCGGCTGCCTGAAGCGCTGGCAAAGCAAACAGGCAGCACAGAGCAACCAGCAGACGAAGCGTGTTCATAGTCTCTCCTTGTGGTAACGCAGCCTCGCGGCAGGGCCGGCCGCCGCTCGTTCCCGCCGCTCGGGAATTCGGAGCCAGGCGCACTTTGCTCGCCCACTATAATTGCATCAGTGACAGCCGGTGTGGAAGCACCCGTTCTGACATGCACATAGGTGGTCAGGCAAAACGTGTCGATTTCATACTACAGAACCCTGCTCCTGACGGCCCATTCACTGGTCGTCGCATTGCTGCTCTCCGTGCTCGGCTGCGCAACTCCCGAACCGCCGCCCGAGCGGGCTCCCGCGCCCCATGTATCCGCAAGCACCTGGCAGCAGGTCGATGACGACATTGCCGCCGCGTCGCGGGTGGCCTGGGAGTCGGCCGAGAACTTTGCGCGCGGCTTGATGGACGGATGGATGCGCCGCGTGCGCGAGCTTGGCGAAGAAGACTTCATCCCCTGGTATACCGGCTATTGGACCCAGCAATGGCTGTCGATCAAAGTTGCCTGGTACAAAATGGGGGACGGGGGCAGCGATGGCGATGGCGATGGCGATGGCAACGATGCAAGTGTACGACGCCTGGCCGCGTATCTGCAGGAGGAATACGCCGAGCGGGTCCTCGAACCGGCGTCCGAGGAGATCGACCCCGACGTGGTCACCGAACAGGCGACCAACCTGTACGTCAAGCTCCTCGCCGAGCAGCTGCAGGGTATGCCGCGGCGCCATGGCGTACCAAGAGCCCAATTCGAGCGCAGACTGAAGGCCCTTTCGGCCATTGCTGCCGCGACACCCGCCGCGCCAGACGCCTCGCTCTATGACCTTGTGCATAGCCAGCCAGTTGGCCGGCTGCCGGCCTATGCAAGCTTGCTGGCGCGCCTGCACGAGGGGCGTTCGCGCGTCGTCGCCGGGCCCGTGGCGGCGCGGATATCGCCAATCGCCGAACGCGCGGCAAGAAAACTCATCGACCAGATGGCGATCAGCGGCGGCGCCAGCGCTGCCGCGGCGGCCGTCGGCGGTGTCGCCGGGATGGTCCTCTCGCTGGGCGCCGCCGGCGTTGGCGCCATCGCCCACGCGCAGGAGAAGCCGGCGCTCGAAGCACAGCTGCGCGCGACCCTGGATTCGGCACAGACGGCGATGTGGCGGCAGCTGGTTGACGATCCGGACACCGGAGTGCTAGCCGGCATCAAGCATATCGCTGATCAGATCGAGCTCGGTCTCGGCGCAGCGACGGCCGAGCCGCAAGCATTCGAGCCGGCAGTTCTGGCGCCCGAATTCCCTGACGAGGAACCTTTCAACCGCCACCACCACCACGACCCGACGCGACGATTGCCCGCCGATTTTCCAGGCGGTGGCTGATCGAGGCACACCGCGACGACGCCTGGACGGGAGCAAGGCGTCGCCTCGAGCTCGGCCTCACTTCGCCGCTGGTAAGCGCCAGTCCGGAAATGCGGCGCGAAAGGTGCTGCCGGCCCCGACTTCCGAGTCGATGCTCAAGCTCGCCTGATGGCGCAGGAGGATATGCTTGACGATCGCCAGGCCCAGACCCGTGCCGCCGGTGTCGCGCGAGCGACCGCGATCGACGCGGTAAAAGCGCTCGGTCAGCCGTGGCAGGTGTTCGGCAGCCACACCGACACCGGAATCGCGAACCGAAAACACGCCCACCCCCTCGTGCATGGCCCATTCGATAGCGATCTCGCCACCCGCGGGCGTATAGCGAATGGCATTGGAAACCAGGTTGCCGAAAGCGCTGTGCAGCTCCTTGCGGTTGCCGCGCAAGGCCGGTCCCAGGCAATTCACGTCCAGACGATGGCGACCGTCACTGAGGCTTTTCCCTTCGGCTTGCAGTTGCGCGAGAAGATTCGCCATATCGACATCCTCTTCGCTCGCCGGCGCGTCCTCCGCTTCCAGCCGCGAGAGGGTCAGCAGGTCGTCGACCAGCGTCAACATGCGTGCGGTCTGATCACTCATCAGGCGCGCGAACTGCTGGCGCTGCTCGCCGTCGACCACCCCGTCGTCGGTGAAATACTCGAGAAAACCACGGACCACGGTCAATGGCGTGCGCAATTCGTGAGAAACGTTGGCCACGAAGGTACTGCGCATCGATTCCACGCGCCGGGCATCGGTCACGTCCAGGCTGACCAGCAGCTTGTTGGCATCACCGAGGGGAACGACCCGGATGGTGTAGATGCGCGTCCGCGCCGCCGGCGCCTGCAGGACAAAGGGGCTGTGCACATCCGGACTGGCCAGGTACTCGGCGAAGCCCGGCGTACGGACCAGGTGCTCGATGATCACGCCGCTATCGCGCGGCAAATGAATTCCCAGATGCGCGCCGGCGGCGCGATTGCTCCAGTGGATGCGATGGCTGGCGTCGACAATCACCAGGCCATCGG
This sequence comes from Candidatus Accumulibacter sp. ACC005, assembly GCF_907163215.1. NCBI lineage: Bacteria > Pseudomonadati > Pseudomonadota > Betaproteobacteria > Candidatus Accumulibacter > Candidatus Accumulibacter sp. ACC005. The sequence goes on along the minus strand of NZ_CAJQUB010000004.1, from coordinate 133,076 downwards.
GGACGGCGTCCATGGCACCGCGGAATGAGTGCAGCGTCGCCTCGACTTCCTGGCGACCGCGCGTATCGTCACGCAGCCTTCCCGAGAGCTTGCCCAGGACTTCGCCCCAGGCGCCACCGGCGTGCGGAAACGCGCGCTTCTCGGGAGCGTCCAGCCACGCGAGCAGTGCCACCAACTGCCTGGCGTGCACGCAAGCCAGCACGGCGAAGCCGAGCGCTGCAACCGCCCAGCCCCACGCTGCACCCTGGCTGATCCAGGCCAGCAGGGCGAGGCCAAGAATCGGCAGCAGACCGGTGAGCAGAAACCTTGCAAACCACGACCCACGCCGGCTCATGAGTCCAGCGGGTTCGACCCGGACCGAGATGCGAGTTTATAACCGGCACCGCGAACGGTTTCCACCATCGACTCGGCCGCAGCGCCGAGCGCAACGCGCAGGCGGCGAATGTGAATATCCACCGTACGGTCTTCGATATAGACGTGATCGCCCCAGACGTTGTCGAGCAACTGCTGCCGCGTGTAGACGCGGCCAGGGTTGGCCATCAGAAAGCGCAGCAGCCGGAACTCGGTCGGCGTCAGGCTGATTCGCTGGCCATCGACACTTGCCGCGTGACTGACCGTATCGAGCTCAATCGGCCCGGCTTGCAGCGTCCCCTTGACGAACTCCGGAGCGCAACGCCGCAGCACTGCCTGCACGCGGGCGAGAAGCTCTTTCGGACTGAAGGGCTTGACGATGTAATCGTCGGCACCACCTTCGAGCCCGGCGACGCGGTCCGGTTCCTCACCACGCGCGGTGAGCAGGATGACCGGCAGGCCGCGCGTGCGAGCCTCGCCGCGCAGCCGGCCAATCAGCGCCAGACCCGACTTCCCGGGCAGCATCCAGTCAACCAGCGCGAGCTCCGGCAGCGTCTCGCGCAACAAGGTCTCGGCTTGCTCGGCGCTGTCTGCGCAGAGCGGCTCATAGCCACCGCGCAGCAGCGTAAAGCGCAGCAATTCCTGAATTCCCTTGTCGTCCTCGACGACAAGAACCTGCGGCAAACTGGCCTTCGTGCGCGTCATCACTCGCTCGCCACCTTGCGCGCCGCCCCGCTATGCCGAACGTCTACGCCGCTGACGATGTAGATCACGTTTTCGGCAATGTTCGCCGCGTGATCGCCGACCCGTTCGATGGCCTTGGCAATCCAGATGATGTCCAGTGCCTCGCTGATCGTCCGCGGGTCCTCCATCATGTAAGTGATCAACTGCCTCAGGATCGCGTTGAACGCGGCATCGATCGCCTTGTCCGCACCGATGACCTGCCGTGCCGCGGCGACATCCATCCGCGCCAGCGAATCGAGGGCGCTCTGCAACATGTCGGTGGCCAGGCGGCCGCAATGCCGGATATCGGACAGGCGCGGGATGCGCTGGTTACCGCCCTGGTGCAGCTTGCGTGACATATTGGCGATTTTCGCCGCCTTGTCGCCGACACGCTCGAGGTCGGTGACAATTCGTGAGACGGCCATCACCAGGCGCAGATCGCGTGCCGTCGGCTGCCGGCGAGCGATCAACAGCGTACAGTCCTCGTCGATGCCAACCTCGTTGGCGTCCACTTCGCAGTCCCTGTCGATCACCTGCTGCATCGCCTCCAGATTGCCGCTGCTGAAGGCATCGATCGCCGCCTGCACCTGATTTTCGACCAGGCCACCCATCTGCAGGAGGCGCGTGCGAATGTGTTCAAGTTCCAGATCGAACTGTTTGCTGAGGTGGTCGCTCATTGGCTTGGGCTCGTGTGGGCAGTGAGAAGGACAGCCGGCAGACTACGCCGCCAATGTTTCGGCGCGATGACGCAGCCCGCCTGCCCGGAGCGGCCACTGACTTCGCGTCGGCCACCAGATTCAGCAGACGGCTATAATCCGGCCCAGCGACACCGCTGTTGTGCTCCGCCAGGACCTGCGATGCTGGCGAGCAGAACACTCCCTGCGATGAAGCCAGCGGACAACTCCAGTTTCTGTAATAGTCGCATCTTCGGCACCTCCGAGTCACCCCCGGACAATTCACTCCTGGATCGGCCTTTGTGAATTCGAACCTGCTGCTCCTGGCCATTCCCGGCATGGCCTTTGCCACTTTCCTGCTGCCGCTGCTGCTGCAGCGCTTCGGACGCGTCGCCGCCACCGTGGCCGCGGCAGCGGTGATCGGCACCTGCCTCGCGCTGGTGCTGCGGCTGGCGCCCGCCGTCTTCGCCGGCGAAACGCAGGTCGCACGCGTGCACTGGCTTCCCACCTACGGACTGGACCTCGGCCTGCGCATGGATGGTCTCGGGCTGCTCTTCAGCCTGCTGATTTGCGGCATCGGCCTGCTCGTCGTGCTCTATGCGTTCTACTATCTGCCGGGCAGCGACCGCATGGGGCGCTTCTATTCGATTCTGCTCCTCTTCATGGCCGCGATGCTCGGCGTCGTGCTTTCCGAAAACCTGCTCCTGCTCCTCGTTTTCTGGGAGATCACCAGTCTCTCGTCGTTCCTGCTCGTCGCCTACAGCCACGACAAGTACGAGTCGCGGATTGGTGCCCGCATGGCCCTGGCGGTCACCGGCGGCGGCGGCCTAGCACTGCTCGCCGGCATCCTCCTCCTTGGCCATATCGCCGGCAGCTACGAGCTTTCGGTGATTCTCGCGGCCGGCGATCAGATTCGCGCACACGCACTCTACATACCGACGCTGATCCTCATCCTGCTCGGCGCGTTTACCAAGTCGGCGCAGTTCCCCTTCCACTTCTGGTTGCCGAACGCGATGTCGGCGCCGACGCCGGTATCGGCCTACCTGCATTCGGCGACCATGGTCAAGGCGGGCGTCTTCCTGCTCGCCCGCCTGCATCCGGCACTCGGCGGTACCGACGCCTGGTTCTGGCTGGTCAGCGGCACCGGCGCGGTGACCCTGGTCTATTCCGCGGCGACGGCGCTCTTTCGACACGATATCAAGGGCCTGCTCGCCTACTCGACGATCAGTCACCTGGGTCTGATCACCCTGCTGTTCGGCCTCGACACGCCGCTGTCCATCGTCGCTGGCGTCTTCCACATCATCAACCACGCGATTTTCAAGGCCTCGCTGTTCATGGCCGCCGGGGTCATCGACCACGAATGCGGCACACGCGACATGCGCCGCGTCAATGGCATGTTCAAGCGCATGCCGATCACTGCCGCCCTGGCCATCATTGCCGCCGGCTCGATGGCCGGCGTACCGCTGCTGAACGGCTTCCTGAGCAAGGAGATGTTCTTCGCCGAAACGGTCGGTCACCCGCAGTTCGAAGCCGTCTCCTGGCTGCTGCCGCTGGTCGCCACGATCGCCGGCATGCTTGCCGTCGCCTACTCCCTGCGCTTCGTGCACGACGTCTTCTTCAATGGCGAGCCGATCGACCTGCCGCGCCAGCCGCACGAGCCACCCCGCTGGATGCGTGCGCCGATCGAACTGCTGGTGCTCCTTTGTCTGCTCGTCGGCGTCTTTCCCGGATGGACCGTCGCGCCGCTGCTTGACGTCGCCGCCGCCGCCGCGTTGCAGGCGCCATTGCCGGAATTCGAACTGGCGCTGTGGCACGGCTTCAATCGGCCCTTGATGATGAGCCTGCTGGCGCTAGCCGGTGGCGTTTTCATCTACGCAATGCGCGGTCCGCTCTTTGCGTGGCAGGAACAGCTGCCGCCACTACGCCCGCGCACGGCCTTCGAACGCGGCTACCGGCTGCTCGCCGGCGCTGCGCGACGCCTCGTCGCGCTGCTCGACAACGGCTCTCTGCAGCGCTACAACGCGCTGTTATTCAGTTTCATCCTGGTGCTCGGCAGCTGGGCGTTCTTCTCGGGGCCTGCCGCGACTGTCCGGCTACCCAGCCAACCCGCTGGCGAAGCAGCCTACCTCGCCCTGTTCGCGCTGCTGGTGGGCAGCATGGGTGGCACGCTGCTGTATCGGAAACGCTTGCTGGCCGTGATTCTCGTCGGCATCGTCGGCCTGATCGTGGCGCTGATCTTCGTCCGCCTGTCGGCACCCGACCTGGCGCTGACCCAGTTGGCGGTCGAGACAGGAACCATCATTCTGATGCTGCTGGTACTCTACTTTCTTCCTGTACGCGAAGCGCCGAGAAGCAGTGCCAGTCGCCTGACACGCGACCTGCTGCTGGCCATGTTTGCCGGCGGCGGCATGGCGCTGATTACCCTGCAGATGCTCGCCGCACCGTTCGCGACGATTTCCGGTTTCTATCTTCGCGAAGCGGTTCCCGGCGGCGGCGGTACGAACGTCGTCAATGTGATCCTGGTGGACTTCCGAGGTTTCGATACTCTCGGCGAAATCACCGTCCTGGCCCTGGTCGCCCTGGCTTCCCACGCGCTCCTCGACCGGCTGATCCTGACCGCACCACGACTCGATAGCGATGGACGCCCCTGGTCGAGCGAAGCCCACCCGCTATTTCTAGCGATGATGATGCGCCCCTTGCTGCCCTTGTCGCTGACCATTTCGGTCTACATCTTCCTGCGCGGACACAACGTGCCCGGCGGTGGTTTCGTCGCCGGCCTGATCACCAGCGTCGCGCTGGTCGTGCAATACCTGGCCAATGGCAACGTCTTTGCGCAGCGACGCATGCCACGCAATTCGGCCGGGCTGCTCTCGCTGGGGCTGCTGCTGGCAAGCGGAGTGGGAATGGCGAGCTGGCTCTTCGAGCGGCCTTTTCTGACCACTGCCCACGGCCATGTCTCGCTGCCGCTGATCGGCGAGTTCGAACTGGCTTCGGCGATGATCTTCGATCTCGGTGTATATGTAGTGGTGGTCACCGTCGTGGTGACGGTACTTTCCGGCCTGGGCCGACTATCGGCACGCGCACACAACCAGGAGGCGGGGAACTGATGGAAGTCTTGCTGTCGATTGCCATCGGCGTGCTCACCGCTTGCGGCGTGTTCCTCATCCTGCGCTCGCGCACTTTCCCCGTCCTGCTCGGCCTGACCCTGCTGTCCTACGCGGTGAACCTCTTTCTCTTTGCCAGCGGCCGCCTGCGCATCGATGCCCCGCCGCTGATTCGCGCCGGCGCAAGCTATGCCGACCCCTTGCCGCAGGCACTGGTGCTCACCGCCATCGTTATCGGTTTCGGGATGACCGCCTATCTGGCGATCCTTGCCTTGCGCGCCTTATCCGAATCGGGAGCCGACCACGTCGACGCCCACAAGGGACCATGAACGCCAACGCGCCCATTCTGCCGCTTCTGATCCCCCTGGCTGCAGCGCTGCTGCAGATGGCGTCCGGCCGCCTCTCGTTCCAGCGCGCGGTCGGACTGCTGGCCACGGCGCTCCTCGTGCTCGTCGCCAGCTGGCTGACGCTGCTCGCCGACGACGGCGTGCTGCGCGTCTATGCCCTTGGCGACTGGCCGGCGCCCTTTGGCATTGTCCTCGTCGTCGACCGCCTGGCCGCCGCAATGACCCTGCTCACCGCCGTGCTCGGCTTCGTGGTCCTGCTCTATGCCAGCGCCGGCTTCGACGACGAGGGGATTCACTTCCACCCCTTGTTCCAGTTTCAACTGCTCGGCCTGCTCGGCGCGTTTCTCACCGGCGACCTGTTCAACCTCTTCGTCTTCTTCGAAATCATGCTGCTCGCCTCCTACGTGCTGCTCGCGCACGGCGGCGGCCTGGCCCGCACGCGCGCCGGGATCACCTACGTGGTGCTCAATCTGGTCGGCTCGGCGCTTTTCCTGATCGCGCTGGGCTTGATCTACGGCACGCTGGGCACGCTGAACCTGGCCGATGTAGCGCGCGTTCTGACCCTGCCCGGCCATGATCGTGCACTCGCCAGACTGGCCTTCGCACTGCTGATCGCGGTCTTCGCACTGAAGGCCGGTCTGTTGCCGCTATCGTTCTGGCTGCCACACACCTATAGCGCTGCCGGCGCACCGGTGGCCGCGCTCTTTGCGATCATGACCAAGGTCGGCATCGTCGCCATCCTGCGCGTACAGGCGATCGCCCTCGAACCGGTGATGCCCGACCTTCTCGACAACTGGTTGACCACCCTGGCGCTGGCCACCGTCGCCTTCGCCGCCCTCGGCGCGCTGGCTGCCGCCCGCCTGCAGGCGCTTATCGCGTGGCTGGTCCTGCTGTCGGCCGGCACCCTGCTGGTGACGCCCGCGCAGGCAAGTACCGAAGTCAGCGCCGCAGCGCTCTACTACCTGCTGCAATCGACCCTTGCCGGCGCCGCTTTCTTCCTGCTCGCAGGCCTGATCGCCGAGCAGCGCGGCAAGGTCGCCGACCAGTTCCTGGCCGGCCCGCCACTGCGCGCCACCTGGCTGAAAATCGCCTTCCTGATCGTGGCCACCACGGCCGCCGCCCTGCCCCCGTTTTCCGGCTTCGTCGGCAAGCTGATGCTGTTGACCAGCACGCGCGACGTCGAAGCGGGAAGCGCTATCTGGGTAGTGATACTGATCTCGGGTTTCATCGTCATGGCCGCGCTGGCCCGTGACGGCTGCTATCTGATCTGGAAACACAAGGCGGCGGCGAGATCGCTGCCGGGCGAGCCCGTCGGCTGGCAACGGGCGACGGCGACCCTGCTGCTGGTCGCTGCCGGGCCGCTGCTGGCGGTCGGTGCGCGCCCGCTAGCCGACTACGCCGCGCGCGCATCCGCTCAACTGCATGCACCTGGCGCCTACGTGACGGGCGTTCTCGGAGCAGGCGCAACGACCACCGGCCACGGGACAAGACCATGATGCGCGCCATCCTGCCACACCCGCGCCTGTCGCTGATGGTGTTCCTGCTCTGGGCGGTGATCACCAACGCCGCATCGTTGGGCGTGCTCGTCCTCGGCGCCGTGTTGGCAATCGTCATCCCCTTGCTGACCCATGACTTCTGGCCCGACCCCCCGCCGCTCGTCCGTCCCTGGCGGGCATTGCGCTTCATGGGTCTCTTCGGACTCGACATCGTCACCGCCAACTGGCGCGTTGCGCGCCAGATCATCGGGCCGCTACACCGGCTGTCACCGGCTTTCGTCGAGGTACCCCTCGATCTGCGCGACCCGTTTATCGCCACGCTACTGGGGAGTATCGTGTCCTTGACCCCGGGAACGGTATCGATCGACGTCGACCAGCAGCGCTGGGTGCTGCTGGTACACGCCCTCGACGCGCCCAATCCGGAGGCGCTGATCAGCGAGATCAAGGAGCGCTACGAACAGGCCCTCAAGGAGATGTTTGCATGCTGAATGCCGCCGTCGAAATCGCTTTCGTCATGATTGCCAGCGCACTGGCGCTGAACGTCTACCGCCTGCTCGTCGGCCCGGACACGACCGATCGCATCCTGGCTTTCGACACCCTGGGAATCAACAGCATCGCCCTGCTCGTACTCTACGGAATCAGCACCAACAGCACCGCCTACTTCGAGGTCGCACTGCTGCTCGCGCTGCTTGGCTTCGTGGGCACCATCGCGCTGTGCAAGTTCCTCTTGCGTGGAGATATCAGCGAATGAGCGCGGCCACCGAAGCCATCATCGCCGCGCTGATCATTGTCGGCGCGCTGTTCGCGCTGCTCGGCTCCGTCGGTCTCGCCCGTCTCCCGGACTTTCTCATGCGTCTGCACGGCCCGACCAAAGCCACGACCATGGGCGTCGGCGCAACGTTGCTCGCTTCGGCGATTTTCTTTTCGCTACAGGACAGCGAAGGAATCAGCCTGCACGAGCTGGCCCCCTTGTTCTTCCTCTTCATCACCGCGCCGGTGACGGCACACCTGCTGGCCAAAGCGGCGCTCCATCGGCAATCGAGCGGGCGCAATTCCGGGCAGCCAGCGCAGACAGGCGAGCAGGAGCCGGGGCCGCACTGAGAGGAAACCCCGCCCGGGCCGACCTTTCAACCTCGCTGCGTATCCTGCTGCGACGTCGTGTTCGCCGGGCCTTGCGGCGGCGTGAACACTCCGCTGCGCGCGTTCTCGCTGACCGCCCGCGCTGCGGGATGGGTCAACCGCCGCTCGGCCGAAATGAGGAAAAATCGCTCGCGAAGCTCCTCCGTTTCGCCCAGCTTGACGACCTGGTAATGCGCCGTCACGTCCGGGACGCTGGCCGCTGGCGTCGGGAAGACCCCGGCACCGGCTTCGCCGAAAGCCTTCATCAAGGCGCTGTCGTCGAACTCGCCGACGATGCGCACACGCATCCCCTCGCGCTCCAGCCAGCGCGGCAGGGCGCCGTGAAGGGCACTATCACGCCCGGGCAGGAGCAAGGGCGCGCCATCCAGGCAGTCCGGGAAGTCGCCCGTCAGTCGCGCCGCCAACGCGGGCGCAGCCATGAAAGCGACGCCCGATTCGCCTAGCGGATGGCTGTAGCCCTTGATCTCCGTACCCGGCGGCATCGGGCGGGCGGCCAGCACCATGTCGAGACGATGGATCGCCAGATCCGCCAGCAGACGTTCCAGCCGGTCCTCCTGACAGATCAGGCGCACGGCCGTGGGAAGTCCCAGTACCGGCGCAAGCAGACGATGGGCGATGAATTTCGGCACGACGTCGGCGATGCCGACGCGGAAGGTGATGAACCGCTCCTCGGCGCCATTCTTCAGCAGGTCTTCCAGCTCGGCCCCGGTCTGGAAGATCTCCTCGGCGTAGGAGAGCGCAAGTTTTCCCGTTTCGGTGAGTTCCAGTCGGCGCCCGACGCGCCGGAACAGCGCCACGCCGAGCCGTTCCTCGAACTGGGAAATTTGCCCGGAAAGCGTCTGCGGCGTCAGATGCAGGCGCTCCGCCGCGCGGGTGACACCACCCGAGCGGGCGACACTGACGAAGTAATGCAAATGCTTGTAGTTGAGCATGCCGCCCTCCATATGTTCGTATTTTTCGATCATAACCCATAGTTATATCTATTTGTGTCGAACCTGCCCAATGCCCATAATCCAGCTGTCGTCGTCCCGTCCAGCCAGCGGAATGCCATGAACCTGAAAATCCAAGCTCAAGACCTCCCTCTTACCGACGCGCTGCGCCAACACCTCGCCGCGCGCCTCGCCCACGCCCTGAACCATGGCCGGGACGTCTTCACGCGCATCGTCGTCCGCCTTTCCGAGGTCGATGGCCCGCGCGGCGGCAAGGACAGATGTTGCGGCATCGAAGTGCGCCTCAAGGGCGCTCCTGCCCTGATCGTCGAGGATATCCAGAGCGATCTTTACCTGGCCATCGACCGCGCCAGCGCACGCATCGGCCGTGCACTCGATCGCCACCTGGCGCGGCGACGCGATTTCCCCATGATCTCAGCCACTCGGCAACAACCGCTCACCGAGGAAACGCCGTGCAGCGCCCTGCCTACCGACCGCTGACAGCCATCGTCATGGGCTCGGGTTCTCCTGCGCAGCGGCAGAAGGCGGCAACACGGGACGCCGGCCAGGTCATGACGCTGACCTGCGGCAAGAGGGGGGAGCCTTCCTTGACCGCCAGCATCGACAGTTTCGAAAGCCCTGCCGTGGCGACTGCACGTGGCGATGGGTGAGGCCGTCGATCAGGTCATTGCCCTGGCCGGGCATCTCGGCTGTTCGGGAATAGTGATCGGCAGCCGGCACGCGGTACGGGATGCCTTCGTCGTAGCCACCGCACTCGCACCCTGCCAAACTGTCCAACGCCACGAGTTCCGCCAATGAAACTGTTTTCATCACTCTATCGCCGGGCCATGATCTGGTCGCGGCATCCGCACGCCCCCTGGTATCTGGGTGGCATGAGTTTTGCCGAGTCCTCGTTCTTCCCGATCCCGCCGGACGTGATGCTCGCGCCGATGTGCCTCGCACAGCCGCGACAGGCCTGGCGTCTCGCCCTCCTGACCACGCTGGCCTCGGTCGCCGGCGGGCTCTTCGGCTACGCCATCGGCCACTTCGCCATCGACGCCGTACTTCCCTGGCTGCAGGACAGCCGTTACTGGCCAGCCTATCAGACGGCGGTCGATTGGTTCGAACGCTGGGGCTTCTGGGCGGTGTTCATCGCCGGCTTCTCGCCGATTCCCTACAAGGTGTTCACTATGGCCGCCGGCGCCCTGTCGCTGGCCCTGTTGCCTTTCGTCGCCGCTTCGCTGATCGGGCGCGGTGCGCGTTTTTTCCTCGTCGCCGGGCTGATGGCCTGGGGCGGTGAGCGCATGGAGGCCGCCCTGCACCGCCATATGGACCGCCTGGGCTGGGCAACGGTGGCGCTGCTGGCGCTGGCCTATCTGGTGGTTCGCTGAAACGACCATGAGCACGAACCTCAATGACCCTCGGGCACGCGACTCACGCGAGCGCATACGCGCCTGGGTCGAGCGGCCGCGGGTGCAGAACTTCATCATCGCCCTGATCCTGCTCAATGCCGCCTTGCTGGGGCTGGAAACCTCGGCCAGCGCGATGGCGGCAGCCGGCGGGCTGATCGTCCTGCTGGACAGCACCATCCTGGGGGTGTTCGTCGTCGAAATCGTTTTGCGCCTTTACGCCCACCGCGCGGCCTTCTGGCGCGACCCGTGGAGCGTATTCGATTTCGCCGTGGTCACCATCGCGCTGGTCCCGGCGACCGGGCCGCTGGCCGTACTGCGGGCGCTGCGGGTGCTGCGGGTGTTGCGCCTTTTGACCATGGTGCCGTCGATGCGCCGCGTGGTCGGCGCCTTGCTGGCGGCGATTCCGGGCCTGGGCTCGATCGCCCTGGTGCTGCTCATCGTCTATTACGTGTTCGCGGTAATTGCCACCAAGCTGTTCGCCGCGACCCACCCGGAATGGTTCGGCGACCTCGGCCGCTCGCTGTATACCCTGTTCCAGATCATGACCCTGGAGAGTTGGTCGATGGGCATCGCCCGCCCGGTGATGGAGAACTTCCCCTACGCCTGGGCTTTCTTCGTCACCTTCATCCTGGTGGCCACCTTCACCATGCTCAACCTGTTCATCGCTATCATCGTCAACGCCATGCAAAGCTACACCGACGCCGAGCAGCACGACACGCGACTGGCCGTGAAAGCGGCCCGCGAGCACATCGAGGCCGACCTGCACGCCGAGATGCGCAGCCTGCGCGATGAAATCCGCGCCCTCCAATCCATGCTCTCGGTCGGCGCAACCGCTCCGTCCGGCTTTCTCCAAACCCCGTCGTCAGACCCCACCGCAAAGGAGAACCCATGAAACGCGTCTTTCTCTTCCTCGCCACCAACATGGCCATCGTGCTGGTGTTGTCGGTCAGCATGCGCCTCCTGGGCGTCGAGCCCTATCTCAACGCCAATGGCCTGAATCTCACTTCGCTGCTGATCTTCGCTGCCGTCATGGGTTTCGGCGGTTCCTTCATCTCGCTCGCCATCTCCAAGTGGTCGGCGAAGCGGGCGATGGGGGTGCAGGTGATCGAAACGCCGACCAACTCGACCGAATCGTGGCTGCTGGAAACGGTGCGCACGTACTCGGCCAAAGCCGGCATCAAGATGCCCGAGGTGGGCATTTTCGACACCCCCGAGGTCAACGCCTTCGCCACCGGCATGAGCAGGAACAGTTCCCTGGTCGCCGTTTCCAGCGGCCTCTTGCAGCAGATGTCGAAGCGAGAAGCCGAAGCCGTCATCGGTCATGAAATCGCCCACGTCGCCAACGGCGACATGGTCACGCTGGCGCTGATCCAGGGCGTGGTGAACACCTTCGTCATGTTCCTCTCGCGCGTCATCGGCCACCTGGTCGATCGCGTCGTGTTCAAGACCGAGCGCGGCCACGGGCCGGCCTTCTTCGTCACCATGATCGTCGCCGAACTGGTGCTCGGCGTTCTCGCTTCTATCATCGTCATGTGGTTCTCGCGCCAGCGCGAATTCCACGCCGACCGGGGCGGCGCCGCGCTCGCCGGGCGGCAGCACATGATCGCCGCGCTGGAGCGGCTGAATTCGCTGCATCCCGCGCCCCTGCCGGAGAAAATGGCGGCCTTCGGCATCAGCGGCGGTGGCGGCGGCGGCATCAAGCGCCTCTTCATGACCCACCCGCCGCTGGCCGAACGCATCGCGGCGCTGCGCAGCAGTGCGGGGCACGCATGAAGCCACTCGTGAACACCGTACTTCCTTCGTTTCCGTTGTGCTTGTACCCTGGCGCCCGGAAGACAAATTTCCGGAGGAAACTCATCGCGTGAGTCGAGCTTGAAATCCGAAGCCTGTTGGGAATCCGACGCTTTTCGCTTGAGGTGACCTATGTCCATACCGCGTGCAGCATCCGACAACTCTCCAGCCTGGCACTCGCTGCCTGTCGCCGATGCCTTGCACAGGCTGGCGGTCGCTGCTGCCACGGGTCTCAGCCAGCAAGGCGCCGCCGAGCGTCTCGAACAACATGGGCGCAACCGTCTGCCACCGCCCAAGCGGCGCGGGCCCTGCCTGCGCTTTGCTCTGCAGTTCCACAACCCTTTGATCTATGTGCTGCTGGCTGCCGGCACCGTCACCTTCGCACTCGGAGACTATATCGACGCCGGAGTAATCGTCGGCGTGGTGCTGATCAACGCCGTTATCGGTTTCGTTCAGGAAGGCAAGGCGGAGAAAGCGCTGGAAGCGGTGAGCGCGATGCTGGCCAGTCGCGCCACCGTCCTGCGCGAGGGCGAGCGGCACGAAATCGACGCCTCGCTGCTGGTTCCCGGGGATATCGTCTTTCTCGAATCGGGGGCACGCGTTCCGGCCGACCTGCGCCTGCTGCGGGTGAAGAACCTGCGTGTCAATGAGGCGGCCTTGACCGGTGAATCGGTACCCGCGGAGAAGCGCACGCAAGCGGTGACAGCCGACGCCGCGATCGGTGATCGCCTGTGCCTGGCGTTTTCCGGAACCGTGGTCAGTTTTGGCCAGGGACAGGGCCTTGTCGTCGGCACCGGACAGGCGACCGAGATCGGACGCATCGGGCTCCTCGTCGGGGCTACGCGCACCCTGGCGACGCCGCTCACCCGCCGGCTCGATCAGTTCGCCCGCCAGATCACCTTGTTCATCCTGGTCGTCGGACTGCTCACTTTCCTGTACGGCCATCTGGTCCAGGACATGCCCGTGCTGGAGATCTTTCTCGCCGTCGTCGGTCTGGCGGTGGCGGCAATCCCCGAAGGTCTGCCGGCGATCGTCACCATCGTCCTGGCCATCGGCACCCGCGTCATGGCCCGCCAGCACGCCATCGTCCGGCGCCTGCCGGCGGTCGAGACCCTCGGTTCGGTCACCGTCATCTGCTCGGACAAGACCGGCACGCTGACCAGGAACGAGATGACCGCCGTGTGCGTCATGCTGCCCGCACATTCCCTGGAAGTGAGCGGCGCCGGCTACGCGCCCGAGGGAGGTTTCAGCCGCGACGGCGCGACCGTAGACGCGCAGCGCGACGAGGCCCTGCAGGAACTGGCCCGCTGCGCCTTGTTGTGCAACGACGCCCAACTCAAGCGCAGCGCCGATAGCGGCTGGCAACTCGTTGGCGACCCCACCGAAGGCGCATTGCTGACGCTCGCGCGCAAGGCCGGGCTAGACCCCGCCCAGCTCGCTAAAACGCACCCTCGGGTCGACGAGATCCCGTTCGAGTCGGAACATCGCTTCATGGCCACGCTGCACCATGACCACACCGGACACACCGCCGTGTTGCTCAAGGGCGCACCGGAGCGGGTGCTCGACCTGTGCACCGATGATGGCAGCGGTCAGCCGCTTGACCGTGACGCCTGGCAAACGCGCATGCATCGTGCGGCCGGTGCGGGACAGCGAGTGCTCGCGCTGGCGCGCCGCCAAATGCCGGCCGACACGACGGCGCTGGCGATGGACGACATCGCTCCGCGCTTCACCTTGCTCGGACTGATCGGCCTGATCGACCCCCCGCGCGAGGAAGCGATCGCCGCCGTCGCCGAATGCCAGCGCGCCGGCCTGCGCGTCAAGATGATTACCGGTGACCACGCGGTCACCGCAGCGGCCATCGGCCGGCAACTGGGGTTGAATGCGGATCATGCCCTGACCGGTGACATGATCGGCGCGCTCGACGACGAGGCGCTGCGGCGCCACGCCCTCGACACCGACGTCTTTGCCCGTGCCAGCCCGGAGCACAAGCTGCGCCTGGTAGGCGCGCTGCAGGCCCAGGGCGAACTGGTGGCAATGACTGGTGACGGGGTCAACGACGCACCGGCGCTGAAAGCCGCCGACATCGGCGTGGCGATGGGCTTCAAGGGGACCGATGCCGCCCGCGAAGCGGCCGACCTGGTACTCACCGACGACAATTTCGCGACCATCGCGCGCGCCGTGCGCGAAGGCCGCGTGGTCTTCGACAACGTCAAGAAATCGCTGTTGTTCATCCTGCCGACCAACGGCGGCGAAGCCGGCGTGATCCTGCTGGCAGTCTTTCTCGGGCTGGCGCTGCCGGTCACCGCCGGCCAGATTCTGTGGGTGAACATGATCACCGCGGTCACCCTGGCGCTGGCCCTGGCCTTCGAACCAGCCGAGCCTGGCGTCATGCTCCGGCCACCGCGACGCCCCGGCGAGCCGCTGATTACCGGCGTCCTGGCGGCGCGCATCGCCTACGTGAGCGTGCTGATGATCGCGGTCACCTTCACCGTCTTCGAATGGGAACTGGCACGCGGCAGCAGCGTCGAGGTGGCGCGTACGGCGGCAGTGAACATGCTGGTCATCGGCGAGTTGGTGTACCTTTTCAACGTCCGCCACTTTACCGCCCCGGCTCTCAACCGCGAGATCCTCACCGGCAATCCGGTTGCCCTCTGGGTCAGCGTAATCCTGATCGTTTTCCAGCTGCTGTTCACCTACGCCCCGCCTCTGCAACAGGTGTTCCACACCGCTGCGCTGGATGTGCTGTCCTGGCTGGTCATCGTCGCTCTCGGCGCAGGCAAGTTCCTCGCCGTCGAAGCGGAGAAAGCGGTGTTGCGGCGCTTGCAGGTGCGCAGCATGTGAACGGACCCCAAACCATGAGCGCTCACTGACCCCGGCGCTCTATTGCGCCGACGCCAGCACTGCCAAGTTTATCGGCACAAAGGAGAATGCACCATGAAGCCCATCACCCGAATACTCGCCGCCACCGACCTGTCAGCACCCGCCCGCCATGCGGTCGATCGTGGCTTTTTTATCGCCGCCGACAGCAACGCGCGCTATACGGTAATGCATGCGACGGAACTCGACGCTCTCGACAGCCTGTCGGATCTGCTCGGCGCCGACACCGGCAGGATCAAGCAGCGGCTGGCCGACGATGCCCGGGAAACGCTGCAACGAATGCTGTCGAACCCGGCGCACAACCGCGGCGTCGCGGCCGATGCGCGGATCGTTTCCGGAGCGCCCCTGAAGGTCATCGCCGACGAGGCCGATGCGCTCGATGCCGACCTGCTGGTCGTCGGTGCACGCGGCGAATCCTTCCTGCGCCATGCCCTGCTCGGGTCCACCGCCTCGCGCCTGCTGCGCAAGTCGCTCCGACGACCGGTGCTGATCGTCAAGCAGGCGCCGCACGAATCCTACCGCTGCCTGCTGATCCCGGTGGACTTCTCGCCGGCGTCCGCACAGGCCATCCGCCTCGGCCGGCAACTGGCGCCGACGGCCGAGATCGTGCTGCTGCATGCCTTCGAGCTGCCTTACGAGGGCAAGCTGCGCTTTGCCGGCGTCGAGGATGGCGTCATCCACGGCTACATAGAGACTGCGCGCCGGGAGCGGCGGCGACAACTCCATCAACTGGCCGCCAGCGCGGGGCTGGCATCCGGCGACTATGCACCGCTGGTCCGCCATGGCGACCCCGCGCAATTGATCGCTGCCGTGGAACAGGAGCAGGCCTGCGACCTGGTCATTGTCGGCAAGCACGGCCGGTTCACGGCCGACGAGCTGTTGCTGGGGAGCGTCATCAAACACGTGCTGGCCGAATCGCAATGCGATGTTCTGGTGATCAGCGATGTCCGAGCGCCCCAGGATCCGGACAGCGATGCTTGAACGCTGGCGCGCCCTGATTCCGACCCGCGAGCAGATTGGCAACAATCGTTGGCTGCGCTGGCTGTCGCCGTACCTCGGCCACCCCAAGCTCTGGCACTGGTCCCGCCGCGGGGTGGCGCTGGGGGTCGGGATCGGCGTCTTTTTCGGCCTGCTGATCCCGATTGCACAGATCCCGTTCGCCGCCGCCGCCGCCGTGATAATGCGCGCCAACCTGCCGGCTGCCGCGGCGAGTACGCTGGTCACCAACCCGATCACCTTTGCACCGGTCTACTTCGCCGCCTACCGGATCGGCGCCTGGGTCACGGGCGAAAAACTCGACCCGCCGACACCAAGCGCGGGCACCGCCCCGCCAGCAAAAGATGCGGGCATCTGGCAGCGCATCACCGCCCTCGGCACACCGCTTGTCGTCGGCCTGGCGATCACCGCCAGCCTGATCGGCCTCGCCAGTTACCTGCTGACCAGCATCGGCTGGTACTGGTACGTCAGGCACAAGCGTCGGCGGCTGCGGCGATCCTGAGCGAGCACATGGCACGGCTCCGCGATGCGCCGGCACGAGCCGACTGCTGCGCTGACGCCAGCACGCCGCTGATGGCCGCAGCGTGTCGGCTGGGCAGCGCGGGAAACGAGTGCACGACCGGGCGTTAGCAGACTCGCGCCCGTCGCCAGTGGTAGAATCGCGCCTCGCACTTTCCCGTCCGGTGTTCGCTTCGCTCACGCACGTCGCACGCCGCCGGGCCAAACAAAAAGCCGACAACAAGGAACAGCACACGATGGCTGAGGAAGGTCAGTTTTTTCGCCCGGTAAAGGACTTCTGCCAGCGTGCGGTGGTCACCTGCAGACCGGATGACGCACTGGTAGACGTGGTCCGCATCATGCGCGACAAGAACATCTCCAGCGTCGTGGTCTGCGACCAGAAACTGCCGAGTGGAATCATCACCGACCGCGACCTGCGCAACAAGGTGGTCGCCTCGGGTATCGACCCGTCGACGCTCACCGTCAGTACGATCATGAACAGTCCGCTGGCGGTGATCGGCGAGAATGACCTGCTCTACGAGGCGCTCTACCGGATGTCGCGCAGGAAGATCCATCGGCTGGCGGTCGTCGATGGCAAGGGCCGACTCTCGGGAATCATCACCGACAGCGACATCATCCGCCTGCAGTCACACTCGCCGCATCAACTGGTCCTGGACATCGAAGCGACCAAGGACCTCGACGAAGTGAAAGCGGTGTACGGCAGGATCCAGAGCCTGGTTCTGCACCTCAGCGGCAGCGGCACCAGCACTCGCGATATGGTGCGACTGATTGCCCACCTCAACGACCAGATTCTCTTGCGGCTGATCGCGCTGATGCGCGCCGACCGCTTTGCCGACTTGCCTGCGCGCTTTGCCTTCGTCGTCCTCGGCAGCGAGGGGCGTGGCGAGCAGACGCTGCTCACCGACCAGGACAACGCAATTGTCTACGGCGACGAACTGGGCCCCGAGGAGATTGCGCGGATCGAGGACTTTTCGGAAGAACTGGTCGCTTCGCTGATCGCCATCGGCATCCCGCCTTGCCCCGGCGGGATCATGGCCAAGAACAAGGAGTGGCGACGCAGCATCGGCAAGTGGCGCGAACAACTCGACCGCTGGCTACGCACGCCAACGCCGAAACACGTGCTCAGCTGTGGCACCTTTGTCGACATCCGCACGATCTACGGCGACCCGTCCTTCGAACAGGAACTCAAGAAGCAACTCTACGAGCACGTCCAGCGCGACAAACTGTTCCTGATGCGCATGGTCGAGAGCACCTTGCGTTTTGCGCCCCCCCTGGGCTGGTTTGGCAAGATCAAGGGCGAGAGCGGCGGCGAGCATTCGGGAATGCTGGAAATAAAGAAGGCCGGTATCTTTGCCATTTCAGAGGGCGTCAAGGCCTTGGCCATCCTCGCCGGCAAGCTCGAAGGAAGCACCCACCAGCGCCTGGAAGCGCTGGTCAAGGAAAAGGTGATCGATCAGAAAATGGCCGACAACGTCGCCGAGACCTTCGACTTTCTGGTTCTGATGCGCCTCCGCGGTCAGGTGGAAGCCGTGCGGGAAGGGCGCATACCGGACAACTACATTCCCCTCAAACGCCTGAACATGATGGAGCTCGGCCGCCTGCAACTCGCCCTGAAGGGGGTCGAGAAATTTCAGGAATTCACCAAGGCCCACTTCAACCTGAATCTGCTCAGGTAGAAATCGGGCGTGCTTTGAGCGCGCCGCCCGACGCCGACCGTTGCCGTCGGCTGCGATGACGGTGGCAGGCCGGCGCCTCCGTGCCCCGGTCGACACCGGGCACGACAGGCCAGCTCAATAATTGCTCGTTTCGCTACTGTCGTCAGCCTTCTTCACACCCGGCTTGCGTCCACGCGCCGGGGTCGGCGGATCGCACGACAACCGGCAGCTGGTACCCTCAATCTTCCGGCCGTCGACGAAACGGGTCACCCGGCAACAGATCAGGTCTCCCGACGAAGCGAGCCGCGCGACTTCGTCGCGCAGTTCGGCGATCGGAATATCGAGCGATGCGGCCATGTCGACATCGAGCTGCTCGCCGTTGGCTCTCAGGAACCCAAGGATCGAATCGGTCATCTGAACCCCCAAATAAATGCCATTGCCAGTCGGCAAAGTGTCTCAGTGTGCGCCGCGGACGCCGTTCTGGCAAATCGCACCCAACCGCAACCCGCTTCTGTCGGCGCTGCGGCGCGCATCGGCGCAGGCCATTTCCGGCAGGAAGGCAGCGCGCAACGCCCCTGCCTGCCAAGCACGAAAAAGCCCGGTGCCGTAACACCGGGCTCGGACCTGCGCGAACGCAGCCGCCCGCAAGCAGGCGGCTACCGATGGGCTGGCTCAGGCCGTCTTGGCGATCATCTTTGCCGCCGGCTTGGCGCTGACCTCGGTTGCCGGTTTGGTGAACTGGGCGAGGTTGGCAAGCATCGAGGTGACCGTCGTCACCATCTGCTTACCCGATGACACCGCAAAGTCCACACCCGGCGGGGTGTTCTTCTTGGCTTCCTGAAGCGCTCCGACCGCGCCCCTGCCGGCCTGCGAAAGCTGACTACCCAAGACCTGCACGACGGCTGACGAGGTTTCGTTGGAAATATGGTAGGCACGACGCGAAAAGGCGACCGATTGTGAAACCGCGGCGACCGCCATCGGCTGCTGCAGGGCCTTCAGGCCTGCCATATCGCGAACGTCGGACAAGGCCTTGACGTTCTCGGCGCCTTGCTTGGCAACAGCGCGTGCAGTGTGCAGATTCAACGCAGCAAGCTTGCCCACCCCGTCAAAGGAGGCATTGACCACCGACTTCCACACGTCCAGACCGGCTTTGCTGCGGCTGGTGAATTGCTCAGCTACGTTGTACACGATACTCTCCTTGAAATTGCGAACCCGAACACCGCCCAGGCTTCCCGCCTGAAGCTGTTTGCTGCAATGCAGCGGATGACCTATTCTAGCCTTCGAGCAGGGATTGTCAAGCGTTTTTGCTGCGTTGCAACAAGAGAAAAACAGCGAGCCAATGAGCGCCGAAAGCCGCCTTGCCACAAACACACTTTCGCCTCCCTATCGCCCCAGCAAGGCGTCAGGCCACGTGTTGCGCGCCGCCGCTGGCGGCTGGCGATCCGACCGGCGACCAGCAAGGCTTGCGCGAACCCGACCTTGAGTGAGCACCA
This sequence comes from Candidatus Accumulibacter sp. ACC005, assembly GCF_907163215.1. Lineage (NCBI taxonomy): Bacteria > Pseudomonadati > Pseudomonadota > Betaproteobacteria > Candidatus Accumulibacter > Candidatus Accumulibacter sp. ACC005. The sequence goes on along the minus strand of NZ_CAJQUB010000004.1, from coordinate 113,569 downwards.
TGCCCGAAGCAACGCCCTACACCCTCATCGGTGGCGAAACCACCGTCGCCCGCCTCTGCCAACGCTTCTACGAACTGATGGAAACGGTGCCGCAGTTCGCGACGATTCGGGCGCTGCACCCGGCTGATTTGCAGTCGTCGCGCGACAAGCTGTTCATGTTTCTGTCCGGGTGGCTGGGCGGACCCGACCTCTACGTGCAAAACATCGGACATCCGATGCTGCGCCGTCGGCACTTGCCGTTTGCCATCGGCGAGGCCGAGCGTGACCAGTGGGTGGCGTGCATGGTGCTGGCCATGGAAGGGGTCGGGATCGAGGAAGCCCTGCGCCAGAAACTGCTGGCATCCTTTTTCAGTACGGCCGACTTCATGCGCAACCAGCCCGGCTAGAGGGGGCGAGTTTTTGCAGCGCAGCACGGACTTCCAGCCTGTGATAGAATAACCGCCCCTGTTCAGAGGCTTGACCCCTTATGACCCGCGCCATCCGTAACATCGCCATCATTGCCCACGTCGACCACGGCAAGACCACGCTGGTCGACAAGCTGCTGGTTCAGGCGGGCACCTTCTCCGCCCACCAGCACATCACCGAGCGGATGATGGACTCGAACGACCTCGAGAAGGAACGGGGAATCACCATTCTGGCCAAGAATCTGGCCGTGGACTATGGCGACGTGCATATCAACATCGTCGACACGCCGGGACACGCCGATTTCGGGGGCGAAGTGGAACGTGTGCTGTCGATGGTCGATGGCGTCCTGCTGCTGGTCGATGCCGTCGAGGGTCCGATGCCGCAGACACGCTTCGTGACCAAGAAGGCGCTGGCGCTCGGTCTGAAGCCGATCGTGGTGGTCAACAAGATCGACCGCGACGGCGCGCGCCCGGACTGGGTCGTCGATCACACCTTCGACCTCTTCGACAAACTCGGCGCCAACGACGAGCAGCTCGACTTCCCGGTCGTTTATGCTTCGGCGATCAACGGCTATGCGACGCTCGATCTGGCACAGCCCTCGACCGACATGCGAGCGATGTTCGAGACCGTTCTCAAGCACGTCCCGCCACCGCACGCCGACGAGATCGACGGGCCGCTGCAACTGCAGATTTCGGCACTCGATTACTCGAGCTATGTCGGACGCATCGGCATCGGCCGCCTGCAGCGTGGCCGCCTGAAGCCGGCCCAGCAGGTGACCATCATGTACGGCCAGGCCGATGCCGATGGCAAGTTCGAGCACGGCGCGCCGAAGACGGCCAAGGTCAATCAGGTGTTCGGTTTTCAGGGCATGGAGCGGGTGCCGATGGACGAGGCAGTGGCCGGCGACATCGTGCTGGTGACTGGTATCGAAGATCTCTCGATCGGCTGCACCATCACCTCCACCGAGCAGCCGGAAGCGCTGCCGATGCTGCACATCGACGAGCCAACGCTGAACATGACCTTCATGGTCAACAACTCACCGTACGCCGGCACCGAAGGCAAGTTCGTCACCAGCCGCCAGATCGGCGAACGCCTGCGCAAGGAGTTGCTGACCAACATGGCGTTGCGCGTCGAGGAAACGACCGACACCGACAGCTTTCTGGTTTCCGGGCGCGGCGAACTGCATCTGACGATCCTGCTCGAGACCATGCGCCGCGAAGGCTACGAGCTGGCCGTCGGGCGCCCGCGGGTCATCATCAAGGAGGTCGACGGCGAGCCGTGCGAGCCCTATGAAATGCTTACTCTGGACGTCGAGGAAGCGCATCAGGGCGGCGTCATGGAAGCGCTCGGTTATCGCCGTGGCGACCTGCAGGACATGTCTTCGGACGGTCGCGGCCGTGTTCGCCTCGAATACCGCATCCCGGCGCGTGGCCTGATCGGTTTCCAGGGCGAGTTCCTCAACCTGACGCGTGGCACCGGGCTGATCAGCCACGTTTTCGACGAGTACGCGCCGGTCAAGGGCGACATCCCCGGACGCCGCAACGGCGTGCTGATCTCGGCCGAGCGCGGCGAAGCGGTCGCCTACTCGCTGTGGAAACTGCAGGACCGCGGGCGAATGTTCAGCAGCCCTGGTGACAAACTCTACGAGGGCATGGTGATCGGCATCCACAGCCGCGAGAACGACCTGGTGGTCAATCCGATCAAGGGCAAACAACTGACCAACGTTCGCGCCTCGGGCACCGACGAAGCCGTACGCCTGGTGCCACCGGTGGCGCTGACCCTTGAATCGGCCGTGGAATTCATCGCCGACGACGAACTCGTCGAAATCACGCCCAAGAACATTCGCATCCGCAAGCGCCTGCTCACCGACAACGAGCGCCGACGCGCGTCGCGCGAAGGCTGATCGCCGGAAAAGGCAGGCACGCCGGCCGGTCGGGAGCCGCGCAGAGGCTCTACGCCGGGCGCTGTTCGCGGAAGTGCGCGGCAAAGACCATGGCTGCCGGAAAGAACTCGAGAAAGTCGCCTTCGAAGCCGGCGTAGCCGGCGACCAGCTCGCTGCCCGCGCCGCGCAAGCTGTTGCTGCGCCGCAACCGGTGCACAGCGATCCGGTCGAGCGCCCGACCGACGGCAGCCGGCTCACGGTAGCTGGTCAGCCAGTCCTCGTCGCGCATGGTGGGCAAAATCCGGGCCAGACGGTCGGGTAGCGCCCGGGAAGCGAGAAGCGCATAGACAGCGGCGGAAAACGTCGCCAGCGGCTGCGGCGAATAGCGCGCCCAGTGCACGGCAAGAAAGTGATCGTAGAACATATCGACGATGATGCCGCTGTAGCGGCGACGCTCGCTGCTCACCCGTCTCCGGCTGCGTGCGAAAGCCTGGTGCGCGTCGGCGAAGCTGTCGATCCGCCGGTGCAGCAGCAGGCCGTGCACGACGGCCGCGCTGAACTGCGCTGGCGGTGGCGCCAAAGGCCCTTTGACGAAGTCGCCGAGCAAGCCACCCAGCCGGCACTCGTCGTCGGCACCGGAGAGCAGCGCGTGCGCCAGGTAGTTCAAGACGGCAGGCGCGGAAACGGTCGATTCTGCTCCTCGTCGGGCGTGCCCACCGAACGCAGTGGCGAGCGATTCGAGTGCGGCAGGTGCAGCGTCACCAGTTCGCTGCCGAGCAGCGTCACCTGACCATCGCGGCGATTGTCGCCGGTGTCGCTGAACTCGAAACGATAGACGCGACGCAGGCGAAAGCGACCCTCATCGTCGCGTCCCGGGCGCAGGGAGGCGAGGGCAACGGTATCGTCGAGCAAGAGGAGATCCTCGGCAGCACAAGCCGCGCGAACCGCGCGCATGCCCGCCTCACGCGACTTGAAGCTGTCCCACCACAGGGCGCCAGCAGCCAGCATCGCCAGCAGGCTGAGCACTTCAGCCCAGGGCATCAGCGCCTCTTCTGGCGGGGGTGCCACCGCAGGTCCCGCTGGCGGGACGACCTGCCCTGCGCCGGCGAGCGCCAAAAGCTGAACACTTGAATGTCATTGCGGCAACCCTCGTTGTGGTGCGTCGTCGCACGCTCCGATGGCCACCGGCGCCGGGCAACATTGTTGCAGGGGAAAAGTGGCCGCAGCGGACTGCGCCGAGCGCATCGCCCGGCTGCGATCGCTGCGAGCTTGGCTATACTAGCGAAAAATGACCAACACCACATCCCGACCGGGTTCGCTGCTTGCGCGCGCTGCTCGCTTCCTCACCGCAATCGTCATCGTGCTTGCAGCGCTTCCCGGCCAGCTGTCGGCCGGGGAAGTGAGTGACCCCTTTGCCACCGACGCCATCACCCCGCCACACCCGGCCCTTGATCTTTCTGCCGCGCAGAATGCCTATCTGCCGTGCCAGGCACTGCCCGACGACACCCCTTACGGCGTTCTCGAAGTCGTCGATCTGGCGTTGTGCAAGAACCCGACGACGCGTGAAGTATGGGCCATCGCCCGCCTGCAGGCGGCTCAGGTCGGCGTCGCGAAGTCGGACTTCCTGCCGGCGCTCGATGGTCGACTGGCGGTTAATCGCCTGCGTGGCGAGGCGCGCAGCGCGACCCAGCGCAGTGCGTCGCTGACCCTGTCGTGGCTGCTGATCGATTTCGGCGCCCGCTCGGCCAACCTCGAAGTCGCGCGGCAACTGCTCAGCGCTGCGGCGGCGACACTGGACGCGACCGTGCAGAGCGTCTTTCTCGGCGCCCTGCAGTCCTACTTCAACGCCCAGGCGGCACGGGCGGCCGTGAGCGCGGCGCTGGAATCGGAGAAAGCCAGCCGCGAGAGCCTGACCGCCGCCGAAGTCCGCTACCGCGTCGGCAGCGGCACCCCGGCCGACCGCCTGCAGGCGCAGACCGCCTGGTCGCAGGCAACGCTCAACCGGATCAGGAGCGAGGGTGTACTGCGCAACATGCTCGGCAGACTGGCCAAGGTGATGGGCCTGGACGCCAACCACCGGCTACGTCTCGACGACATTCCGACGACCACGCCCGACAGCGGCTTCGACCGCGACATCGCCGCACTGATCGCCGAAGCACGCCAGCGTCGACCCGAGATGAAGGCCGCCGAAGCCGAACTGAAAGCGGCGCAATCGGGGATCGACTACGCGCGCGCCTCCGGCCGGCCGACGATCTCGCTGAGCGCCGGTCCGCAGTGGGAAAACCTCGACGGCCTCTCGGGCCAGGGCAATGCCATCGGGCTGAGCGTGCAGCTGCCGATCTTTTCCGGTTTCAACACCACCTACCAGATACGCGCCGCCGAGGCGCGCAGCGAGGTCCAGGCCGCGCGCCTGGAAAACACCCGCCAGGAGGTTGCTCTGGAAGTCTGGGAGAACTACCAGAGCCTGAACACCGCCACCCAGACGATCCGCACCAGCGCCGACCTGCTGAGCAGTGCCGAACAGTCGGAACGTGTCGCCCTGGGCCGCTACAAGGCCGGCGTCGGCAACATCCTCGACGTCCTCAACGCCCAGAGCGCGCTCGCCGCTGCGCGCCTGCAGCGCATCCAGGCGATGCTGGACTGGCAGGTCTCGCGCGCCGCCCTGGCCCGATCCATAGGCGTCCTCGACAGCAGCCTGCTGCTCGCCGTCGGTGGCGAGCCGAAAGCCCGCAATCCATGAAAATCTCGCGCACAAGATCGACCATTGGCGTGCTCGCCGTCGCCCTCGCCGCCGGCGGCCTGTACTGGCAACAGCAAAAGTCTGCCCTGTCGCCGGAGCAGCGCTACAAGCTGCAGGCCATCGAGCGTGGCGAGATCACCCAGACGGTGTCGGCCAACGGCACCCTCAACCCGGTGGTGCTGGTCAATGTCGGGACGCAGGTTTCGGGGACGGTCACCCGCCTGTATGTCGATTTCAACGACAAGGTCGAGAAGGGCCAGGCCTTGCTCGAACTCGACGACTCCCTGCTCGCCGCCCAGGCCCGGCAATCGGCGGCCAATGTGCGCAACGTCTCGGCAGCGCTCGATCTGGCACGCGCCAACGAAGCACGCATGCGGGCGCTCTTCGAGCAGGAGTACGTTTCCCGCCAGGAACTCGAGCAATCGATCCAGACGCGCCGCTCGTCCGAGGCGCAGCTGGCGCAAGCCAGGGCAGCGGCCGACAAGGACCAGGTCAATCTGCGCTACACGACGATCCGCTCGCCGGTCTCTGGCGTCGTCGTCGACCGCGTCGTCGATCTGGGACAGACGGTCGCCGCCAGTCTGCAAACGCCGACGCTGATCAAGATCGCCCAGGATCTGTCCGAAATGCGCATCGATTCCAGCTTTGCCGAAGCCGACATCGGCAAGATCAGGGACGGGCAGCAGGTACGGTTTACCGTCGACGCCTTCCCGGAGCGAAGTTTCGCCGGCCAGGTGCAGCAGATTCGCCTCAACCCGACGACGCAGCAGAATGTCGTCACCTACAACGTCCGCGTTTCGCTCTCCAATCCCGACCATATTCTTCTTCCCGGAATGACCGCCTACGTCAGCATCGTCGTCGCCCGGCGCGAAGACGCCCTGCTCGTCCCCAACGCGGCGCTGCGTTTCAAGCCGCCCGAAGAGGATCCTGGCAGCAAACCGGTCGCTGGCGACGTCAGGGGCAAGGGCGGCAAGGGCGGCAAGCACGACAGGGATAAGGACAGCGGCAGCAGCGGCACCGTGCACGTCGTCGATCAGGGCCAGCTGAAGGCGGTGAACGTGCAGCTCGGCATCACCGACAACCGCAACAGCGAAGTGCTCGGCGGCGAGCTGAAGGTCGGGGAACGGGTGGTCGTCGGCGAGAACGCGGTCACTTCGGGCGGCAAGCCGAGCAGCGTCGGCATGCGCCTGTTCTGATGTCGTCGGCACTCATTCGCGTCGCCGGACTCGGCAAGTCGTACAGCACGGCCGCCGGGCCGTTCCCGGCGCTCAGGGGTGTCGATCTGAGCATCGCAGCCGGCGAGTTCGTCGCCATCATGGGTCAGTCCGGATCCGGCAAGTCCACCTTCATGAACCTGCTCGGCTGCCTCGACACACCGACCAGCGGCGACTATTTTCTCCTTGATCGCAATGTCGCGCATCTCGGCAGGAACGAACTGGCGTCACTGCGCAACCGGACCATCGGCTTCGTCTTTCAGGGTTTCAATCTCCTGCCACGGATGACGCTCGCCGACAACGTCGCCCTGCCGCTGGTCTACGCCGGTGTCGAGCGCGCGCAGCGTCAGCAGCGGGCGCAGCAGGAATTGGCCCGCGTCGGCCTCGCCGCCTACGCCGACTCGCTACCCAGCCGCATTTCCGGCGGTCAGCAACAGCGCGTGGCGATCGCCCGCGCACTGGTCACCTCGCCGCCGCTGATCCTTGCCGACGAGCCGACCGGCAACCTCGACAGCCATACCAGCGCAGAGATCATGCACCTGCTGGCAACGCTCAACGCTGCCGGGATCACCATCGTCCTGGTTACCCACGAAGCCGATATCGCCGCCTGGGCGCAGCGCCAGGTGCGCTTTCTCGACGGGCTGATCGTCAGCGACGTTGCGACGCCGGCAAGGGTGCCCGGCCAATGCTGAAAGCGATGCTCGGCGAAGCCTGGAGGGCGATGGGGGCCAACCGCATGCGCACCGCGTTGACCATGCTCGGGATGGTCATCGGCGTCGGCTCGGTGGTGTTGATGATGGCCATTGGCCAGGGTGCTCAGTACGCGGTGGCGCAAACCATCAGCACCATGGGCAGCAATCTGTATATCGTCATCTCGGGATCGACCAGCGCCGGCGGTCTGCGCAGCGGCGGCGGCGGTGGCCCATCGCTGAACGTTGCCGACGCCGAGGCGATCGCTCAGCTCGAAGGCGTCAGCCGGGTGGCACCGGTGCATCAGGGACGGCAGCAACTGGTGCATGGCGCGAACAACTGGAGTGCCACGGTGGTCGGCACGACGCCCGCCTATTTCGACGCACGCGCCTGGGCGGTCAGCAACGGTTACCCGTTCGGAGACTCGGACGTGCGTTCGGCGACCCGTGTGGCGCTGATCGGGCAGACCATCGCCGACAACCTGTTCGGCAGCGACGATCCCGTCGGCAAGACCATCCGCATCCAGCAGAGTCCCTTCCTGGTCATCGGCGTTCTCGGCAAGAAGGGCCAGAACCTCGACGGGCGCGACCAGGACGACACGGTGATCGTGCCGCTGACGACCGCCCAGCGCAAGGTCTTCGGTACCCCCTTTCCGGGATCGGTGCGGGTCATGATGGTCCAGGCCGCGTCGGCGGAAGCCATGCCTGGCGTGGAAACGAGCATGATCGCCCTGCTTCGCCAGCGCCATCGCCTGCGCGAAGGACAGGACAACGACTTCTACATCCGCAACCTGACCGCTGCCGCCGACTCGGCCGCCGAAACGACGCGCGTGATGTCGCTGCTGCTCGGCGCCATCGCCTCGGTATCGCTGCTCGTCGGCGGCATCGGGATCATGAATATCATGCTCGTCTCGGTGACCGAGCGGACGCGCGAGATTGGCATCCGCATGGCCATTGGCGCCCGCCAGAAGGACATCCTCAGCCAGTTCCTGCTCGAAGCGCTGATCATTTCCGTCGCCGGCTGCCTGATCGGCCTGCTCCTCGGGATCGGCGGAGCACTGCTGGTCAACGCCATCACCGATATGGTGATCGTCATCTCCGGCGGCTCGGTGCTGGTTGCTTTTGCCGTTGCCGCAGGGATCGGCATCTTCTTCGGTTTCTACCCGGCGCGCCGGGCGGCCGCACTCGACCCGATCGAAGCGCTGCGCCATCAATAGGCCTGGCCGTGGCTTACAGGCTACAATCTGCAATCCGCAACGACCGCGAGACCCATGCCATGCCCATTTACACACTCGGCACCCGTCGCCCGCAGCTCGACCCACAATGCTGGGTCGCCCCAACGGCGATCATCATCGGTGACGTCCGTCTGGCCAGGAACGCCTCGATCTGGTGGAACGCCACGCTGCGCGGCGACAACGACCCGATCAGCATCGGCGAAAACAGCAACATTCAAGACAACTCGGTGCTGCACACCGACGAAGGCGTGCCGCTCGACATTGGCCGCAACGTCACCGTCGGCCATCTGGTCATGCTGCACGGCTGCACCATCGGCGACGGCTCGCTGATCGGCATCGGCTCGGTGCTGCTCAACCATTCGGTGATCGGCAAGGGCTGCATTGTCGGCGCCAAAACGCTGATTCCCGAAGGCAAGGTCTTTCCGGACCACTCCCTGATCGTCGGCTCGCCGGGCAAGGTGGTTCGCCAGCTGAGCGCCGAACAGGTGGAACGGATCAGCCACAGCGCCGAGCACTATGTTGCCAACTGGCAGCGCTACCAGGGCGAACTGCAAGGCTTGTAGCAGGCAGGCGCTAAGTCGGCAGAGTCACCGCCGCGACGGTCGGGGCGAGGACAGCGCAGCGCGCCCGGGTTCAATGCGCGAAGCGTTGTCGACAGCTCATTGCCGCAGCTCCAGGTAATCGTCGACTGGCCGCCGACCCGAAACGATCGCCGACCGCCGGGCAAGACCCATGCGAAACAGCATCACCGGAGCGGCGCCACCGAGCAGCTCCTTCCAGGCGTCGGCCAGGTCTCGCTGCAAGGTCGCGGGAATTCCCTCGGCCCGCGCTCCGCGGCAGGTGTAAAGGGCTGCCGCCGGCATCGGTTGCAGGACTCGCCCGTGTCCGGTCGCCGCCAACCACAGCCGCTGGAACGATCGTCCGCTGTCGAAAATCGACTGACTGTCGTCCGCATCACTGACCGCCAGAAGGCCCAGATGCGGTGCCATACGACAGGGGAGGTAGCAGGAGCGGAAGCCAAGCATCTGATGCGCCCCGAAGAGGTTCAGCACACGGGCCAGCGACCAATGGCGCAGGAGAGCGAAGAAGGGCTGCAGCGGTGCCTCGACACCCAGGCTGCCTGGTGGCAATCCTTCCAGGCAGTTATTGCGCCAGCCGACGTCAAAGCGGATCGCCGAAAAAAGCTCCTCGTGCAACACCGGGTTGCGGAAACGTTCGCTTTCCGCACGGCGCATCAGGCCAAGCACGCGCTTGCGCAGCGCCGCTTCGTCGAGCCACATCAGCTTGCTGGTCGGGTAAGCGGCGACAGCCGAATCGAGGTCGGCGTGTTCGGCAGCGTTCATTGCTGGACCACTGAAGCGGACCTGCCGGTTGGTATGGCGCTCGGGAATGCTTTTCCAAAGCGGATCCGGCGCCACGCCGCGCGCGTTGACGACAACGCGCAGGAGAAGATTGGCTTGCGCGGGGTCCGGCAACAGGAGCGCGTCGCCAGCCAGGCCAAATCGGCTCAGCGCAAGGTTCAGATTCTCGGCCACGGCGCCGAGCGAGACCAGCGCGAGAACTCGCTTGTAGCTGCCCACGGGCGGCAGGCGAGTCTCGATGCCACGGATCGCGATCACCTGATCACGAACCTGAATACGGAAACGGTGGTGGTTGTCCGCCGACGGCGCGAGGAGCGCGCTCTGGAGAACGAAGCGCAGCCGCTCCTGACTCAGCTTGTCCATGTCAATCCAGTTTGAGTTGGTGGCGAGCGATGGCGATCGCCAGGCGATTGATCGGATTACGGTTGCCGCCCGGTCGCCAGGTACGGGCCAGCTTGTTGCGATAACCGTCGAACTGTACGCCATGCGGAGCGGCCAGTACCCTGCCCCGGTCGAGCAGAAGCTTCAAGGCTTCGCTGCCGGCAACCCCGGCACACAGCATGCACGCCATTGGCGTCGACGGACCGCGGCGAGACTTCAGGTCGACGCGTGTCTGATCGACCAGGTAATGGCGATGCAGCAAGGCCGGTGCAAGACCGACGAGAAAACGTACTGCCTTCTCCAGATCGGGGCGGCCGGCAACCTGAAAATAATCTTCAAAAGTCATGCCGCCGGGCAGGAAATTGAGCAGCGCCGCACTCATCCCGAGTGGCGCGACGGTGATCGCAGGAATCCTGTGTTCGGCGCAATAGGCAAAAACGCGCTCACGTGCTTCAAAGGCAAAGAAATCGAGGCCGTCGACATAAAGATCGACGCCCTGGAAAAACTCGTCCAGGTTGTCCTTGCTCACTCCGTCAGGGAAGAGTGCCAGCTGGCATTCCGGGTTGATGTCCCTGGCCATCTCGGCGAGAACCTCAACCTTTGCCCGGCCCACGGTTGCCTGGCTCGCTCCGGCCTGACGATTGAAGTTGGCGACTTCGAAAACGTCGAGATCGGCGATGGTGAAGTGGCCAATGCCCAGCCGCGCCAGGGTGAGAAGATGAAAGCCCCCGACTCCGCCCAGGCCGGCAATGGCGACGCGCGCCTGGCGTAGGCGTGACTGTTCCGCATCGCGAACCCAGCCAAGGTTGCGCGAAAACGCCTGGTCGTAGTCGAAAGCTTGCACGATGAACCCTCTCCAATTAGTATCAGCGCCTAAACGGTATCTGCCGGCCTTGCCAAAACGGTGCAACATGACCGCCTAAGCACTTGATCAAATGCAACTTCTCGGCAATAGCCCGTGGCCCAGGTGGCGGCGCACTGCAGCAAGTCGGGCGGCACTCCCCTCCAACTCGTTTTTTGAACATTACAGGCAAAGAACTCTCGGTGCCAATAGCCAGCCTGATTGCGGATGTGCGCCTCGCCATTCGCAACCTGCAACGCAATACCCGGCGGACGGCAGTCGCCGTGTGCACGGTTGCCTTTGGCATCATGGCTTTTCTGCTCGCTGGCGGATTCATCGAGTACATTTTCCAGGAGATGCGCGAGGCGACGATTCATTCGCAACTCGGTCACCTGCAGGTCGTCCGCCCGGACTATTTTGAAAAGGGAATCGCCGATCCCTACGCCTTCCTGCTCCCCGGGCACTCGCCGGCGCAGCAAGTGGTCGAGAAGACACCCGGCTTCGCCAGCCTGGCCCCGCGCCTTGCCCTGAGTGGACTGCTCAGCCACGGCGACGCGACCATCGCCTTCATTGGCGATGGCGTCGACCCCGAACATGAAAAACGGCTGAGCAGCGGTATCGCCATCGTCAGTGGCCGCGACCTGGCATCGGCCACGGAATCCGCCGTCGTTCTCGGCGAAGGCCTGGCACGCAGTATGGGCCTGCAACCAGGCGATGTCGTCGTGCTGCTGGCCACCGCGGCCAACGGCGGCGCCAATGCCGTCGAGGTCAGCGTCGCCGGAACCTTTGCCACCATGTACAAGGATTACGACGACCGGGCCCTGCGCCTGCCGCTAGCGGTCGCCAGAAAGCTGATGCGTGTCGACGGCGCGACGTCGTGGGTCGTGCTGCTCGACAGGACCGAGCAGACCGCCGCGGCCGCCAGCCACCTGAACGACACCCTCAAGCGCGACGACTTCCAGATCGTGCCGTGGACAGAGCTGGCCGATTTCTACAACAAGACCGTGGTCCTCTTCTCCAAGCAGGTGAGCGTCGTCAAGTACATCATCGGCCTGCTCATTGTGCTCACCATCTCGAATACCCAGACCATGGGCGTTCTCGAGCGCACCACCGAAATCGGCACCAGCCTGGCCATCGGCCAGCGCGCCCGCCACATCATGGGGATGTTCATCTTCGAAGGCATCCTCGTCGGCCTCCTCGGCGGCGTCCTCGGCGTCGCCCTGGGCTATGGTCTGGCACAGCTGATCTCGGCCATCGGCATCCCCATGCCGCCGCCACCGGGGATGGCGCGAGGGTATATAGGGCGAATTCTGGTCAGCGGCAATCTGGCTCGGGACGCGTTCCTGCTGGCCTTGATCGCCACCCTGCTGGCCAGCATCATGCCCGCCTGGAAGGCCAGCCGAATGAACATCGTAGACGCGCTGCGGCATAACCAATGAAGCTGCGCCTGCCCGACGGATGGACCTTTGTCCTGCGCAACATCTTTCGCCAGCGCCTGCGCTCGGCGGCAACGCTGGCGGCGATCACCCTGGGCGTCGCCGGGCTGATTCTCGCCGGCGGCTTCGTGCAGGACATCTTCGTGCAACTGGGCGAAGCGCTGATTCACTCGCAGACGGGGCACCTGCAGATTTCCCGTCAGGGCTATCGCGAGGGCGGCATCCGCGCTCCCGAACGCTATCTCATCGAACGGCCCGAACAACTGCAGCAGGAAATCCTCGCCCAACCGGGAGCCGAAATGGTCCTCGCCCGGCTGGCATTCGCCGGCATGATCAACAACGGCAAACGGGATCTCGGCATCATCGGCGAAGGCGTCGAGCCGTCGGCGGAGGCAGTCCTCGGCAGCTTCCTGCGCTATATCGAGGGTCGGCCACTCGCCGACAGCGACCTGGACGGGATCGTCCTCGGGCAGGGTGTCGCGCGAAGCCTCGGGCTGAAAGCAGGCGACCGCGCAAATCTGATCATCAGCCTGCCACAGGGCGCCGTCAACACGCTCGACTTCGAAGTCGTCGGCATCTTTCAGAGCTTCTCCAAGGAGTTCGACGCACGCGCCGTGCGCATTCCGCTGGCGGCGGCGCGCAGCCTCATGGATACGCAATCGGCACACCTGATGGTGGTCCTGCTGAGCCGGACCGAAGACACCGAGCGCGCCCAGGCTTCGCTGCGGGAGAAACTGGGCCCGCACGGCTACGAAATCGCGTCGTGGCACGAACTGTCCGACTTCTACGACAAGACGCTGGAACTCTACGATCGGCAGTTCGGCGTGCTGCGCCTGATCATCCTGCTGATGGTCCTGCTCAGCGTGGTCAACAGCGTCAACATGACCATCTTCGAACGTACACGGGAGTTCGGCACCATGCTGGCGCTGGGCGATCGCCCGGGACAGGTGTTCCGCCTGATCCTTGCCGAAAGCGCCTTGATCGGCCTGATCGGCGCACTCCTCGGGATCGGTTTCGGCTGTGTTTGCGCCTGGCTGATTTCGGCGATCGGCATCCCGATGCCCCCCCCACCGAACGCCAACATCGGCTACACGGCGTTGATTCGCCTGCTTCCGGTCGATGTCGTCACGGCCGGCGCCGTGGGCTTCGTGGCCACCTGTCTGGCCGCCTTGCTCCCAGCGCGGCGGGCATCGCGGGTACTGATCGTCGACGCCTTGCGCCAGGGCACCTGAGCCCCTGCCAGACCGATCCCGGCTTCTCGTTTGCGACGAGCGCCGGAACGAATGAACGGGCAGCATAGGCTGCCCGTTCATTCACCCGCACACCACGTCGTCTGTCACGCCCCCGCAGGAACGCCCTTAGCCCTTGGCCGCCGCGCGCCACCGCGCCCGGCAGCGAGCAGTCCAATGGCCAGTACCAGCAACGGGAGAGTTCCCGGGAGCGGCACTGCGGCGTGGTAGGTTGCCGCCGCCATCAGTTGGTGAACCTCGGTGGTCGGATGGATCGGATCCCAGAAGACATAGCCCGCCGGATTGGCAACCTGCCCGAATCCGGGAATGAAGGCTGGCGTCGTGGCGTTGGTGAACCCGAATGCCGACGGATTCGCCTCTACCGATTTGAGCAAGCCGAACATATCAACCGGAAAGAGCTGCATCTGCAGGGTGGGATCGGCCATCAAGCCGGTGAGCAGTGCGTCGAGCTGCGTATTGAACGCGACGGTGAGGAACGCCAGGAGCGGCTGGGTGCCCGCTGGAAGCGTTGGCCCGTAGCCGTTGAAGAACGGCGCAGTGCTGGCGTCGATCTGATTCGGCACGACCACGCGCTGCGCGCCGTTGGCGTCAAGCTTGCGCAGCTCGAGTTCGAATTCGGAGAGGGTGGCCGCCACGGCAGCCAGGCCGCTGGCAACGCTACCCGTCAGGGTTGCCTGCAGGAGGTTCTGCGCGCCGCCCCAGAAAAGGACCATCTGGTCAGGCGAAAAGCGATTGCCGGCGCTTGCCGCCAGGAAGTCGTCGATCTGCTTGCCGGTATTCGAAACCGGTTGTACCTGCCCCGGAACGGCGATCGAATTCCGTAGCCGCGTTCCCGGACCGATCGCTGAACCCGCATACGCATAGCCTGTTCCACCCGTGCCCTGCTGACTTGCCTCGGCGCGCGGAACGTTCATCGCATCGGCCAGGTAGTCCACCCAGATTGGACCGTTGGACATTCTGCCCGCGTAATAGGGCGGCGTGGGTGGATCGGGAGTCAGTCCCAGGGCAATACTGTCGGCATAGACGTTGCCAACGTCGGAAAGGCTGTCGCCAAAAACGACGATCTGTCCGGCCCACACCCACGACGGGAAAAAAGCCACGATGACGATGGCCAGAAAGGATCTTAGAGTGCTCATCTTCGGTCTCCAGAGTGTCAAGCAAGCGGACAAAAGTACTACCGGAAGAGTCCGGCGGGAACGGAGCAGCCCCCTGAATTCACCGCCTCCCTGCCAGAACCTTCCTGCACACGCCAGGAAGGACGATTGGTGAGTCACCGACGCACTTCTGTCTTGAAAGCAAGTTTCACACCACGATATGCTATACACATTAAATCAGCCCGCTAGAAAACGCAGAAGGTGGCCGGCGGACGAGAGTGTAAAGAATTCCGACAGACCCCCGCCCTCCAGCAGCCGTGCCGGCGAGATCTTTCGGAGTGACGCGGGCAGCGCTCCGCTCGAGCGCGGATCGAGCCCGCGCGATCAGGCCGGGTCGGGACGACCGCCTGCCGATCGACCGCTGCTGCTGCCCGCCGCCGGCAGGCTCAGCACCACCCGCAACCCGCCCAGCGGCGAATCGGCCAGGCTCAGTTCGCCCGCGTAGAGTTGCGCCAGGTCGTCGGCGATCGACAGGCCCAGGCCAGAACCCGGCACCTGCTGGTCGGCGCGCACACCGCGGCGGAATACCGCATCGCGATCGCTGGTGGCGATTCCCTGGCCGTCGTCGTCGATGGTGATCCGCAGGCGGTCGCCGGTCGCACAGGCAGCGACCTCGACACGGCTGCGCGCCCACTTGCAGGCGTTGTCGAGCAGGTTGCCAAGGATTTCCTGCAGATCCTGCTCTTCGCCGCGAAATGCCAGGCTATCGGCAAAGGGACGCAGAAGCAGTTCGAGCTGGCGCTCCGCGTGTATCCGGCGCATCGTGCGCAGCAGTGCTTCGAGGCTTGCTCGCAGCGGCGTGCGGGCGCCGGGAAGGCAGCGTTTGGCCGCCACCTGCGCCCGCGCCAGGTGATAGTCGACCTGGCGCTTGGCCGTGTCGACCTGGCCGACGATCAGGCGGGCAAGTTCGTCGTGCTTGCCACTGGCGGCGTTGGCGAGGACGCTCAGCGGCGTTTTCAGCGCATGCGCGAGATTTCCCGCCTGCGTGCGGGCGCGCTCGACGACCTCGGCGTTCTGTGCCAGAACGGTATTGAACTCGTCGACCAGGGGAGCGATCTCGGCCGGAAATCGACCTTCGAGACGCTGCGCGTCGCCATCGCGAACGCGACCGAGGGCGGCGCGCAGCGTGCGCAACGGCGCCAGCCCGACGATCACCTGGACCAGGGCAGCGACGACCAGACCCGCCGCGAGAATGCCGAGTGCCAGCCACAGCGCGCCATCGAATCTGCTCACCGGTTCGCGCATCAGTTGCTCGTCGGCAGCGACGATCAGGCGAAAGGCGCGTGCAGTGCGCCTGCCGGCATCGCTTCCCTCCGTTCCGCCGCTCCCTTCTTCGACGCGGATAACGCGTTCGACCATGCCGAGCATGCTGCCGCCCGGACCGCTCAGGCGGTGCTGATGAATCTCGCCGTCTGCCGGCGCATCGGGCGGCACGGCAAGAACGCTGTCCCAAAGCGAGCGCGAACGCAGCCGGCCGGCAAGCGTAGTGCGCGCCGACGCAGAGTCGACCTCGGCCGGCAGCTCGTCGACCTGCCAGTAGAGTCCGCTGTACGGCAGGCTCAGGCGCGGATCGCTCAAGGGCATCGCCAGCGTCGCCTGCCCCTTGCCGTCGACCGCCAGCTGGGCGGTCAACTGGTCGAGATGCGTTTTCAGCTCGGCGTGAAACTGCGTCGCCACGTGTTCGCGAAAAAGGCTGCTCAATCCCCAGGCGGCGACGGCGATCGACGCGGCGATCCAGAAAAGCGTCCCGGCGAGGAGGCGGATGCGCAGCGAGCCGCGGGCGAAAAGAGCGAAGCGCGGCGCGGCGGGCAAGCTCATGCACCGGCACTCAGGCGATAGCCGAGGCCGCGTACCGTTTCGATCAGCCCTGGCGGCAATTTCTTGCGCAGGCGGGCGATGAAGACCTCGACGGTATTCGAGTCGCGATCGAAGTCCTGCGCGTAGATGTGCTCGACCAGGTCGCTGCGCGAGACCACCGCGTCGCGATGGTGGATCAGATAGGCCAGGACGCGGTACTCGTGGCTGGTCAGCGTCAGGGCCTGGCCATTGACGGTCGCCCGGGCGTTACGCGTATCGAGCGTCAGCGGACCGCAGACCAGTTCGGCGCTGGCGTGTCCGCCGGCACGGCGGATCAGCGCGCGCAGGCGGGCGAGCAGCTCTTCCATGTGGAACGGCTTGGTCAGGTAGTCGTCGGCACCGGCGTCGATGCCGGCGACCTTTTCGTGCCAGCCGTCGCGCGCGGTCAGGATCAGCACCGGCATGGCGCGGCCGGCGGAACGCCATTTCCGGAGCACGCTGATACCGTCGAGCTGCGGCAGGCCGAGGTCGAGAACGACGGCGTCGTACGAGCCGCTGTCGCCGAGGTGGTGGGCGTCGACGCCGTTGCTTGCGGAATCGACCGCGTAGCCGGCCGCGCGCAGCGCGTCGGACAGTTGCGTCTGCAGCAGAGGTTCGTCTTCGACGATCAGGATGCGCATCAGTGCTGCTCCCCGCGTTGCTCCCCGCCCGCCTCGCCACGGCGCTCGCCCTGCCTGTGATCCTTGCGCCCCTTGACGCCGATAATGCTGCCGTCACGAGCGTCGACCCTGAGCTTGACCAGCGCTCCGCCGCTGCGCAGCAGCTTGATCTCGTACTCCCAGCGGCCGTCCTCGCGTTCGAGTTCGACCTCGACGATCTGCCCCGGATAAGCGCGCTCGACGCGTTCGAGGATCGCTCGTAGCGGCAGCACCTCACCGGCTTCGAGCGCCTGGCGCGCGCGGTCGTGGTCAGCACCGTGGCCGTCGCCGGAACCGCCGGCACTACCGGGACTGGCACTGGCCATCAGCGCCGTGGCAAGGGCAAGCAAAGCGTTCTTCAAGCGGCTCATCTCCAGAGTGTAACGGGAGCAAGGACTTTCCGGGCTGACCCTCGCTCGCCACGGCGGCCTGCAGTGGACCTCCTTTCTACGCCGTTGCAGCTGAACGCAGGATGAACACGCGCTTCAGCCTTCGTTCAGAGGGCGCCAGGCAAAGTGGCGCCATGTCAAACCGAAGCGAAAGGGAACGAGCATGAAACGGCACGCACAGAGGCACCCGAGAACGAAGCTCCTGGCAGCGACGTTGGCAGTCCTGGTCAGCACAACCGCGTTCGCCGCGGCACGCGACGATCTGCTTGCCGCCTATTCAGCGGCAGCGAAGAGCGGCGACCCCCATTTTGCCGGTTTCTCGGCAGCTCGCGGCGAAGCTTTCCATCGCCAGTCGTTTGCCGGCGGCAAGGCCGATACCCCGGCGTGCACCAGCTGCCACGCAAACGACCCGCGCAAATCCGGCCAGACTCCGGCCGGAAAAGCGATCGACCCGGTAGCGCTGTCGGCCAGCCCCGGCCGCTATGCCGACCCGGCCAAGGTCGAGAAATGGTTCAAGCGCAACTGCAACGACGTGCTTGGCCGTCAGTGTACGGCGCAGGAAAAAGGCGACTGGCTGAGCTTCATGATCAGTCAGTAAGCACGCACCCGCCGACACTTGCACCAATGCATGCACCGCACCAGCCATCCCAAGGAGAAACCGATGAATCTGCCCTATCGCCCCATCGCGCTCGGCCTGCTGGCGATCGCCTTTTCAGCGCTCGTCTTCCAGCGCGCGCAGGCCGGTGGCAGCCACTACTTCCCGCCGGTCAGCGACCCGGTGGTCAAGGAAGAATGCGGCAGCTGCCACCTCGCCTTTCCGCCGTCGATGCTTCCGGCCAGTTCGTGGCAGCGAATGATGGGCGAACTCAAGGACCATTTCGGCGACGACGCCAGCGTCGATCCCGTGACCGCCGCACAGATCACCCACTACCTGGTGAGCAACGCCGGCGATACCGGCGGCCGGCGCTACGGCGACAAGCTGCTGCGCGGGGCCTCGACGAACAAGGCGCCGCTACGCATCACCGAGCTCAAGCGTTGGGTCAAGGAACACCGCGAAGTTCCCGCCTGGGAGTGGCAACACAAGGAGGTGCGCAGCAAGGCCAACTGCCTTGCCTGCCACGCCGGCGCGGAACGCGGCTACTACGACGACTAGGCACTGAACGTTGGGCGCTGGGCCTTGCTCTTCGGCAACAGCAGATGAACAGCCGACTCAGCGGACGTTCAGAAAACACCTTGCACACTTGCCCCGCGGTCATTTCCTTGAACCCCCGACCGCTCAACAGGAGATCGCCACCATGAGCTTGAAAAACTTCCTTCCCGCGCTGATCATAGGCGTCGTTCTCGGCGCCGCCAGCGCTTTCATCACACCTGCCTTCAGCGACGACAAGCGTCCACCGGCCGCCGCTTCCACTGCCGACCGGCAGTGGCTGTCGATTCCGCAAATTGTCGACAAACTCGAGGCGGCCGGCTACCGCAACATCGAGGAGATCGAACGCGAGCACGGCAAGTACGAAGTGCGCGCCACCCGCCGCGATGGCACGCGCAGCAAGCTGTACGTTCATCCGCAGACCGGCGAAGTCATGGACTCTCGCCAGGGTGAGCGCCAGCGCGCGAGCGACGAACGTGGCGAACGCAGGAGCGGCTCGGCCGACTGCAACGAAAGGCGTTGCCGCGACGACCTGCCGCAGGCCGCCGTCGGCGCGCTCCCGCCTGCCGGCAAATGACCTCGAGTTTTCATTCGCCGGCCACCGCGCCCGCTGTCGAAGACTCCCCTGCCTGATCCACTGACGGAATGATGCGCCAACCATGAAAACCGCTCTCACTCTGATCATCACCCTCGTCACCGCGGCCTGGGGCTGGGATGTACTCGTCACCGGCACGCCGTCCGGCGGCGCCCCGCTGTGGGTCCTGCGCCAGGAAGCGCTCTACCTCACCGGCCTGCTCGCGATCGCCTTGATGTCGGTGGCGATGTTTCTCGCCACCCGCCCGACATGGCTCGAAGCCCCGCTGGGCGGCATGGACCGCGTCTATCGCACGCACAAATGGGCAGGGATCCTGGCCTGCGCTTTCGCCGCCGCGCACTGGCTGATCGAGATGTCGAGCGACATCCTGAAGGCACTCGTCGGCCGTGAGGGACGCGTGCCGAAGGAGAACTACGGCGGCTTTCTGGAAGTGCTGCGCGATCTCGCCGAAGACCTCGGCGAATGGGCGATCTACGCGCTTCTGGCGATGCTGGCGATCACGCTGTGGCAGCGTTTCCCGTACCGGATGTGGCGATTCCTGCACCGGGCGATGCCCTTGCTCTACCTGATGCTCGCCTTCCATGCGCTGTTGCTGGCCCCGACAGACTACTGGACGCAGCCGGTCGGTACGCTCCTCGCGCTGCTCATCGCCGGCGGCGTCCACGGCAGCGTGCTCGCGCTGGCCGGGCGCATCGGTCGTTCGCGACAGGTGTGCGGAAGCGTCGTTGCGCTCGACCACCCGGCAGGTGACCTGCTCGCCGTTCGCTGCCGCCTGGACGCCGGCTGGCCGGGGCATCGGCCCGGCCAGTTCGCCTTCGTCGGCTTCGACGACGGCGAAGGGCAGCACCCGTTCACGATCGCCAGCGCCGACCGTGGCGACCGCGAGATCACTTTCCAGATCAAGGCTCTTGGCGACTACACGCGCCAGCTCGCGCGACGCCTGGCCGTCGGCCAGCCGCTGCGCGTCGAAGGACCGTACGGACGCTTCGACATCGCCCGCCAGCAGCGTGGCGCGCAGCAGATCTGGGTCGCCGGCGGCATCGGCATCACGCCTTTCCTGGCCTGGCTGGAAGCGCTGCAAGGCAGGGCCGCCGACGTGCCGACCGCCGATCTGCACTACTGCACGCGCGATCGCGACGGTGATCCTTTCGTCGCCCGACTGGAGGCGCTCTCCGATCGACTGCCCTCGATCCGCCTCCATGTCCATGACGCCAGGCAGGGTCAGCAACTCGGCGCCGACGAACTGGCCGCGAGACACGATCGCGCGCGCCCGGCCGAGGTCTGGTTTTGCGGCCCGCAGGGACTCGCCGACAGCCTGCGCGACCGCCTGCACGAGCTGTGGCAGAGCCGCCTGCGCTTCCATCAGGAGGCGTTCGTCATGCGCTAGGGTGGTGCGGCAGGCAGGGTGGAAGCAACCACTGCCCGCCCACCAGTCATTGCGAGGAGGCGCAGGCTCGCCTGCCTTCGCGCGAACACCTTGGCAAGCGCCCCTCCCTGCACCATAACTCGCACCAGCACGCGCCGGCGTGCCCCGAACTTGTGCGCCGCATCATTTTGCGCCCGGCGACGCCAGAATAAACTTCAGGAAAATCAACCGTCGCCGCCTATGGCACGCCAATTGCTTTAATGCCTCCATAGAGACGTTTCGAATGGAGTTGCGAAAATGAGCAAGAAGAGGCTGGTGATGGTCGGCAACGGCATGGCGGGCGTGCGCACGCTCGAGGAGCTGCTGAAGATCGCCCCCGATCACTACGAGATCACCGTTTTCGGCAGCGAGCCGCACCCGAACTACAACCGCATCCTGCTCTCGCCGGTGCTCGCCGGCGAGATGACCATCCAGGACATCATCCTCAACGATCACCAGTGGTACGCCGAGAACGGCATCCGGCTGCATCTGGGCAAGACGGTGAAGCGCATCGACCGCGTCAAGCGCCGGGTGATCGCCGACGACGGCAGCGAGGAAGGCTACGACCGCCTGCTGCTGGCAACCGGCTCCAACCCGTTCATGCTGCCGGTTCCCGGCAACGACCTGCCCGGGGTGATCTCGTACCGCGACATCGCCGACACCGACGCCATGATCGACGCCGCCAAACGCTACAGCCACGCGGTGGTGATCGGCGGCGGCCTGCTCGGCCTGGAAGCGGCGAACGGGCTGAAGCTGCGCGGCATGGACGTGACCGTGGTGCATCTTGCCGACTGGCTGCTCGAACGCCAGCTCGACGAGACCGCCGGCAGGATGCTGCAGAAGTCGCTCGAAGAGCGCGGCCTGAAATTCCTGCTCGGGAAGCAGACCGAGGCACTGGTCGCCGGCGAGAGCGGCCGCGTCGCCGCCATCCGCCTCAAGGACGGCCTGCAGCTGCCGGCCGATCTGGTTGTCATGGCGGTCGGCATCCGCCCGAACATTGCCCTTGCCGAGGCGGCAGGGATTTATTGCAATCGCGGCATCGTCGTCAATGACACCATGCAGACCTACGATCCCAAGGTGTACGCGGTCGGCGAATGCGTCGCCCACCGCGGCATCGCCTACGGACTCGTCGCGCCGCTCTTCGAGCAGGGCAAGGTCGCCGCCAACCATCTTGGCGACTACGGCATCAGCCGCTACACCGGCTCGGTGACCTCGACCAAGCTCAAGGTGACCGGCATCGATCTCTTCTCGGCCGGCGACTTCTTCGGCGGCAAGGACAGCGAGGAAATCATCCTCAACGACGCCGCCGGCGGCGTGTACAAGAAGCTGGTGATCCAGGACAACAAGCTGGTCGGCGGCGTGCTCTACGGCGACACCGCCGACGGGCCCTGGTACTACCAGCTGCTGCGCGACGGCCAGGACATTCACGAGATCCGCGACCATCTGCTCTTCGGCCAGTCGCACGTCGGCGACGTCGGCCACCAGGGCCACAGCAAGGCGGCGGCGATGAGCGACAGCGCCGAGGTCTGCGGCTGCAACGGCGTCAGCAAGGGGACGATCGTCAAGTCGATCAAGGAAAACGGCCTGTTCACGCTCGACGACATCAAGAAGCACACCAAGGCTGCGTCGTCTTGCGGCTCGTGTGCCGGCCTCTGCGAGCAGATTCTCTCGGCGACGATCGGTGGCGCCTACACGCCGGCAGCGTCGAACCGCAAGCCGGTCTGCGGCTGCACCGACTTCTCGCATCAGGAGGTGCGTGACGCGATTCGCCAGCAGCCGCTGCTGAGCATCGGCGAAACGATGCGCTTCCTCGAATGGACGACGCCCGACGGCTGCGACAAGTGCCGCCCGGCGCTCAACTACTACCTGATCTCGACCTGGCCGAAGCAGGCGAAGGACGATCCGCGCTCGCGGCTGATCAACGAACGCGCGCACGCCAATATCCAGAAGGACGGCACCTACTCGGTGGTACCGCGCATGTGGGGCGGACTGACCACTGCCGCCGAACTGCGCCGCATCGCCGACGTCGCCGACAAGTACCAGGTGCCGACGATCAAGGTCACCGGCGGCCAGCGCATCGACCTGCTCGGAATCAGGAAGGACGACCTGCTCGGCGTCTGGAAAGACCTCGACATGCCCTCCGGGCACGCCTACGGCAAGTCGATCCGCACGGTCAAGACCTGCGTTGGTGCCGAGCACTGCCGCTTCGGCACCCAGCTGGCGATGGACATGGGCGTCAAGCTCGAAAAGATGCTCTTCGACATGTACTCGCCGCACAAGGTCAAGCTCGCCGTTTCCGGCTGCCCGCGCAACTGTGCCGAAGCCGGCATCAAGGACGTCGGCGTGATCGGCGTCGATTCGGGCTACGAGCTGTACGTCGGCGGCAACGGCGGCATCAAGACCGAAGTTGCGCAGTTCTTCGTCAAGGTCAGCAACGACGAAGAGGTGATGGAGTACGCCGGCGCCTTCCTGCAGCTCTACCGCGAAGAGGCCTTCTATCTCGAGCGCACCTGCCATTACCTCGAACGCGTCGGCCTCGACCACGCCAAGAGCCGGGTCGTCGACGACGAGGAAAACCGCAAGGCGCTGCACGGCCGCCTGCTCGCCGAACTCAAGGACGCCAAGGACCCCTGGGCCGAGCGCATCGCCGGCGTCGAGAAGAACGAATACGAAACGCTTTCGGTATAGAGCCGGAAGAACTGGAGAACAGCAATGGCTGAATGGAAATCGATTTGCAAGCTCGACGACATACCGCGCCTCGGCAGTCGCATCGTCAGGTCAATGAATGGCGACATCGCGCTCTTTCGCACGTCGTCGGACGAGGTCTTCGCGCTGCGTGACCGCTGCCCGCACAAGGGCGGGCCACTGTCGCAGGGGCTGGTGCACGGCAACCAGGTGACCTGCCCGCTGCATGGCTGGAGGTTGCGCCTTGATTCCGGAGAGGCCGTCGCCCCCGACCAGGGATGCTCCCGCCGTTACCCGATCCGCATCGAAAGCGGTACGGTGTTTCTCGATATCTGAAATAGCGGCAACCTGAACTCTCACCCCCACCGACGGACTACGACCATGGACAACTCGTTCTGGAAAGCCGGCCACCGGCCAACGCTCATCGCCTCCTTCCTCTACTTCGACCTGGCCTTCATGGTCTGGGTCATGCTCGGCCCGCTCGGCGTGCAGATCGCCGGCGACCTAGGCTTGACACACGCCCAGAAAGGAATGATGGTCGCCACGCCGGTGCTCGCCGGCGCCCTGCTGCGTATCGTCATGGGCCTGATGGTCGACCACCTGAAGCCGAAACTCACCGGCGCCATCGGCCAGCTGGTGGTGATGGTCTCCCTGTTCGTCGCCTGGTACGTGGGCGTGCAGACCTACGAACAGACGCTGATCCTCGGCATCTTCCTCGGTGTCGCCGGCGCGTCGTTCGCCGTCGCCCTGCCGCTCGCCTCGCGCTGGTATCCGCCCGAACATCAGGGAACGGCGCTGGGTATCGCCGGAGCCGGCAACTCGGGCACGGCACTGGCGGCGCTGATCGCGCCGAGCCTGGCCATCGCCTACGGCTGGACCAACGTCTTCGGCCTGGCGCTGATTCCCCTGCTCGTGGTCTTCGTCTTCTACATGGTCGCCGCCAAGGATTCGCCCGAGTGCCCGCCGCCGAAGTCGCTGGCCGAGTACCTGAAAGTCCTCAAGGACAGCGACGCCTGGTGGTTCATGTTCTTCTACTCGGTCACCTTCGGCGGTTTCGTCGGCCTCGCCTCGTCGCTGACCATCTACTTCAACATCCAGTACGGACTCGACGCCAAGACCGCCGGCTTCTTCACCGCCGCCTGTGTCTTCGCCGGTTCGCTGGTACGACCCATCGGCGGCAACGTCGCCGACCGCATCGGCGGCATCAAGAGCCTGTCGGTGATGTACGTCTTCGCCGCGATCTTCCTGGCCATCGTCAGTATCGGCCTGCCTGAAGCGTGGATGGCGTTGCTCGCCTTCGTCGGCGCCATGCTGGCACTGGGCATGGGCAACGGCGCAGTCTTCCAGCTGGTGCCGCAGCGCTTCCGCAAGGAGATCGGTGTGATGACCGGGCTGGTCGGCATGGCCGGCGGCGTCGGTGGCTTCTACCTGGCATCGTCGCTCGGCTACGCCAAGCAGCTCACCGGCAGCTATCAGATCGGCTTCCTGATCTTCGCCGCACTGGCCCTGCTCGCGCTGGCCGGGCTGAGCGCCGTCAAGAACCGCTGGCGGACGACCTGGGGTGCGGCGCACCTGACGGCAGCGAAGATCTGAGGGCGGCAACGACGACGGCACGGTCTGGCTCGGTCTGCAGGCGGTAAGCGAAGGACTCGCGGCGGCAATCGCTGACCGCATCGGGGCGACCTGCGAACGCCTTGCTCCTTTCAGCAAACCGGCGCGGCAAGGTATATTGCCACCTTGCCGCGCCGTTCCCGCTCCCGCCGCCCTGCTTTCAAGCCGGCCAGCGTCGACGGCCGGCAGGCCCGTCGGCGCGTCGAACATCTGCCGCTGGCGACTCGAACAACGCCTTGATGAAGCCGTAGAAACCCATTGCCATGAGTACACGCAGCGACAGCCAGGAAGAAATCAGCGGGCAGGTCGATCGCCCGCCGCGATTCAGTATCGCGCTGGTCAATTACAAGTCCTTGGAAATGACTTCGATCTGCCTGGATTTACTGCAAAAAGCGGTCGACGTTTCCGAAATTCCGGTATGGGTCGTCGATAACGATTCCAACGACGCCAGCCTGGATTACCTGAGGTCGATCGACTGGATCAAGCTGATTGAAAGAAAACCACCCGGCGAGGAAGTCGGCTTTCTGGCGCACGGCCGCGCGCTGGACATGATCCTCGAAAAGGTGAGCACCGAGTATCTCCTGCTATTGCATACCGACACTTTCATCTATGACCCGGCCATTATCGACATCATGCTGGAGAAATTCTCTGCCGACGACAGGGTCGCCGCCGTTGGCTGCATGGAACCGGTGTTGCGCAAGCTGCCACACACCGTCTGGCGGACTGCGACGCGAGGAACGAAGTATTACTTCAGGCGGCTGAAGATAGCGCTTGGCTTGAAAACCAGGCCACCGACCCTGTATTACGAGGTTTACTTCAAGAGTTTCTGCGCCCTGTGGAACGTGAACATCATCAAGAGCCACGGCATGAGCTTCTCGATGGGAGAGAAAATTCCCGGTTACGAGATGCAGGACGCGCTGCCCAGGCTGGGTTACAGATTCGTCAAGATCGCGCCTCGCGAGATGTTCAGATACCTGGACCACATCGACAAGGGAACGGCGTCGGCCAAGGACGGGATCAGGCTGAAACGCGGAAAAATCCGCAAATATCAAGACGTCGTCAGGAAAAACCTGGCGAATCGCTGATTTCATCCAGCGCGAGCCTCGTGCTCGGTGCACGATAGAGGGCGCCGGGCGAGGCTCGTAAGCGCCAGACACAGGCGGCACAGCAGACCATGAAATCAGAAGGCTAGCCGAGAAATGCCGCTCAGAGTCGATATCGGTCACTCGTCGCTCACCGGACCGCGCGAGCGCAACGAGGATTTCTGCGGCATGGTCACCCCCGCTGGGGCCGAACTCGACAACAAGGGCCTGATCGCCGCCGTCGCCGACGGGGTCGGCGGCCACCAGGGCGGTCGCGAAGCCGCCGAGTACACGGTCCGCGGCCTGCTTTCCGACTACTACGCGACGCCCGACACGTGGAGCGTGCCGCACGCGCTAGATAAGGTCATCGCCGCGCTCAACCGCTGGGTAATGGCTGAAGCCGGCCGGCACCCCGATCTCACCGGCATGGCCACGACCTTGACCGTTCTCGTCCTGCGCGGCCGTCGCTACGTCAGCGCGCACGTCGGTGATTCGCGTCTCTATCTGCTGCGTGACGGCATGTGCACACGTCTGAGCAGCGACCACGTCTGGGAACATCCGGAACTCAAGAACGTGCTCTCGCGCGCGGTCGGCCTCGACCGCCACTTCCAGCTTGATTTTGCCGACGGCGAACTGAAGGTCGGCGATTGCTTCCTGCTCTGCAGCGACGGCGTCTGGGCGGCGATCGGTGACGGCCGCATCCGCTCCGCATTGCTCGCCCATCCCGACGCGCAGCAGGCAGCCGCGTCGCTGACCAGCCTGGCGCTGGCGGCCGGCGGCCAGGACAACGCCAGCGCCGTCGTTGCGCGCATCGAAGAACTGCCGGCAGAGAACCTGCGCGACTCGCTGGAAGGAACGGCGCGCCTGCCGCTGCCGCCGCAGTTCAAGCCGGGCCAGGAAATCGACGGGCTGCAGATCGACGAAGTGCTGCACGACTCGCGCGCCACCCTGCTCTACCGCGTCACCGATCTTTGCTCACGCCAGCCACTGGTGCTCAAGACGTTGCGCCCGGAGCTGGCCGACGACGGCGAGGAAATCCGCGCGCTGATCATGGAGGAGTGGCGCGGCCGGCGCATCACCTCGCCCTTCTTCGCCCAGCTGCTGCCCGCCGAAGGACGCAGCTGCCTGTACTACCTGCAGACCTGGCACGAGGGAGCGACGCTGCAGAAAATGCTCGACGCCGGCCTGCACTTCACCGTTGCCGACGCCGTCCAGCATGCCGTCCGCCTGATGAAGGGGCTCTCGGCGCTGCACCGCCTCGACGTCGCGCACCGGGACATCAAGCCCGACAACATCCACATCGGGCGCGACGGCCGCCTGCGCATCCTCGATCTCGGCGTCGCGCTCAGCCTCTCCGAGGACGACCCCGCCACCGGCAGCCCGGGCACCCCCAGCTACATGGCACCGGAGCTGCTCGCCGGCGAGCGCGCCGGCCCGGCGCACGACCTCTACGCGGCCGGCGTGACGCTCTACCACCTGCTCACCCGCAAGTACCCCTACGGCGAGATCGAGCCTTTCCAGCATCCGAAATTCGGCGAACCGGTAGCACCGACGCGCTACCGCCCGGACATCCCCGGCTGGCTGGAAAATGTCCTCCTCAAGGCGGTCGCCAGGGATCCCGCGCAGCGCTTCGAAACCGCCGAGGAATTTCTGCTGGCGCTCGAACGCGGCGCCCACCGCCCGGTCGGCCGACCACCTGTCACGCCGCTGGCGCTGCGCAACCCCCTGCTCACCTGGCGGATCATCGCCGGCGTCTCGCTGCTGCTCAATCTGGTGTTGTGGATGCTGCTGACGCGCTGACCTGTCCGCTCGGACACATCGAAGGCCCTAGCAAAGTCACATCTCTTTATCCATCGCCGCCAACGTCCATTGCCGTTCGCCGTCCTCCCCTTTCAGCACAACCATTGCCCCTGCCAAGTGGCGGAGCTCTATGGCGTTTGGTGTGGAACGGGCGCCGGCGTCGTGCTCGCTGGTGTAGTGTTGCGCGCAGCATGAAACGCATACATCCCAGCCACCACAGGGGTTGCGTGCGGCTGTCGGGCTTGCTGAAAGTCTCGTCGGGTAGGCGGCAACACGCCAGCACGCTGGTCATTGCGAGGAGGCGACGAGAGCCGCCCCGGCATGGACGATGCGAATTTCAGCCACCACAGGGTTTTCGCCCTGCTTTCAGCAGTCGCCAAAAGTCTCATTGAGAATGCAGAACACCACTAGCGCGCGCCCTCGCGCGAAATCGAACGACGGCGCACGAATGCCGCCATCAGACCGAGTCCAAGCAGCAGATTGGCCCAGGTTTGCGGCTCGGGAATGGCGCAGACCTGCGGGTCGGAAACGACCCGAACCAGCGTAAAAGTATCCCCGCCGTCACTTAACTGCAGAGTGTTACAACTTACGGCGGCGGAAGCGATATTACTGTGCGACAGGCCCCATTCCCCCGACGTATCCACGAGCGTCGTGGACGAAAAAGCATTCGTGAGCGCATTCCATGTGAAGCTGCCCTGTTCCATGCCATCCTGTCCGCTGGGATCGAGGATCGAACTTCCGTCTTCGGCCATCATGTAGCTTCCGTCAGACAGGAAAGTGATAAGCACCGTGCTGGCAGCTTGTCCGCCAGGGGTGGCATACCAGGAGCCGACAATGGCGCTGGTTGGGCTGGTTACGCGATTCAGCGTGACACCGACATCGATCGTCATCGTGTCACCGGAAATGCCGATCGAGGTCAGGCCCGAGTGAGACAACCCCCACTGCCCCGACGTGTCCACGAGCGTCGTGGACGAGAAAGCACTGGTGAGCGGATTCCAGGTGTAGGTGCCTCTTTCCATGCCGTCCTGCCCACTGGGGTCGAGGACCGAACTGCCGTCTTCGGCCATCCAGTAGCTTCCGTCTGCAAGGAACGTGATGACCGCAGTGCTGTCAGCCTGTCCGAGGTGGGTGCCATACCAGCCTCCCACAATGGGTGATGCGTGCGTTGGTAGCGAACCGAGCAAGCTGATGGCAACGAGACTGAACGCGAATAGATCGTGAAGTGGTTTCATCGTTGGACCCCAAAAAAAGCCGCAATCGGAGAAATTTCTCCTGGAAACAGCAAGGTGCGCGGGAATCCAGTCGCAGGCAAGCTGCGGCAACGGTGTGTCCCCCACACGTTCCACTACTCCCCTGACCGAAGGGGCCTGCTGCGTCGCAGGCGAAACGGGAACGCCGCAAGAACTGTGCGGCGGGCGGGACGCAAGCGAATATGCAAACTGCAAGCACAAAGCATGCCGGAAAATACTTTGTCATGGAATCAGGGCGTTGTGTGTACGCCGAATTCGGACTGTAAAGAATTCCGACAAGATTCCTTTTCCAGGGGTTGCAGGAACACTAATTCCCGAGCCGCTGAGTGCCGTGCTCGGGTTCGATGCCGTTTATGATCGTGCGCAGCGGCAAATGTCTGGATTGCCGCGTCGACTGCGCCTCCTCGCAATGACGGCAGGTGGGGAATGTTTGCCGGGAGTGGGCAACGCGGGGTGCCCCATGTGACTGGTGAAATCCCGCCACCGCAGGGGTTCCACCCTGCGGTCAGGGTCGCTGAAAGTCGCATCGGGAATGCAGCACTACGTTCGCCACTCGCCCGGAATCGCGCCGGAAGTCGGCAACGGGTTGGCACCAATACCGTCAGAATGCCTGGCACCAATAATGGCCTCAGGCTTCCTTGTCACCCCGCAGCGCGGCCACCATCGAGCGCTCGCCAGACCCGCAGAAATACCACAGAACCTCTGCATGTCTTTGTTTTAAATATTGTTGCTTTCTGGCGCTTTGCTCGCCACAAATCTTATGTCGCGGATGTGGATAATCGGCTGGTGCGATTGGGCGCGTAATGCCGACGAAGAACGTCCTTGCATTCCGATCTTCGATTGGTGTTAGTTTGTACTACGGAAAGACCCCACCTTGACCAGAAATCAGGCGATCTGCTTCGCGGCCAAAGGAGAAAAACAAGGGCGTACCGTGCAGCTGCGAGGGTAAGCGTAGGCGCAGCTGACGCGCGATGGAGGCTCGTCGCGACTCCAAGAGACAGCATTACCCATATTAGGAGGTGGTCATGAATCTGACAGTCAAAGTATTGCTGGGGATGGCGCTAGGCATAGTGGTTGGCCTGGTGATCAACCTGGGCGGCATGAATGCCGCAGGCTCGCTAATCAACGAATACCTGGTCAACGGCCTGTTCCACGTCGTCGGCAAGATGTTCGTCAACGCATTGAAGATGATGGTCGTTCCCCTGGTGCTCTTTTCGCTGATCTGTGGTGTCTGCGGCATCGGCGACATCAAACTGCTGGGGCGTATCGGTTCGAAGGCTTTCGTCCTGTATATGGTCACCACCGCGATCGCCATCGCCACCGGCATCCTGCTGGCCGCCAGCCTGGGCATCGGCGAAGGCATGAACGCCGAAACCACGGCGAAGTTCACCGGCAAGGAGTCGCCGCCCTTGTCCGAGGTCCTGATCAACGTCATCCCGTCCAACCCGGTCAATGCCATGGCGCAGGGCGAGATGCTGTCGATCATCTTCTTCGCCATTCTCTGCGGCGTCGGCCTGCTGCTGGTTGGCAAGAAGGCCAAGACGGTCGTCGAGTTCGTCGAACTGCTCAACGAAGTGATGATGAAGATGGTCAGCATCATCATGGCGCTGGCGCCTTACGCCGTGTTCTGCCTGATCGCCAAGGCGATTGCCAGCCTGGGACTGGATCTGCTGGCGCAACTGCTTGGCTATGTGCTGGTGCTCATCGGTGTCCTGCTCTTCCACCTCTTCGTCACCCTGCAGGTGGTGCTCAAGGTCTTCTCTGGACTCGGTTCGAAAATCTTCCTGGCGAAGATGCGCAATGCACAGGTGTTCGCCTTCAGCACCTCGAGTTCCAATGCCACCATCCCGGTGACGCTGCGCACGGTCACCGAACGCCTGGGCGTCAAGAACTCCGTCGCCTCGTTTACGGTCCCGTTCGGCGCCACCATCAACATGGACGGAACGGCGATCATGCAGGGCGTGGCCACGGTATTCATTGCCAACGTCTACAACGTCGATCTCGGCATGGGCGGCTATCTGACGGTCATCCTGATGTCGGTGCTGGCGTCGATCGGCACGGCGGGCGTGCCCGGTGTCGGCCTGATCATGCTCTCGATGGTGTTCACCCAGGTCGGCCTGCCGATCGAAGGCATCGGACTGATTCTCGGTGTCGACCGCTTGCTGGACATGATCCGCACCGCGGTCAACGTCTCGGGCGACGCGGTGGTTTCGGTGATCGTCGCCAAGAGCGAAGGGCAGCTGAACCTGGACGTCTATAACGACCCCGACGCCGGCGCCTTCAACACCGCCGACGTGCATCTCGACGAGGAGGTCGAGCGCGAAATGGCGCAGGTGGTCAGCAGCACGCACGACCACAGGTAGCAAGTAGCAGGACTCCCGACGACCACGCGCCCGCCCGGCGGCGCGTGGTCGTTTCCTTGTCCGTGACGCGTTCACACAGACGCATGCTTGCCGCCGCTGTCGCCGGCAGCGTCAAGAAACAACTGCCGCGGCCGTTATCGTGCCCGGGCGAGAAGGCCTCGAGCTTGTCGCCTTCACGCGACTCACCAATGGTGATCAGGGATTCGTTACACTGCGCGGCGTGGGTCTGCGCAAACAGTCCATCTGGACGATACTGGAACAACGGGAGAGAAAATGATGGGACGAAACATGATGGCACATCTTGTCGGCGGCACTTTTCTGGCCGCCACGGTGCTTCTCGGGGGCCTCTGCACGGCCCTGGCCGACGACAAGGCTGAGCAGCCGGTCACGCCCGCGAAGGAGATCACGGATCAGCGAGCTCTCAAGCTGCTGAAGGATATGAGTGACACTCTGGCCGCGGCGCGGACACTCGCCTTCAAGGCCCGCAGCCTGCTGCCCCTGGAGGCGCCGAGCGGGCAGTACGTCAGCCTCTTCGCTGCGACACGCGTACGGCTGCAGCGGCCCGACCGCCTGTTCGTCGAGTCGCGCGGCGACCTCGTGCCAACCGACCTTTACTACAACGGCAAGACGGTGACGGCGATCGGCCCGGCCAAGAAGTTCTACGCGCAACACGACGCCAGCGGCAGCACCCTCGACTCCGTCCTCGCCCAGGAACAGCCGGGCGCGGACACCTTGGCGCCCTTCGTTGACCTACTGGTCTCCGACCCCTACGCCCGCCTCACCAAGGATCTCTCGAGCGCCCTTCTGGTAGGGCAATCGACAATCGACGGGGTCAACACCGATCACCTGGCGTTTACCGCCCCCGGCGTTGACTGGGAGCTCTGGATCGGCACGCGGGACAGGCTGCCGCGCCTGGTAATCGCGTCGTACCGCAGTGGTGAGCGGCAGCCCACGTTCACGGTCGAGTTCTCGGACTGGAAGCTCAATGCGCCAATGCCGACCCAGAGCTTCGAGGTCGCCATTCCCAAGGACGCGGTGAAGCTCGAGTTCAAGCCGATCGGCCTTGCGCAGTCCAAATGAGTGACATGAGGAGCAAAACGATGAAACCGGTGAAAAAACTCATTCTCGGCGTCGCGGTGACCGCGAGCGTCCTGGCTCCCCTTGCCGACGCCAACGCCTGGGTCGCGGCTGGACGCGGATGGGGCGGACGAGGCTTCGTTGCCGCCGGCCACCCCTACCATGGCGGCTACTACCACGGCGGCGGCTACTACCATCGCGGTTGCTACGGGTGCGGCGCGGCCGCGGGTGCCGTTGCCGGCCTGGCGGTTGGAGCGATGACCGGGGCAGCGATCGCCAGCGCGGCGCAACCGGTGGTGGTCCAACAACCCGTCTACGTGGCCCCACAGCCGGTTTATGTGGCCCCACAGCCGACCTACGTGACCCCGAACAATTTGCCGATCGGCAGCCAGTACGCGGCACTGCCTCCCAACGCCCGACACATGACGGTGAACGGTGCCCAGTACTACCAGAGTGGGCCGAACTGGTACAAGCCCTACTTCGGGTCGAGCGGCGTGTATTACGAAGTGGTGCTGGCGCCGTAAGCGCCATGCCCTATCTCGCGTAGTTGCGGGCCGTTCGACGATCCTTTTCCTCTCCGCAGAAAACGATGCGCGTGCTATTGGTCGAAGACGACCCGATGATCGGCAAGAGCGTCCAGCAGGGCCTGCGCCAGGAGGGCACCAGCGTGGACTGGGTGCGCGACGGGCAGGCGGCCGAACTGGCGCTGACGACGATTCCCTACGAGCTGCTGCTCCTCGACCTCGGCCTGCCCGGCAGGTCCGGGCTGGAGGTTCTCGCCAGGCTGCGGCGTTCGGACAACGGCATTCCGGTGCTGATCATCACCGCCCGCGACGCCGTCACCGAGCGCATCAAGGGGCTCGACAGCGGTGCCGACGACTACCTGGTGAAACCCTTCGACCTCGACGAGCTGTCGGCGCGCATGCGCGCGCTGCTGCGCCGCCGTTCCGGTCGCGCCAGCCCGGTCATCGAACACGGCGATCTGCGCATGAATCCGGCAACTCACGAGCTCACTCAGGACGGCAAGCCGGTAGCGCTTTCGGCACGGGAATTCGCCCTCCTGCAGGCGCTGCTCGAACAACCGGGAGTGCCGCTGTCGCGGGCGAAACTCGAAGAGCGGCTGTACGGCTGGGGAGAAGAGATCGAAAGCAACGCCGTCGAGGTCTATATCCACTCGCTGCGGCGTAAGCTCGGAAGCGAGCGGATCAAGAACATCCGCGGTGTCGGCTACCTGGTGCCGCCTGGCCGATGACGTCGATCCGCCGCCAGTTGCTGCTGGCGCTCCTGTCGGTGATTACGCTGACCACGCTGCTCGGCGCGCTGGCCACCTACCGCACGGCGCGCGACGAGGCGAACGCGATGTTCGATTACCAGCTGCGCCAGCTGGCCCTGTCGTTCCGCGACCAGGTGTTCCAGGGCGGGCGGCCGCACGATTTCACGATCGACGGCGACGCGCAGGACTTCTCGATCCAGGTCTGGCGCCCGGACGGCACCCGCCTCTACCTGTCGCACCCGCGCAACGAACTGCCGGACCGGACGCCGCTGGGCTTCGCGACCATCGATACCGGCCATGGCAAGTGGCGTGTCTTCGGCATGCAGCAGCACGGCCAGACGATTCAGGTCGCGCAGCCGATGCATTCGCGCGACGAACTGGCGTTGGCCGCCGCCTTGCGTACCGTCGCCCCATTCCTGCTCATGCTGCCGGTTCTCGGAGTGCTGATCTGGGTCGTCGTCGGCCGCGGACTGCGCCCGCTCGACGCCGTCGCACGCGCGGTCAGCACGCGCACCGCGGTCGCCCTCGACCCGCTCCCGGAAAATCGGGTGCCGAGCGAAGTCGTGCCACTGGTACGCGCGCTGAACGAGCTGCTCGACCGGCTCCAGCACGCGCTGCAGGCGCAGCGCGAGTTCACTGCCGACGCCGCGCACGAACTGCGCACGCCGCTGGCGGCACTGAGTCTGCAGGTACAGCTTGCCGAGCGCGCACCGGATGCTGCCGCCCGCGCCGAGGCCTTCGGCGAATTGAAGGGCGGTTTGCAGCGCGCGACGCATTCGGTGCAACAACTGCTGACCCTGGCCCGCCAGGAACCGGGCAGCGGAGAACGTGCGACCAGCGCGGTACACCTTGGCGATCTCGTGGCGACGGTGATCGCCGCGCAGCTGGCGCTGGCCGAAGCGAAGGGAATCGATCTCGGCGCCGCGCCCGGCACCGACAATGATGTTATTCGCGGCGACCAGGAAGCGCTGCGCATCCTGATCACCAACCTGGTCGGCAACGCCATTCGCTATACCCCGGCCGGCGGTCGCGTCGACGTTACCGTCGGTGACGATGACGGCGTGTTCATCGAAGTCAGTGACTCCGGCCCTGGCATTCCCGCCGCCGACCGGCAACGCGTCTTCGACCGCTTCTATCGCCGCGCACAAAGCGAAGAAGCGGGCAGCGGCCTGGGGCTGGCCATCGTCAAGACCATCGCTGAACGGCACCAGGCGACGGTGCACCTCGGCGAAGCCCGGCTCGGCGGCTTGTGCGCACGCGTTCAATTCGACCGCTCAGCCTCCGCCACCAATTCGTCCACCACTCCGACCCGCACTTCGTTTTAAGTCAGTCTTAAGTCATGGCCGTCTATCGTACGTTGCACCGGAAGCGATGCGCTTCCTCGATGAAACGAAAGAGGAGATCACCATGCAAGCAACGACCTTCAAACGCAGTCTGCTGGCTGCGGCACTGATCGCCGCCGTCGGCGTCGGCTACGCCAAGCTGGGCGGCGACGTCATCCGCCCGGCCGACGCCGTTGCCGCTCTTGCGGCGCCGAGCGCAGCGCCGCTGGCCAATCCTGCCGTCGGGCTGCCCGATTTCCGGGCAATCGTCGAGCACAGTGGCCCGGCGGTGGTCAATATCAGCGCCGTCGGAGCGTCGAAAACGGCGTACTCAGGCGGCGACCGGGATGAACGCGTCCCCGAGCTTTTCCGCCACTTCGGCATTCCGATGCCCGACGGCGGAGCCCCCTCGCGCGGCATGGGCTCGGGCTTCATCGTCAGCGCCGACGGGCTGATTCTGACCAACGCCCACGTCGTCAGCGATGCCGACGAGGTCACCGTCAAGCTGACCGACAAGCGCGAATTCAAGGCCAGGGTCGTCGGCCTCGACAAGCTCACCGACATCGCCGTGCTGCGTATCGCCGCCAAGAACCTGCCGGTCGTTCGCCTCGGCAGTCCGGGCAGCGCCCAGGTCGGCGAATGGGTCGTCGCCATCGGCTCACCGTTCGGCTTCGAGAACAGCGTCACCGCCGGCATCGTCTCGGCCAAGGGCCGCTCGCTGGCCAGCGACAGCTACGTGCCGTTCATCCAGACCGACGTGGCGGTCAACCCGGGCAACTCGGGCGGACCCCTGATCAACCTGAACGGCGAAGTGATCGGTATCAACTCGCAGATCTACAGTCGCAACGGCGGTTATCAGGGCGTGTCGTTCGCCATCCCCATCGATGTGGCGATGAACATTCAGGAGCAGTTGCTGAAGAACGGCAAGGTCAGTCACGGGCGCCTCGGCGTCACCATCCAGGAAGTCTCGCAGTCGCTGGCCGAGTCCTTCGGCTTGAAGAACACCGCCGGCGCGCTGATCAGTTCGGTCGAGAAAGGCAGCCCGGCGGCGGCCGCCGGTCTCGAAGCGGGCGATATCATTCTCAAACTGGACGCCACGGAAATCGGCAGCTCGGCCGAGCTGCCACCCCTGGTGGCGGCGATCAAACCGGGAACGCAGATCGCGCTGCAGGTCTGGCGCAAGGGTGGCACGCGCGATATCGCGCTGTCGGTCGGCGAAATCCCGACTCAGGCGCAAGCGGCGGCCAGCGGCGGCGAAGCCGACAATCCTCGCCTTGGTCTGGCACTGCGTCCGTTGAGCCCGCAGGAGCAGCAGGCAAGCGGCATGGCCGGCGGTCTGCTCGTCGAGAACGTCAGCGGCCCAGCCGCCAAGGCCGGCATCCGGCGGGGCGACATCGTCCTGTCGCTCAACGGCCAGGAGGTGCGCGACATCGCCCAGCTGCGCACGCTGCTCGACAAGTCCGGGAGGAAGGTCGCCCTGCTCATCGAGCGCGACGACGCGAAGATCTTCGTTCCGGTCGACATCGGTTGAGCCCGTCTCGGCGCCGTCAGGCTGCAGGTGGGGTGATCGCGCCGCCTGCAGCGCCGGCCATTTCTCGCAAGGAAGCCCGCCAATGATCGACGCCCTGTTCGACCTTCTCGGCACCTTCTATCAAAGCGGCGACTTCGCGCAGGCCGAATGGATCGCACGCAGCATTTTGCAGGCGATCCCGGACGATATCGTGTCGCTGCAGTTTCTTGGTCTTGTCTATTATCGGACCGACCGTCGCAGCCAGGCGCTGCAGGCGTTCAGCGCCGCCGATCCGGACGCGCCAGCGGCTCCACCGGTCGCCGGCGGGCCGGATCTGCTGGCCTCGGCGCAGTGCCTGCGCGCAGCGAGCGGCCACGGCTCGGCACTGGCGGGCGCCTGGTACGACCTCGGCCTGCTGCTCTTCCGCCTGGGACGCGACCGGCAGGCGCTCGGCGCGCTACAGGCCGCGCTTTGCGCACGCCCGGACTATCAGGCGGCGAAGGCGGCGGTCGCGCGAATCGCCGGATTTTCTGCCCACCGACGAGTGCGGGCCAAGCGGCGAGAACTGGCGCCCCGCGTGGACAACAGCTTGCCCGGCAGCCAGCAGGAATAGCGGCAGCCGCAGGGTCAACGCCGCGTGCAGCGAGCACAGCCGTGCTTGCCGACGGCAACGAAGAGTGGAATCATGCACCGGTGAAGGTCCCTCGCCCCATGGGCACATCCCCCACCAAGGTCATCATCGTCGCCGACTCGGTGCTGGTGCGCCAGTTCGTCGCCCAGGCGCTCGCCGGCGAAGCGGGGATCCAGGTCATCGGCAGCGCCGCCGATCCGCTGCTTGCCCTGGAGAAAATGCGCCGGCAATGGCCGGAAGTGCTGGTGCTGGACGTCGAGACGCCACGCCTGGACAGCCTCTCGTTCATGCGCAAGGTGCTCGCCGAGCGAGCGACGGCCATCGTCATCTGCTCGTCGCTGGCCAAGCGGCAGGGACCAGCGACGCTGGCGGCGCTGGCAGCCGGCGCCGTCGGCAGCTTCTGCACGCCGGCGATCGGCGTGCAGCCCGCCGCCGGACATCATGCCGAGGCCATCGTGCGCGCGGTGCGCGCCGCTGCGCAAACCTGCCTGCCGCCGCAAAGGCGAGCGACACCAGCACCGACCAACGATCTGCTGCGCCCG
This sequence comes from Candidatus Accumulibacter sp. ACC005, assembly GCF_907163215.1. Lineage (NCBI taxonomy): Bacteria > Pseudomonadati > Pseudomonadota > Betaproteobacteria > Candidatus Accumulibacter > Candidatus Accumulibacter sp. ACC005. Next base: position 75,804 of record NZ_CAJQUB010000004.1, on the reverse strand, counting down.
AAGAACTCGGCCGACGTCATGCTTGCCGCCGGTGCGGCGACCGCCAGCGCCGGGAGTACCGAGCGCATCGTGGCCATCGGCGCGTCGACCGGCGGCACGCAGGCGCTGGAGTTCGTTCTGGGCCGACTGCCGACAAGCTGCCCGGGAATGGTCATCGTCCAGCATATGCCGGAGCGCTTCACCGCGATGCTCGCCCAGCGCCTCAACGAGATGTGCCAGATCGAAGTGCGCGAGGCAGGCCACGGCGACCGAGTCGTCGCCGGCCGGGCGCTGATTGCGCCCGGCAACAGGCACATGATGCTCAGACGCAGCGGCACCCATTATCTGGTCGACGTCGTCGACGGACCGCTGGTCAACCGCCACAAGCCATCGGTCGACGTGCTTTTCCGCTCGGTGGCCAGGTTCGCCGGTGGCAACGCGCTGGGCATCATCATGACCGGCATGGGAGACGATGGCGCTCGCAGCCTCAAGGAAATGCGCGACGCGGGCGCCCGGACGATCGCCCAGGACGAAGCGAGTTGCGTCGTCTTCGGAATGCCCAAGGAAGCCGTCAGGCACGGTGGTGCCGAGCAGGTCATGGCTCTCGAACGGATCCCCGGCGCCCTGCTCGCCTTCGGCCGCAACAGCACGCTGCTCGGCGTTTCCTGAAAGGCGCCTGGCGGCAGCCGCTTCGCCACGCGGGCTACCGCCGGCGAAAGGCCGGGGTATGGCAGCCGGCGTGTTGCGCAGCGAGTGGCGAGGGTGAGGTGTCGTCGGCTGCACATCGTGTTCACTCGCACGCGGCCATCGCGTATCCTCCGCCAATGGGGATTCTTGGAGTCATCGCGGCGTCGGAGCCGCATACCGCCGAAGCCGGCGCCTGCCTTCTGCGCCGGGGCGGCAACGCGGTCGATGCCATCGTCGCCGCCAAGCTCGCGGCGACCGTCACCGAACTGCCGCTGACCTCGCTGGGAGGCGGCGGCGCGTGCATCTGGGGCGACGCCGACGATGGCTACAAGGTCCTCGACTTCTTCGCAGCAACACCGGGGCGCGGCCTCGCCAGCCCGCCGCGCCTCGACTTCGCGCCGGTGACGGTCGATTTCGGACGCACGACGCAGGTTTTCCATGTCGGCAGGGCGGCAGCGGCTGTCCCCGGGGAACTGGTCGGACTGCTCGAGCTGCACCGGCGCGCCGGCCGCGTACCGCTGCGCGAAGTCGTCGCGCCGGCGGTCGCCTGGGCGCGTGACGGCTTCACGGTCAGCCCGCAGATAGCGATGATCATTTCACTCGTCGCGCCGATCGCCCGCCGCTCGCCGACCGTGGCCAACCTGTTCTTCCCGCGCGGAGTCCTGCCGCAAGCAGGCGATCGCCTGAGCAACCCGGATCTCGGCGACTTCCTCTACGCGCTTGGCGAGGGCGACACGGACACCCACGTCGCCCGCTACTGGGCGGCGCTGGTCGCCAACTTCGGCCCGGCGCAAGGCGGACTGATCACCGCCGAGGACGTGGCGGCGTACGCGCCGGTGATCCGTGCACCGCTGCGCGTCGGCTTTGGCCCGTACACGGTGCTCACCAACCCGCCGCCGGCGGCCGGAGGCGGCCTGATCGGCGCCGGCCTGCGTATCGCCGAGCGACTCGGTCTCGGCGAAGAGGAATTCCTGTCGCGCGAGCAGCAGCTGAAGATGGCGGCGCTGCTGGCGACGGTATCGGAAATCCGCCAGGCGGGTTATGACCACCGCCTCTACGCCGACCCGGGATCGATTCTCGATCTCGCCGCCGGCGACGGCATTCCCGCCTGGGGTGCGCGAACACAAACGCTGATTGCCGAGAACCAACTCGGCGCGACGACCCACATCTCGGTCATCGACGCCGACCGCATGGCCGCGGCGATGACCACCAGCAATGGTGAGGGTTGTGGCGAAGCCCTGCCCGGACTCGGTATCCACGTCAACAACTTCCTCGGCGAGGACGACATCAACCCCAGCGGTTTCCATCACCGGGCAGCGGGAACCTGGATGAGCACGATGATGTCCCCGACGATCGTCGTCGCCGGCGAACGGCCATGCTTCGCGCTCGGCAGCGGCGGCTCAAATCGGATTCGTAGCGCCATCCTGCAATCGCTGCTCAACCTGCTGGCCTATCGCCGCCCGCTCAAGGAGGCGGTGAACGCGCCGCGCCTGCACGTCGAAGGGGCCAGATTGTGGTTTGAAAGTCACGGCCTCGGTGCCGGGGCCGCCGACGCCCTGCAGGCGGCATGGCCGGCAGCGACCCGCTTCGACGAGGCGAGCCTGTTCTTCGGTGGCGTCAACTGCGTCGCCAGCGGTCATGGGCACCTCTATGGCGCGGGTGACCGCCGGCGTGGCGGCGTCGTGGTGGTCACCGAACAGTAGCGTGCACGCACGCTCGCTGCCGGCGACGCCCCGCGTCTCGGGCTCCATGGTTTCGCTGCCGCGGTATCGATCTCCGGCCGGAACCCGACGCTTTAGAAGCTGTAGCGCAGCTCCGAATAGACCCGGTCGCTGTCGTCATAGCGGCCGAAGAATCCCAGCGGCGGGCCGTTGAAGATATCGACGCCGACCGCCAGGTCCCAGTTCTTCTCGAAGTTCCAGCTGACCCGCGGGCGCAACATCCAGTCGTTGCGGTTGAGGCTGGAAATCCATAGCGCCTGCGCCTCGAACCTGTCGCCGAACTTGCGGTTCACCAGCAGGCTGTAGCCGTTCTCGTTGGCCGACTCGATGATATCCGGGCTGTGGTCGAAGAAATGACTCTGGAAGACCTGGACGTTGACCCGGGTGTCGGTAATCTGGGAAAAGTCCAGGCCGAGCACCCAAGTGAGCGTGTTCTGCGCGACCAGTCCATCGGGGGTCGTCAGATTTGTTGACTGATACTTCTGGCCGCTGGTGTAGACCGCTTCGCCCTTGAGAACCGTCGAACCAAGGTCTTTGGCAAAGGTCGTTCCGTACTGGTCGATGCGCTCGTGCCGCGCCTGATACTCCACCGTCGGCTGCGCTCCGGCAATGATCTGCCGGTAGAAGGTCGGCGCGACGCTCATGCTGCTGTAGGCAAATGCCGCCACATCCCAGCCGTTCTGGAGAACGGAAAGGCGCAGGCCATAGTTGGTGTTCTCGAGGTTTTGCGTCGGAATCTTCTCGTTGCGAAAAGTGGCCTGGCCATAGGGTATCAGCGTGTAGTCGTAGAACTGCGCCCCCGGCTTGCCGATGTTGTCGTAGCTGGCCACCGGGATCCAGATCGCCTCGGCGTGAAAGTCGCCCTTGAAGTACTCGGCCCGTGCAGCCCACTGCGGAATGCGCAGGATGTCGAACTCGGGGAGCACGAAATGCCGCATATCCTTGGCCGAAACGACATCGCCGAACAACAGACCGACCATTTCTCCCCAGATGATGTGCTGCCGACCGACACGGAAATCCCAGTCGCCGGCGCCGATATCGATGTAGTTCTCGCGCAACATCGCATTCAGGGTTTGATTGTCGTTCACCGCCTGCGGGTAAAAATCACTCATCGGATAAACGGCGTCGAAGTCCACGCGCGCGCCCAGATGCCACTTGACGCCACTGCCGAAATCGCCCTGCGCACTGACATCGGCACGTGTCATCGCCTCCGACCAGTGCGCCGGCCCGGGCGTGGTGTAGGCCATGACGTTCTGGATGAAGCCGCGGTAGCGAACCGGGCGCGACGCCGACTGGGCAACAGCCTGCGCCGCCTTTCCTTTCGGCAGGGCATCGTCGCCGTCGCCGAACAGGGCATCGCGGCTAAGCGGCAGTTCGTCGGCGGGCGCAGCGACGGCTGGCGTATCGGTCCCAAACAGGGCGTCGCGACTGAGCGGCGGTTCGCTTGCCGGGGCGGCGGCTGGAGCGGCGACCGGCTTTGCGGCGGGCTTCGCAGCCGGCTCGTCGGTGCCGAACAGCGAATCCCGGCTCAGCGGCAGATCGTCCGACTTGGCGGCGAGCTGAAACGGCACCCGCTCTGGCGTGGCGGCGAGGAGGGCATCGCCAGCAGCGCGCCCGGCGTGATCCGCCGGCTGGGCCAGAAGCGACAGCGGCAAGCTCGCCAGAAGCAGGGCGAGAACGGTCAAAGGCTGCTTATTTCTGATCTGCATTGCGGTTTTCCCCGTTGCTATCCGGCGCCTCGATCGGCGCGCTGTCCTGCTTCTCGTCGTCATTGACTGCCGGCTCCTCGTTAGCCAGCGCACTCGCCGGCTCGTCGACAACGGCTTCCGTCGGACGGTGACGCGCCAGCGACCACTTGCCACTCGAACGCTTCCCGAGCAGGGCGATCTCGCCATCCTCGACGCGGACCAGACGGTCGGCCTTGGCGATCACCCGCCTGTCGTGGGTAGAGAAGATGAAAGTCGTCTTGAGCTTGCGATTGATCCTCTTCATCAGAAGAAGGATTTCCTCACCGGTCTTGTGATCGAGGTTGGCGGTCGGTTCGTCGGCGAGGACGATGGCCGGCTTGATCACCAGGGCCCGGGCGATGGCCACGCGCTGCCGCTGACCGCCGCTCAGCTGGTTCGGACGGTGATTGGCAAACTTTGCCAGGCCAACGATATCGAGAAAGTACGCCACCCGCTCGCGCCGTTCGGCAACCGACATATCGCGGCGGTGAAGCAGCGGATACTCGACGTTTTCAGCCGCCGACAGCACGGGCAGCAAATTGAACGTCTGAAAAATGAAACCGATGGTCCGCGCGCGAAGATCGGCGAGCTGGTTCGGCGTCCGGCCGCTGACGTCCTTCTCGTTGATGTAGATCTTGCCGCTGCTTGGGGTGTCGATGCAGCCGATCAGGTTGAGCAAAGTTGTCTTGCCGCTGCCCGACGGACCCGCAATTGCCAGAAACACTCCCGGGTCGAAGGCCAGCGTGATGTCCTTGAGCGCTTGGACTTTCTGCTCGCCGAGTTGATAATCCTTGTAAACGTGGTCGATGCGGACAACTTTCATGCGGTGGCACTTCCTGCCAACCGACTGAACGGCCAGCACAATGAGGTGAAAACGATGGAAAGCATGACGATCCGCCATTCTGGTGTCAAGACTGCCTTGGCGCTTCTCCTGCTGACTTTCTCCGCCTGGAGCGCGGCAGCGCCGGCGGCAACGCCCGCGCAGGAAGATCCCGGCAACGAGGCCATGGCCCGGATGATCGTCCAGAAAGCCGACGAGGTTCGCTTCCCCGCCGACAGCTTTCAGGTCGACGTGGCAATCACCACGACCACCAACGGCGACAACCCCGACGTGCATAAGTATCGGGTGCTGTCCAAGGGCAACACCAACAGCGTGGTGATGGTCACCGAACCGGCATCCGAGCGCGGTCAGATCATCCTGATGAAAGGCCGCGACCTGTGGATCTTCATGCCTGAAGTCTCGCAGCCAATTCGCCTCGCCCTCTCGCAACGGCTGACCGGACAGGTGGCCAACGGCGACCTGGCACGGGCCAATTTCGCCGCCGACTACAACCCGAAGCTTCTGCGCAGCGAGAAGATCGGCGACGACAGCTATTTCGTGCTTGAACTGATCGGGGTCGACCGCGGCGTCACTTACCAGCGGGTGCTTTACTGGGTCCGGGAAAAGGACTCCTGGCCGTACCGCGCGGAGTTCTATTCGCTCTCCAACCGCCTGCTGAAAACCTGCAAGTACGAGAACTACCAGACCATGGAAGGCAGGAAGCGCCCGACTCGACTGGTCATGGAAGATGCGCTGCGCGGCGGCGAGCAGTCGGTCCTGGAATACGGCAGCATGAAGCTGCGCGATCTTCCGGACAAGATCTTCACCAAGGATTACCTCAAGAAACTCGACTGACGTGGCGCCCGCCAAGGGTGCGAGCCCCGCACTTCGTAGTAGTATGCGCAGGTCGTGCCGGCAGCTCGCCGGCCAGACAGACAACACCACAAGGGCGGCGGATGTTTCTTTCCAACTTGACAGAACTGACCATGAGCCAGGGCTACCGGCGGTTCTTCAGGGTCGTGCCGGCGCTGACCGACGAGCTGCGCGCCGAAAACTACCGCATCCGGCACCAGGTTTATTGCCAGGAGCTGGGTTACGAGCCGCTGCGCCCCGAGGGTCTCGAAGCCGACGCCTACGACAAGCAGTCGCTGCACTGCCTGGTGCAATCGGTTTCGACGGGGGACTTCGTCGGCTGCGCTCGCCTCGTGCTGATCGATCCGGAACTTGCCCAGGAGGCCAGGCTACCGCTGGAGATCAGCTGCGCGGAAACGCTGGACCGCTCGATCGTCGATCCGCTGGCGCTGGACCGATCACGCATTGCGGAAATCTCTCGCCTGGCGGTGATCGGCAGCTACCGCCGCCGGCCGGGCGAGAAGGAAAGACCCATCTCGATCTCGGAGGAGGACTTCGGCACTGCCAAGCAGCCGCGCCAACCCTACCTCGCTCTGGCGGTCTATCTTTGCCTGATTTCGCTGGCTCGCAGCTACGGAATCACCACCCTGTTCGTCCTCACCGAGCCGCGTCTGGCGTCGAACCTGACGCGCCTGGGCGTCAATGTCGAACAGATTGGCGGCGCGATAGAACACCGCGGCACCCGCGTTCCCTCGATGCTGTCGGTCGATGAAATCATCGACGGCATGAACTTCGTCGTCCGTACGCTCTTCGAAGTCGTTTCACGCGAGGTCCAGGAAGGCATCGACGCTGCCGGCGAGAACGCTGTTCGCGCCGGGCACAACCCGTTTTCCTAGCCCCCCAGGACAATGCGCGCGCTTTCCCGCCACTCTTCTGCCGCAAGGACACCGTTTCGCATCCTCGCTCACGACGATGTATAGCTTGCCGGAGCCCGTCCGCCACGCCATCGAGTCGGGACGCGCCCCTTCGCCGCCACAGGTCCTGCTGCGCCTGCTGCAGATGGTCGACGACGACAGCACGACGATGGCCAAGCTGGCGGGCCTCGTCGAACAGGATCCCGGTTTGTGTACGCGCGTGCTGACGGCCGCCAATTCACCCGCCATTCGCCGCGGCACGCAGCTGCGCAGTATCGAAAACTGCCTGATCGCGCTCGGAACCAGGCTGGTGCGTTCGATCGCCACCTGCCTGTCGGTGCAGAACCTGTTCGACGAACGCGCCGGCACCCGGTCGGTCGACCTCTCCGCCTTCTGGACGCACTCGCTGCTCGTCGCCGAACTGTCGCGAAGCCTGGCTGCGGCCAGCGGCTACCAGCGACCGGACGAGGCCTACCTGGCGGGACTCCTGCACGACGTCGGCGAGCTCATTCTGCTCTCGGCACTTGGCGACCCTTATTTGCAGCTGCTTGCCACCTGCCCCAGCGAAGCTGAACTTTCCGCTCGGGAAAGCGCGCAGTTCGGCGTTCATCACGGCGAAATTGGCACCTGGCTGGCCGACCAGTGGCATCTCGATTCGCCATTCGCCGACGGCATCCTCTTCCACCATCTGCCCGCCGAGCAGATCGTCACCGCCGCCGGGCTCCCGCAGCTGGTGTGGCTGGCGCACGCGCTGGTCTCCTGCGACGAGATTCCGCACGGACTGGCAGCCCTCGCCGAGCAGATGCTGGGCAACGGCAGCAGCGCTCGCCTGACCGGCCTGCGCGACCAAGCCGAACAGCGGATGTGCATCATCGCCGACGCCATCGGCATCGCCCCCCCGGAAAGAGCAGCTGCCGGCGGTAGTTCGAACGGCATGCCGCGGGTGCTTGGCGCTCGTCGCTGCTGCGAACACGACGCCCACGAGCAGATCGCCGCGATCATCGGTGAGCGGGCACTGATGGCTCCCTTGCAGGAGGATCTCTGCAGCCTCGATAGCGACGCCGAAGTCCTCCTCTCGCTACGCGAATCGGCACGCATCCTGTTTGACCTCAACCACCTCGCCTTCCTGCTCTGCGAGCCGCAGGGCGGCCAGCTCACGGGCAAAGGCGTTGCCGCACAGCCGGCGATCTTTGGCCAGGTCAACATCCTCGCCGAGGCGCATCGCAGCCTCGCCGCCGCGGCCGCGATCAGCGGCCTGATCTGCTCGACCTACGACCGCGGTGCGCCGCCCGCGAATTCGCTGATCGACATCCAGTTTGCCCGAGCGCTGTCAAGCGCCGGCCTGGTGTGCATTCCGATGATCGGCCGCGGGCGGACGATCGGGGTGATCGTCGCCGGGCTGAGCGCCGGTCAGCACACCCGCCTGACGCGCCGCCTGCCCTGCGTGGCGAATTTCGGACGCATCGCCGGCGTCACCCTGGAAAGCTGGCGCAACGCACAGGACCTTCGCCAGGAAGCCGACGAAGCGGTGTCGGCGCGCTTCACTCGCCACGCCCGACGCGTGGTTCACGAAGCGGGCAACCCGCTGACGATCATCAAGGGCTACCTGCGCATACTCGACGGCAAGCTACCGGCGGGAGCAGGCGTGCACCACGAACTCAAGGTGCTCAGCGAAGAGATCGACCGTGTGGCCAGCATCGTGCGGCGGATGAGCGAAGTTCCCGCAGGCGGCAGCACCGACAAGGCAGTCGATGTCTGCGAGCTGGTGCGCGAGCTGCTGCAGCTCTACCGCGAAACACTTTTCGATGCGCGCGGAATCGGTATCGAAACCTCCCTGCCCCTGCGCCCGGTGCGCATCGCCGCCGATCGTGGCAGCATCAAGCAAATCCTGGTCAACCTCTGGAAGAATGCTTCCGAAGCGCTCTCACCCGGGCAGCGGGTCAAGCTTTCGCTGAGTGAAGACATCCTTCACCAGGGACAGCCGGTTTGCGAATTGCGCATCGAGGACAACGGTCCCGGCATGAGCGCAATGGCGATGAGCGCGCTGCACCGCGCCGCCGAAGGTCGGCTCGGGGCGACGCGTGGCATCGGTCTGTCGATCGTTGGCGCGCTTGCCCACCGCCTTGGAATTCCCGTCTCGTGCCGCAGCAAGGCCGGCCAGGGGACCATGATTTCACTGCTGTTGCCAACACCGGGCCGCGTAGAGTGCCGGAGCGACGGCGAAGCCAAACCCAACTAAACGAGAAGAGCGCGTCGCCGAACACCCGTCAGGAGGAACGATGAAGGCCATAGCAAACGTCGATTTTTCGCCGCAGGTTCCGGACCAGCCGGAAACCAGCTGCATCCTGATCGTCGACGATGAGGAGCGAATCCGCGCGGCCTATCGACAACTGCTCGCGGCACCAGGGCGGAGCATCGAGGAATGTGCCACGGGGGGGGAAGCGATTGACCGCCTCGACCGCCGCGACGTCGACATCCTGATCCTGGACCTCAATCTGCCCGACGTCCATGGACTGGAAATCATGGAATGGATGGTTCAAAAGCACGTTCCGACGGCGGTGCTGGTCTTCAGTGGTGACGAATCGATCGATTCGGCAATCCGCGCGCTGCGCCACGGCGCTTTCGAATTCATCCGCAAGCACGGCAACGCGCAGGAGCTCATCGACGCCGTCGAGCGCCTGCAGAGCCGCCGCCGGATCGAACGCGAACACGCGATGATGACCGTCCAGCTCGAAAACTCCGAGCGCCTGCACCGCTTTCTCGTCGAGCAGTCGCCGGACATCATCTACACCCTCGACCGCGACGGCCGTTTCATCTTCATCAATGGCCGCGTCGAAGCACTGCTCGGTTACTCGCGCGGTGAACTGCTCGGCAAGCACTACTCGCTGATCGTTCATCCCGACGACCTGGAGCACGCCCGTTTCGCGTTCAACGAGCGTCGCATCGGCGATCGCGCGAGCACCAATGTCGAAATCCGGCTGCAAACCAAGACCCAGGGGGTCCGCCACTTCGAGAATCGGACCATCGTCACCATTCTCAGCGCGCAAGGCCTCTACGACACCACCGACGGGCCAGCCACGCAGCACTTCATGGGTACCTCGGGCGTTGCCCGCGACATCACCGACCGCAAGAAAGCCGAGGAAACGATCGCCTTCCAGGCCTTTCACGATCTGCTCACCGGGCTGCCCAACCGGATCCTGTTCAAGGACCGGCTGGGAGTCGCCCTGACGCAGGCGAAAAGAAAAGGCAAACGGCTTGGCGTGATGTTCATCGACATCGACCGTTTCAAGCTGATCAACGACAGCTACGGTCATCACGAAGGCGACGAGCTGCTCAAGCGCTTTGCCGAGCGGGCGCGCAGCTGCCTGCGCTCGGGCGACACCCTGGCCCGCCAGGGGGGCGATGAATTCACCGTCCTGTTGCCCGATCTGAGCAGCGCGGAGGACGCGGCGGTGATCGCCGAGAAGCTGCTCGCCGAGCTGAAACTTCCCTTCAAGATCGCGGGACTGGATTTCTTTGCCACGGTCAGCGTCGGCATCTCGCTTTACCCGGACGACGGCGAAAGTGCCGAACTGCTGATCCGCAACGCCGATATCGCGATGTACCAGATCAAGGGCCGCGGCAAGAACGGCTACCTCCAGTTCACGCCGGAAATGCACAGTGGCCACAGCCTGCGCATCACGCTCGAGAGTGACCTGCGCCTGGCGCTGGAAAGCGGCGGCGATCAGTTCGAACTTCACTATCAGCCACAGGTCAGCCATCGCGACGCGCGCACCGTCGGCATGGAAGCGCTGATCCGCTGGCACCACCCGCGACTCGGCCTGATGACGCCGGACACCTTCATTCCCCTGGCCGAGGAAACCGGCATGATCGTGGCCCTCGGCGAATGGGTACTCGAACGCGCGCTGAGCCAGCTCGCCGACTGGCGCGACAAGGGCTTTACCGGTCTGCAGCTGGCCATCAACCTGTCGCCCAAGGAATTCGACCGCGCCGACCTGCCCGAACGACTGCTGCGCCGTCTCGAAGCCTACGCCATCCCTCCTGATGCGCTCGACGTCGAGATTACCGAGAATCTGTTGATGAAGGACGCCGAGAAGAACATCGACATGGTCAAGCAACTGCGCAACAGTGGCCTGCGAATTTCGATCGACGACTTCGGCACCCGCTATTCGTCACTCAACTACCTGCGCCGCTTCCCGATCAACAGCATCAAGATCGACCAGTCGTTCGTCCGTGACCTGAACGCCGGCAACAGCAACTCGACGTCGATCATTCACGCCATTTCCTGCATCGCCCGCAGCTTCGGCTTGCGCATCCTCGCCGAAGGCGTCGAAACCGAAGCGCAGCGGCAGTTGCTCAGCGGCCTGGCGTGTGACGACATGCAGGGCTACCTGTTCAGCCAGCCGCTGCCGGCCGCCGAATTCGAAGCCTTCCTGACCGGCAGCGCCTTCCCGTCGCGCACGACCGTCAACTAGCCCACCGGCAAGCCCCGCGAGCGCAAATCACGGGCTGACCTGCGGCACGAGTGTCAACTCATGCTGCGTCGCTTGCGGCAAAAATGGCGTCGCTTCGCCTTTCACCCACGCTTCGTGCCCGGCCAGGTAGTAGGGAGAAAGCGGGTGCCCGCTCTGCCCCCCGGGCATATGAAAGATCGCGCGCTCTTCATGGCCGGGAGAAACGACCATGCGTTGCGAGGAGCCGAACGAAGGCGCCGCAACTCGCGGCATGTTGGCATCGCCATCGACAGCTTCGACCGGCGCGTTCAGGAAGCTGCCGACCAACGGAATGAAGCGACTCAGCGGGTGCTCGATCGCCGCCGTGTTGCGCGCACCCCAGGTGAGTTCCGCCAGCCGTTCCTTGTTGTCCGCCCCCAGGGAAAGCAACGTCGCCTTCAAGACCTCGCGCTCGAAGTCGCCCCACGAAGCAAACGGTGCCGGCAGGAGATGCGCGGGCTTTTTCTCGATCACCTCCCAGAGCACGCCCTCCCACTGGTTCGAGAGCGAGCCGATCTTGAGGTCGGGCTGTGCGGCATAGGCGGCAGACAGCCAGGCCGTGAACAGCGTGTCACGCAGCATGTAGCGATAGGCCCTGACGACGCGATAGGCCACCGAGTCACGACGCGCACGCAAGGCTTCTTCGGATTTCAATCGAACCAGCAAGGCCTTCCCCACGTCGTCCTGCAGAACGCTTTCGTCGGCCAGCAAACGTTCCAGATGTTCCTTCCAGCGCGCCAGAAACAAGCCGCGATCGTCAAGCGCAATGGCCAGCAGATCGTGCTCGGCAAAGGATTCGCGGGCGAACAAGTCGTCGCGAATCTGTCTGGCGCGGGCTCCCAGGTCATAGCCGCCATCACCGATACGCCTGAGCATCTCGCCCGAGGCGACGCGGTTGTTCGCCGTCCATAAGCGGCCTTCAGGCGGGTTCAGGAGCAGCGGATATTCATCGTCGGCGAGGTAGCCTTGCCACGAACACGATCCGTCGGCGAAGCTGACCGGTTCTTCGCCGTCACATCCGACACGCCTGGGAATGGCGCCGATGATCGTCCAGGCCAGATTGCCGTCACTGTCGACGAGCAGGATGTTTTGCGACGGCAGGCGCGCCCTGTTGGCAACGCGTATCGCGTCGGCGACGTTCTCCGTCGTCTCCAGGGCAAGAATTCCGAAGTCGATCGCCTGCGTGACGTCATGGGCCAGCCATTTGAAAACGAACTTCCGGCCATCAGCACCCGTCTCGGCGACCGGTCCCCAAATCGTCTTTTCAATGGCCAGACGCCGCGCTGGCGCACCTTTGACGTCGATCGTCTCGACGACCGTTTCCAGCGGGTATTCGCCGTTCGGCGTCAGGTAGCTTCCCGGGCGCGCCTGCTCGAGAATGATCACGTCACTGAAGTCGCCATAGCTGTTGGTGTAACCCCAGGCGACCTTGCCGTTGCTGCCGACGACGACAAGTGGTGCTCCGGGCAAGGACACGCCGGTGACCTGGTGCCGGTAGCGACCGCCCGATGGCTCGTCTTCACCATAGCGAATCTGCATCCGAAACCAGATGTTCGGCACGCGCAGCTTCAAGTGCATGTCATTGTGCAGAATCGCCGATCCGTTGTCGCTCAGCTCACCCGAGACGGCCCAGCTATTACTCCCCGGGAATACCGGCTCCAGACGGTCGTTGTTTTTCAGCGGCAGTTCCAGCCTTGCCGACCAGTTCGCCAGGCTTGATTCCTCGGGAATCGAAGGCGGCAACAGCGGCTTGCCCCATAGTGGTGCGTCCCATTCCGAGCCCTTGGCTCGCAGGAAGGCGTAGAGCGATTCGGGAACGCGTTCTTTCACGTTCATCCGGGTCAACTTCTTTTCCGGCGTCGACGGCTGCAGCACCAGGTACATCGAGTACGCCGCCAGGATGCTGTCCTCGGCCGTCCAGGCGACGGGTTCGGCGTGCAGCAGCCAGTATTCGAAGGGCTTGGCAGCGAGACCGTGCAAGCCCGCGTTTACGCCGTCCACATAGGCGTGCAGAATCGCCGACTGGTCTTCGGCAAGCTGGCCAGCAATGACGCGGGCACGCGCGCGCAACTGGTGAATCCGAACGAGCTGGTCGGACTCCAGCGCCGCGCCGCCGAGCAGGGCCGACAACTCGCCGGCCGCCTGACGGCGCATCAAATCCATCTGGAAGAAGCGCTCCTGCGCATGCACGAAACCCATCGCCCTGGCCACGGCCGTGCGACTGTTCGCCGAAATGGCGACCATGCCGACCTCGTCCCGCGTGACGCTGACCTCCTCGTCCAACCCGGCAATCGCCACTACGCCATCGAGGACCGGCAGGCTGGCGCGCAGTTGCCAGTACGCCCAGGACAGCAACACTCCCGCCAGCAATACCGAGAGCAACGCCAGGCGAGCCGCCCACTTCCGGAGTTTTTGCATTGAACGGGGTTCTTGAGTTCGATCGATTGCCCAGTCTAGCGCTGTGCTGCATTTTTGAGGAGGCTTTTGGCGACTGCTGAAAGCAGGGCGAAAGCCCTGTGCTGGCCGAATTCCGCAGGGTCCATGCCGGGGCGGCTCTCGTCGCCACCCCTGGCGCTCATGCCCCACCACATACCGTCATTGCGAGGAGGCGTAGCCGACGCGGCAATCCAGTTCCATTCTCTGACTACGGGTGCGCCACGTCAGCCCGGCGAAAAACAAGACCTCGGGATTGCCACGTCGGCGACGCCTCCTCGCAATGACGTGCGGGCTACTGTCCCTCGACGCTGCGAACAAGTGTGCCGTCAGGCCTACCTGGCACCCGCCGCAGCAGATTTGCTCCGTGCACCATTCCCGATGTCGTTGAGAGCCAGGCGGCCGGGCGGTTCGACGCCAGCGCGGGAATCCGGCCGCGTGGCGGATGAAACGACCTGCACGCTGCTGGCGTCCGCTGCCGGCGTCGCACACTGTCCCTGCGGCGAGTCGCTGGCGGGCGTTTTGTCGTTCCTTTGCGGGCAAACCGCTTTCTGTCTCACCGGTTGGCAGCGCCGATCGGAGAACTCAACCCGGCCATCGACCTCGCACCTGAACAGCGAACCGGCGACAGCCGGCTGGCAGATCTGCAAACCGAGAAGAACCACAAGCATGCTCTGCAATTTCATCGCCAACTCCCTCGTCCGTGTCCGCCCAATGCGACAATCTTTGCACGGCGCAGATATTGACTTGGTGTCGAAAGTCACAGGCAGGCGGCGATCTCCGGCTGCGGGCGAATTCAGCCTGCGCCGGGACGGCGGGAAACAGCAGCGCGCCGGCTTGCTCCACCGTGCACGTCTCGCGGCCTTTGCGCGCCCGCTCGCGGCGCGAAGGAAACGATTTCGATCACTGCCGCACTGCGCCACGACGCCCGCCGCGATCGCCCGCCAGGAAACGCAGCGTGGTCGCCGGCAGGTCGGCCCAGAGACCGACCAGGTCGGCCGTCGACAGGTGGGCACCGACGGCACGAGAGTCGGCCCAGGCCCAGGGACGCCACATGAGGCCCCGCAGAAACTGGGCAGCGCCGTGGCGGACGAGCACGCCGTCCATCCCCGTCTGCCCGGAAACATCGGCGACCACACCCGACAGCGTCAACAAAGCCTTGCGAAAGAGCGCGATCTCTTCCGGGAAACGAACGGCCGAGGCCGCTGCCAGACTATCCATCAGCGACGTCATCCAGTCGAAGCCGGGAAAGCGGCCACAACGCACCTGCGCAATCGCTGCTCTGACCGCGACCTGCACACGGGTTTCGTCGCCAGGCTGGCCCAGCGCGGCGATTGCCGTGCACACGCGCGTCTCGTTGAGCGTCACGGCGCCCAGGACGAGTTGCACGACCGCCTCGCACTGCGCCTTGGTCAGCCGTGTGGTGAGTGCCCAGTCGATGATCGCCAGGCGTCCATCTGCGGTGGCCAACAGGTTGCCGGCGTGCGGGTCGGCATGAAACATCGCCCCCGCCTCGCCACTGCCCCAGAAGGGCTGGGCCAGCAAGGCCCTGGTGACCCGCTCGGCACGCTGGCACATTTCCCCGGCGGGCAGGTCCTGGTGGGTCACCTTGCAGCCATCGACCCTTTCCATCGCCGTGACCAGCGGCGTACAGAAAGGAAACAGCCGCGGGATGAGGATATCCGCTGCGCCTGCGTAGAGATCGGCAGCCTGCCGCAGGTGCTCCTGTTCCTGGTCCAGGCGGACTTCGTTGGCCAGCAGACGGGCGACCATTTCCAGCGTATTGCCGTAGTCGAGCACCGGCAGTCCGTGGTAAGCGCAGCGTTCTTCCAGAAACGTCCCGAGCAGCGGCCAGATGGCCAGTTCTTCCTCCAGCCTGTCCTGCACCCCCGGGCGCAGAAGCTTGAAGACGCCCCGCTGCGGCGCTTCGCCTTTCGCCTGGCGCCAGACGAAAGGCACGACGACGGCGACACTGCCCTCGGCGATCGTCTCCTGCCCGAGCTGCAGACCGGCGACAGTGCCCACCTCGCGATCGAGCAGCGAACGCAGCGCAGCCAGCGAATCGGTCGGCGCCAGTGTTTCGAGTTCCTGCAAACGCGCGCGTAAATCGGCCGACAGGCGCCGGTCGTGGGCCACCACCTGCCCCAGCTTGTGCAGGGTCGGGCAGAGACGGAACAGGCTGAGCACGCGCCGCTCGCGGCTGGCGGCAGTCGGCAGCGCAAGCTGTGCTGCAAGGATGGCTTGCTGACGCAGCGGGGAAAGGCGTTGCAGGAAGAACGACAAGCCGTCCGCGACCAGTGGCCGATACTGCGCGTAGTTCGCCGGCAACAATTCGGTGAGCTGCAGCAGCATTTCCAGCGGGCCGCTGTGCTGCTCGATTTTCGAGGGGAGGATCATGATGGAGATGGCCAGCGCACTGGCGGAACGGGAGGCTGATGAGCAGGGCGATGGGCCCATTGTAGACCGGATGGAGCAGCGCGTAAGCGGGCGCGCCGGCAGCGCGCTGGTCGCTATCATCACCGGGCATTTTCCGCTACTGTATCCCGCTCGTAAAACCAACCCCAGCAAGGAGTTACCAACATGATCGGATACGTGACCGTCGGTGTAAGCAACATGGACAAGGCGAAGGCGTTCTACAGCGAGCTGCTCGCCGACCTGGGCGCCAAGGTGTTGATGGACATGGGCCGCATCGCCTTCATCGGCAGCACGATGGACGCCCCGATGCTGAGCGTCTGCATCCCCTACGATGAAAACGACCCCAGCCCGGGCAACGGCAACATGATCGCCATCAACCCCGGCTCCAAGGAAAAAGTGGACGCGTTGTACCTCAAGGCGATCGCGCTGGGTGCCAGCTCCGAAGGCGAGCCCGGCCAGCGCGTTCCCGATGTCTTCTACGGCGCCTATATTCGCGACCCGGACGGCAACAAGATCGCTTTCTACGAGTTCGGCTAAGGCCGGGAACGCAGGCCGGTAAACTCCAGTCGCGCTCGATCGCTTCGTCGCCAAATCCGGGCCACCACTCCCCAGCCACCGTCATTGCGAGGAGGCGGGATACGGCGTTGGATGATCAGCCCTTCTTCCTTGTCCACTTGTCGAGGTAGTACCTGACGCTCAGACGATCCCTTGGGCGTGGCTTGTAATGCGTCTTGTCCCGCTCGATTTCATCGTAGATATTGCGCGACGAGGTGTAGTAGTAGAGAGCGACCGACCTCCTGGTGATGTGTTCTGGCGTGCGCAACGGCTCCGGATGCCCGTGATTGCTGTCCTCGTCGGTGTTGAAGATGACGCAGCGATTGTAAACAGGCGAGACTCTCTTCAGGCAGGCCGTCATCTTCTGGTCCCAGAGTTCCAGATTGCCGCCGTACTCCTCCTGCCAGTTCTTGTTCAGATAGATGATGACGTTGATTCGGCGCACCAAGTGCAGCTTCTTGTTGATCCTGAAGTCGGCGTGTACGCCCAGCAAGCCGCCGGTCTTGGTCTCGTGCAGCCCACCACCATCGAAATAGGGGTCAGGGATGAGACCGTCTATGGTGGTCAGGTTTTCGAGGAACTGCAGCATGGCCGCCGAGTTGAAAGCGGAAAATATGTTTCTGAGAGTGGGATTGCACCGATTCGGGTTGATCTGCCGCTTGTGCAATCCCTTGTAGCCCCGCTCATAGAGCTTTTCGTCATTGGTCCGTTCAGCCGGGAAATTGGCGTGAATGCTGTCGATCACGTCGGCCGGCAAGAAATTATCGATCACCACATGGGGAAATGGCCCGGCCGCGGTATACGTGGCGGTCAGTTGGCGACCGAACGCGCTCGCTTCGTCAAGGTTGAAATCCAGTTCCTTGCCGAGGGTGATTGGCAGTGCTGCTACTGTAGAACTC
Organism: Candidatus Accumulibacter sp. ACC005; assembly: GCF_907163215.1. NCBI lineage: Bacteria > Pseudomonadati > Pseudomonadota > Betaproteobacteria > Candidatus Accumulibacter > Candidatus Accumulibacter sp. ACC005. The sequence goes on along the minus strand of NZ_CAJQUB010000004.1, from coordinate 58,309 downwards.
ATCGCCGCTCCAGAAGTCGATTGCAGATCGCGTGACTGCTCGCCATGCGGCTGCGCGTCGTCACACCAGCGGAAGAAGTATACGTGAGCGGGGGTTCGCCGGCGGCATCGCTTTCCACCCCCGACTCCCGACCGCCACCCTCAGCGCGCCGCCCTGCTACGCGCCTTCATCCAGCGCGAGCCTGACCGCGGCGACGATCCGCCGCCGGCCGCGCGCGCGGCTGACGAGATTGGCCTCCTCGCCGGTGGAATCCAGCCATTCGACCAGGCGCGTCAGCGCATGACGCGTCGTCGTTGCGTCGCGGCAGTTGGCCAGGAAGACCATCTGGATCTTCTGCACCTTGTCGGCCACGTAGACGCCAAAGGGCGCGGCGACGATGGTCGCGTCGGGAAAGCCCAGTTGCCGCATGGCCTGCGACTCGCTGACCGTCTTCAGACAGGCGACCAGATGCACGGGGCCGGCCAGCGACGGGGCCTCGCCGCTGGCGTCGTAGCCGTGATCCCTGAGAAAGGGTTGGCCGACCAGTTCGCGCGCGGCGGCGACACCAAAGGCGGCGGGCAGGCCGTGCACGATGGTGAGCAGGGATTCGTCCGCCAGCGGCCAGTCCCAGCCGCCGGCAACGGACGACAGAGGGCTCGCGCCCAGGTCGCGCAGCGCTTCGCCCAGCGCTTCTTCCATGGCCTGCTTGCGGGCGCCGAAATCGAGCCGGCTCCAGTCGAGGGCGGTGCCGTAGGCAAAACGCCCCTTGCGCGCCTCGCGGCCGCCCAGCTTGACCAGGCTGGCGACGGCTTCGCGCAACGCTTCGAGACTGCGCGCGACGACATCGTCGGCGTTGCGCGCCTCCGGCGAGGTCGGGTTGAGGGTCTGGAAGTATTCCTGGAAAGTCCTGTCGGCCTTCGTCTCGGCGGCCGATTTTCTGGCCGGAAACGTCACCTCGAGCACGCGAACGACCTTCAGCCTGGCCGGGCCGTTGTTCCAGACTTCCTGGAACTCGGCATGGCAGATACCGATCTCGCCACTTTTCGGTGCCCAGCCGGCTTCGCCCGTATATAGGGCCAGGACGATGTCGGCCTTGCGCACTTCTTCGAGCGAGCGGTTCCAGGCGGTATCGAGGTCGCCCTGCGACTGATCGGGCGCGTTGTCCGATATCCAGACCTCGAACAGCGCTTCACCGAGCAGCGGCTCGTCGCGCAGCCTGTCGTGCAGGCGCTTGCGCACGACGGTCATGCTTACTTGCTGCTCGCCGTCGGCGACCAGCGAGGAGCACCGGCTGGAAATCATGATGCGGATTCTCTTGAAATCGGCCATCGCGTTGCCCTCGATAAGCGCTGCACGCTACCTGCCGTGACGGTTTTCGGCCCGCCGGGACGCTGGCGTCGTCAGCAGTGCGGTGCCGCGACCAGCCGCCAACAACGCTCAGTTGGCCGCGCCGTGCTGATGAATGTGCACATCCCGCTGCGGAAAGGGGATGTTCAGCCCGGCGGCGTCAAAGCGTTTCTTGACCTGTTCGTGCAGATGAAAATGAACCGCCCAGTAGTCGCCTGAATTGACCCACGGGCGAACCACGAAATTGACGCTGCTGTCGCCGAGCGCGACGACTTCGATGGTCGGCGCGGGCTCCTTGAGGATGCGCTCGTCGCTGGCGACCAGCTCGTTGAGCACCCTGCGGACCTGGTCGAGATCGTCGCCATAGCTGCAACCGACGATCATGTCCAGCCGCCGGGTATCGTTGGCCGAGTAGTTGATGATCGTTCCGGCCATGATCTGGCTGTTGGGAACGAGGATTTTCTTGTTGTCGGGCGAGTGAATGATGGTCGTCAGAATCTGCACTTCCTTGACCGTCCCGGCGACCCCGGCGGCTTCGATGAAGTCGCCGACCTTGTAGGGGCGGAAGGCGACGATCAGGACACCGGACGCGAAGTTGGACAGCGAGCCCTGCAGCGCCAGGCCAACCGCCAGGCCCGCAGCGCCGAGAACGGCGAGCAGCGACGTCGTCTGCACGCCAAGAGCGCCAATGGCGGCGATGATCACCACCACCAGCAAAACGGCGCCAAGCATGTTGCAGAGAAACTTCTCGAGCGTATCCTCCATGCCCGTCTTCTGGAAAGCCTTGCGCGCGAAGTTGGTCACCGCCTTGGCCAGCCATCGGCCGACGAGAAAGATCAGAATCGAGGCGATCACTTTCAGGCCGATCGACGTCCCCTGCTCGGTCACCAGGACAATCAGCTGGTCGACGTTGCTGTAATCAATGACTTGCGCAGCGGCTTTCTCGACCGCCGCGACCGCGTTTCTTTCCATGTCCGCTTCCTCCGATCCTTCGATTTCAAACCACTGGCTGGGCCATCGCCTGCCGCAGTTCCCCGCCTGGCCAGCGGCGACGGGGGAAAAGGGCTGAATCTTGTCCGACCCTGCGCTCAGCGACTCAGCGCATCAAGCGCGGCGGCCAGGCTGTTCACGGTGCGCTCCGGGTTGTGCAGTTTATCGAGGCCGAACAGGCCGATGCGAAAACTGCGGAAATCGGCCGGCTCGTCGCATTGCATGGGCACACCGGCGGCGGCCTGCACGCCGATGGCGACGAACTTCTTGCCGGACTGGATATCCGCGTCGTCGGTGTAGCTGACGACGACGCCTGGCGCCTGGAAGCCTTCGCCGGCGACACTCTTGAAACCCTTGCTGGTGAGCAGCTCGCGAACCCGGCGGCCGAGTTCCTGCTGCTCCTTGCGGACACGCTCGAAGCCGTAGCTTTCGGTCTCGAGCATCACGTCACGCAAGACCGCCAGGGCGTCGGTGGGCATCGTCGCGTGGTAGGCATGGGCGCCTTTCTCGTAGGCCTCCATGATCTGCAGCCATTTCTTGAGGTCGCAGGCAAAGCTGCTGCTGCTGGTTTCGTCGATGCGCGCACGCGCGCGCTCGCCAAGGGCGACCAGCGCGCAGCACGGCGAGCCGCTCCAGCCTTTCTGTGGTGCGCTGATCAGCACGTCGACGTCGTTGGCGACCATGTCGACCCAGACGGTCCCGGACGCCACGCAATCGAGGACGAAGAGTCCATCGACGGCGCGGACGGCGGCGCCGACGGCGCGCAGGTAATCGTCGGGGAGAATCAGGCCCGAGGCGGTTTCGACGTGCGGCGCGAAGACGATCTCCGGCCTTTCGGCGTGGATGCTGGCGACGACGTCTGCGAGCGGCGGCGGGACGAATGCCGCCTGCGGCTCCTCGTCAACCGGGCGCGCGACCATGGCCACGCTCTCGGAGGCGATCCGCCCCATGTCGAGGATTTGCGTCCAGCGGAAGCTGAACCAGCCGTTGCGGATGATCAGGCACTTCCTGTCGGTGGCAAACTGACGGGCGACCGCCTCCATGCCGAAGGTGCCGCTTCCCGGAACGACGATCGCGGCCTTGGCGTTGTACACGGTCTTGACGATCCTCGAGATGTCTTTCATCACACCCTGGAAGCGCCGCGACATGTGGTTGAGGGCGCGGTCGGTATACACCACCGAGTACTCGAGCAGACCATCGGGATCGGGTTGAGGAAGGAGTGCGGGCACGATTGTCTCCATTGGGTGATTCGGCGAGCCGAGTTCAGCGGGTGCACGGGAAGTCCGTGCGGCACAAGGCGTGCAGGATAACGCCAAGTCCGGACGCTGCGCTAGTCGGGGCGGGCGCAGCACCTGGCTCTGCCGTGCTTGCCGGCGGCGTGTCGAAACGGACAACCGCTGGCCACCGTCGGCCAGGGTTCCGCGGCTCGGGCGACCGCGCCCTGTCGCGCAAGACGCTGGACAGCCGTTACACTTCCACCCCTTGAGCAGAAGGCCGCGTCGCGCGGGCCGGGCATGATGCACGGCACGGCTGGCTGCCAGAGGCGTGCCAGCTCTCACCAGACACTGGAGACCCCCAATGGCCGGAGCCAGCCTGCTTGCCCTGATCGATGACATTGCCACGGTCCTCGACGACGTCGCGCTGATGACCAAGGTGGCGGCCAAGAAAACCGCCGGCGTGCTCGGCGACGACCTGGCACTGAACGCGCAGCAGGTGTCCGGCGTACGCGCCGAACGCGAACTGCCGGTGGTCTGGGCGGTCGCCGTCGGCTCGTTCAAGAACAAGCTGATCCTCGTACCCGCGGCGTTGGCGATCAGCCGCTTCGCGCCGTGGGCGGTGACGCCGCTACTGATGATGGGCGGCCTCTATCTCTGCCTCGAAGGTGTCGAGAAGATTGCGCACAGGTGGCTGCACGGCAAGAGCGACGGCGAGGATGGCGCGCACCACGGTGAAGGGCTGGCGGTAGTGGAAGGCGAAAGCGTCGATCTGGCAACCATGGAAGCCGCCAAGATCAAGGGCGCGATCCGCACCGACTTCGTGCTCTCCGCAGAAATCGTGGTCATAGCGCTGGGCACCGTCGCCGGCGCGTCGTTCGCGACGCAGGTGGCCGTTCTTTCGGGAATCGGCGTCCTGATGACGGTCGGCGTCTACGGCATCGTCGCCGGCATCGTCAAGCTGGACGACCTCGGGCTGTACCTGCTGAAGAGGAGCGATGCACTGGCGAAAGCCGTCGGCCAAGGCCTCGTGCTCGCCGCGCCGCGCCTGATGAAGGCGCTGACCGTGATCGGTACGGCGGCAATGTTCATGGTCGGGGGCAGCATCCTCAGCCACGGCATTCCGCCCGTCCATCACTTCATCGAAAACGCGGCTGATATCGCCAACGCCATGGGCAAGGTCGGTGGAGTGCTCGAGGCCTTGAGTTCGCTGGCGCTGGAAATGCTCGTCGGCGTCGTTGGCGGCAGCCTGGCATTGCTCGCCGTACGGGCTTTTTCGGCGGTCCGCAGCGCCGTCCGGCGGCCAGCGGAGAAACGACAGGGGCCAAAATGACATCGCCAAGGCCGCGGGCAAAGCCGGGAGCACGCCCCGGCCAGCCGCCTACGCCGCCAACCGCCAGCCGACTTCGGTCTCTTCGAAGACCTGACGCGCTTCGTCCTTCTGACGATCGGTCTCGTTCCACTGGGCAATTAGCTCGGTGACGCGAGTGGCGCCGTGGATATGCTCGAGGTACATCAGCCGCAACATGCGCTCGGCCGCAATGGTTGGCCGGCGCTTGCCGCGCTCCCAGAGCGACGCACTCTGCTCGTCGACGCCGAGGCAGTCGCCGAGTCGCTTCTGCGACATGCCCATTTCGACGCGCAGGAAACGGATCTCGACGCCGGTCAGGCGCCGCTTGTAATCGACCAGATGGCGACCGATGGTCCGGTGCAAGCCGTCGATATCGTAAATCTCGAGGCACGGACCGAGCCCGTCGACGTCCTCGTAGCGGAAACCGCTCGCCAGCCAGATGTTCTTCAGCCCGCAGTCTTCATACTTCAGCATGTCGCCCATCTCAGCCCTCGACAACGGTGGCCACGACGGCCAGCTCGCCGCCCGCGCCGCCTTCCTGGGCGTCGCCAAGCTTGAAGATCACGCCAACCGTCAAACGAGCGCCGGCGTAAAACCAGCTCAGATTACACCGCCAATCGTCCCCCGCATCCTTGTGCAGCGGCTCGCTGACCAGGCCATTCTTCAAGGTTTCCAGCACCTGCCGGCGGCCGATGTAGCGATTCTTCATGCGCGCTTCTGCCTGCTCGCTGAACACCAGGCGGCGCTGGCCGTTACCGACTTCCTTGACCCACTCCATGGCCTGCCTGGGAGTGGGTTTGATGCCGGCGAGCTTGCTCATGACGATCCACCGTGGGTCGCAATTGGCGACGGTATTGAATTCTTGTGGTGCCCAGGAAGGGAATCGAACCCCCACACCTTGCGGCGGCAGGACCTAAACCTGCTGCGTCTACCAATTTCGCCACCTGGGCACAGCCAGCCGCCAAGTCAAGCACGTGCCCGAACACGAAGCACCCATATGGCGACCCGGCAAGCACGCCGGCCCAACCGCGCCGACGCCAGTGCGGCATTCTAACCGCGACACGCCGGCGCTGTCAGCATCTCCGCGCCGCAGCGACCGCCAGGCGACGCCCGCTGCGTCCTTGCCTTCTCCTCGTCCCCTCGCCCATCGTCAGCGCACGTCGCCACGGTGATGACCGGCCGACCGGCCGGAAAGCCGCAGGCGTGCCGGAGATTGGGCGCCGATTCCGGCCTATAATTGCCGCCTTTTTCCAATTGCGAGTCCGTCCATGTGGTTCAAGAACCTTTATCTGTACCGCCTCCCCAAGCAGTGGGCCGTTGATCCTGCCGCGTTGGAGGAACAGCTCGCCCGACTGACCCTGCAAGGGTGCAGCGCGACCGATCCACGCAGCATCGGCTGGGTGGCGCCACGTGACGGCGGCGCTCTGATCCACTCGGTCAACCAGCAATGGCTGCTTTCCCTCGGCGTCGAGGAGAAGCTGCTGCCGGCGTCGATCATCAAGCGTTTTGCCAGCGACAAGGCGAAAGCCATCGAGGAGACTGAAGGGCGCCGCATCGGGCGCAAGGAAATGCGCGAAATCCAGGAAGAGATGACCCTCGAACTGCTGCCGCGTGCCTTCGTGCGCCGGCGCAGCACCTTCGCCTGGATCGACCGCGGCAACGGCTGGCTGGTGGTCGACTCGGCGTCGCCGGCAAAAGCCGAGGAGTTCCTCGAACATCTGCGCAAGTCGGTCGACGGCGTGCCGGCCAAGAGTCTCAAGGTCATCCAGTCGCCATCGGCGGCAATGACCGGCTGGGTGGCTGGCGGCGAGGCACCGACGGGCTTCACCCTCGACCAGGATCTCGAACTGCGCTCGGCCGAAAAAGCGACCGTCCGTTACGTCAAGCACAGCCTGGAAGGTGAGGAAATCCGCCAGCACATCGAAGCCGGCAAGGTCGTCACTCGTCTGGCCATGACCTGGAATGACCGCATCTCCTTCGTTCTCGACGACAACCTGCAGATCAAGCGGCTGGCCTTCCTCGACATCCTCAAGGAGCAGGCCGACGGCCAGGCGGACAACGAAGACGAACGCTTCGACATCGACTTCACCCTGATGAGCGGTGAAGTCGCGCAACTGCTCGACGATCTGCTCGCCGCCTTCGGTGGCGAGGCGGCAGCCGCGGTCTAGCGTAGGGTTGCACACAGTGTGGAGCTTGGAATTCCAGCCGCGACATGGTTTCAAGCGGCTGTCCAGCTTGCTGAAAGTCTCGTCAAGAATGCTGCGCTGCACTGGTTTCCGAACAAGGAAACAGGACGGAGTTTCTGGCTCGACCGCGCGGCAGGTTACCGTCAGCCGGCGAACAAGGCGGTCGCCGACCCGGATTCCGAGAACTCGTGGCAGCGAGTCACTTTCAGCCAGCTCTTGTGCGTATTCAACAGCGCCAGGCTCATTTCCACATACTCAGGCGAGGAGAGCTCGTCGGCGGCGTAGCGCTCAAGGAGCTTCAGCCAGCGGCGATGGATGGCGCAAGGCTTTTCCTGGCTCCCGCCGGCCAGCGGGCAATCGGGACAGCGTCTACGGGCCAGCGTGCTGATCGCCGTCTGCTTCTGCCACTGCTGGCGATAGTGCATGGCGTTGGTCTCGATCCACTCCAGGGCTCGCGCGTCGCGCTGGTCCTCGGGAAAACGCTCGACGTAGGCTTCGATGGCACTGAACTGGCGACGGAAGAACTCTTCATCCGCACGGCCTTCAGGCGCAACGTCGCCCAGAAAACGAGCGATCAACGCCAGGGTGGGATCATCTACGATATACATGGAGCTTCTGGGAAGCCGTGGTCAGGTCATCAATAGATTCCACTATAGCACTATTTTTGCTGCGGTGCACAATCTCGCAGCCCGCCGCTTCTCGAAGGCGCCGATTTCCCGTCAAGGACCGTTCACTACTCCTGCACGGAGACGTCGCCGGCCAGCGCAGCGGCGTTCACCGGGAAGCACGCGCCAGCCGCCTGATCAGAGTTTCAGTTCGGCGATCAGCGGCGCATGATCCGAGCAGCGCGCCCACGCCAGACCGTTGGGGACGTGCATGTCGAGCACCTCGAAACCGCGCACGTAGATCCGGTCGAGCGTCAGCCAGGGAGCGAAACTGGGGAAGGTGCGCGAGACGCCGGCGCTCGGATGCTTGCCGCTGCGCCAGGTGAGCAGCCAGTTGAGGACGGTCTTGGCAGGTGATGCGGCCCGGGCCGCGACGGCGACTTCCTCGACGCCGAGGCGGGCGCGCAGCAGACCATCGACACGCTGCTGCCAGTCGTTGAAATCGCCGGCAATGATCAGCGGCGCATCGGGCGGGACTTCGCGCTGCACCAGATCAGCCAGAAAAGTCGCCTGGCGAACACGGCTGCGCTTGATCAGCCCGAGGTGCAGGCAGATGAGGTGCACTTCGGTGCCCTGGCCACGGCCCACGCGCATGACTGCGTGCAGCAGGCCGCGCTTTTCGAGCACGTGGTCAGAGATGTCGTGGTTGACGAAGTTGACGATGCGGTGGCGCGAAAGAATGGCGTTGCCGTGATGCCCGTGCGGGTAGACGGCGTTCATGCCGTAGGCGCGATGCGCGTAGGCACCGAATGACAGGAACTCGAGCTGGGTTCCCAGCGGCTGGTCGGGGTGATGCGCGAGGCGCTCGTTACAGTCCTGGACTTCCTGCAGGAAAACGATGTCCGCGTCGATCGCCTGCAAGGCCTGGCGCACGTCGTGGATGCGCGGTCGACCGCGAATGCCGGTAACGCCTTTATGGATGTTGTAGGTGGCCACTCTGATATTCATGACTGGGCACGGCAGATGCCGATTGGCAAGGTCGTCAAGGCAGGCGCTCGAAATAGCGATCGATGAGTGGCAGGTCGTCCGCATCCTGACGCCCGATAGAGTGCGTTGCGCGGCGAGTGCATTGTCGCATCCGGCCGGTGCTGGCGGTAGCCATTTGTCCACAGCGGACAGGCTCGTGCCGCGCTGCGCTGGTCGCGACACGGGTCATTGACGTTGGCGGAGTCTGCCCGGCTTCAGTTCAGGTCGATGGCGTGCGCCTTGAGGTCGTCGAGGCTGACGACCAACAGGGCGGCTTCGTTGGTCGCGTTGAGGACCACCTGTGGCGCCTTGCCAGCAAGCAGGGCTTCGCGCCAGCGCGCGGCACAGAGGCACCAGCGATCCCCGGGCTGCAGGCCGGAAAATCCGAACTCCGGTCGCGGCGTCGACAGATCGTTGCCGCTGGTCTTGGAAAAAGCCAGAAATCCGGCGGTCGCGACGACGCAAATGGTATGACTGCCGAAATCCTCGTCGCTGGTATTGCAGCAACCGTCGCGAAAGAAACCGGTCATCGGCGTTTCGCTGCACGCGCCAAGGATGCCGCCGAGGACGTTGCGCTGCTGGCCACCGCTATCGTCAGGCTTCATGCCAGCTCGTCGATCCAGGCCTGCTGGATGGCCTCGAGAATTTTCTCGCCACAGTGGCGGCTATCGTCCTCGAAGCCCGGTAAGGCGACGACCCAGTTCATCAGGTCAACGAAATTGATCTTCAAGGGGTCGACCTCCGGATGGGCTTCGACGAGCTCGATGGCCAGTTCGTTGATATCGGTCCACTTCATCGCTTGCCTTCCTTGGTCATGTTGATCGAGTAACGCGGGATCTCGATGGTCAGCGGTGTTTCACTGACTATCGTCTGACACGACAGGCGTGAATTCGGCTCCAGACCCCAGGCCTTGTCAAGCAGATCGTCTTCGACTTCGTCGGAAGGCTCGAGGGCGTCGAAACCTTCACGGACGACGACGTGACATGTGGTACAGGCGCAGGACATCTCGCACGCGTGTTCGATGGCAATGCTGTTTTCGAGCAGGTTCTGGCACAGCGACTCGCCAGGCCTGGCATCGAACACGGCCCCGTCCGGGCACAGTTCGAGGTGGGGCAGAACGATGATCTGGGTCATGCGGTTTCTCCCGTCTTGCTGGTCGTGGACTCGACGTCGAGATCGTTGATATTGCGGCCGGCAAACGCCCGCCGGATCGACTTGTCCATTCGCCGTGCCGCAAAATCCTTGGTGTCGGCTTCGAGATCGTCCATCGCCAGCATGATCTGGCGGCGATTGTCGGCCAGCGCTGCGTTCTCGAGCTTGACGATGTCGTCCTCGACGCGTGCCAGTTCGTCGCTGGCGAGCAGTTCGCGGTCGACGGCGAGCGCCGCGCGCACCGCTTCCAGCAAGCGCTGTGCGTCGACCTGCGATTCCTTGAGCGCCCGCAGCTGTGCGTCGCCCTTGACGTGGGCCATCGAGTCCTTGAGCATGCCCGCGATTTCGTCGTCGGAAAGGCCGTACGAGGGTTTGACGACGATGCTCGCTTCGACTCCGGAAGCCTGTTCGCGGGCGGTCACCGCGAGCAGACCGTCGGCGTCGACCTGGAAAGCGACGCGGATGCGTGCCGAACCGGCGACCATCGGCGGGATGCCACGCAACTCGAAACGCGCCAGCGAACGGCAATCGCTGACCAGCTCGCGCTCACCCTGGACGACATGAATGGCCAGCGCCGTCTGACCGTCGCGGAAGGTCGTGAACTCCTGCGCGCGCGCCGTCGGAATCGTCGAATTGCGCGGAATGATCTTCTCCACCAGGCCCCCCATCGTTTCCAGGCCGAGCGATAGCGGAATCACGTCGAGCAGCAGCCAGTCGTCACCGGCCGCACGGTTGCCGGCCAGGAGATTGGCCTGCGTCGCGGCACCGATGGCCACGACCTTGTCGGGGTCGAGATTGTTGAGCGGGTCCTGCCGGAAGAACTCGCCAACCGCACGCTGTACCTGCGGCATGCGCGTCGCGCCACCGACCATGACCACGCCCTTGACGTCGCTAACCGACAGGCCGGCGTCGCGCAGCGCCTTCTTGACCGGCTGGATGGTCTTGGCCACCAGCGTCTGGCTGATCGCGGCAAAGATTTCGGTGGTCAGTTGCAGGTCCACCCGCTCGCCGCTGGTCAAGCGCGCAGCGATGGGCGCCGCACCGTGTACGGTCAGGTATTCCTTGGCTTCGCGTGCCCGCGCCAGCAACATGCTGGCGTCCTCGACCGAGAGCGGCTTGAGGTCGGCCGCTTCGATAATCCAGCAAAATATGCGATGGTCGAAATCGTCGCCACCCAGCGCCGAGTCGCCGCCCGTCGCCAGGACCTCGAAGATTCCCCGCGACAGTCGGAGAATCGAGATATCGAAGGTACCCCCACCGAGGTCGTAAACGGCGTAGACACCCTCGGCGGCATTGTCCAGACCGTAGGCAATGGCTGCCGCGGTCGGCTCGTTGAGCAGGCGCAGAACCGGGAGGCCGGCGAGTTTCGCCGCGTCCTTGGTCGCTTGCCGCTGCGCCTCGTCGAAGTACGCCGGAACGGTGATCACCGCGCCAACCAGCGCGCCGCCCAGCGCGGCCTCGGCACGCAGGCGCAGCACGCGGAGAATGTCGGCGGAGACTTCCACCGGACTCTTCAGCCCGGCTGCGGTATGCAGGCGCAGCATCCCTGGACTGTCTTCGAAAACGTAAGGCATGGCTTCACGATTGGCGATGTCGGCGATCCCACGGCCCATGAAGCGCTTGACCGAGGCAATGGTGTTGCGCGGGTCGAGCGCTTGCTGCGCCTGCGCCTCGTAGCCGACTTCGCTGTGACCGTCGCTGCGATAACGAACGACCGAGGGCAGCAAGGGACGGCCGAGTTCGTCGCGAAGAACGACCGCCAGGCCGCTGCGCACGGTCGCCACCAGTGAATTGGTCGTCCCCAGGTCGATGCCGACCGCCAGCCGATGCTCGTGCGGCGCAGCTGACTCGCCGGGTTCCGCAATCTGTAGTAGCGCCATGAGGAAATTGTGGTCCTGAGATTTGTTGCCGGTGTGAGGATAGGTTTTACGACGCGACGCAAGTTAACACCAGGTGACGCGACTGCCTTGCACTTGCTGCCTGCCGTTCAGGGGCAGCGATTCACTCTTCGCAGGCGATCATTGCCTCGTCGAGTTCGACGAGCAGCTTCTCGATGAACATCAGGCGCCGGACGCGATCCGCCGCCTGCTCGAGGTCGTGAGCATCGTCGAGCAACGCGGCAAGTTCTTCATAACGTTTGCCGATGTCGTGCTGCAGGCGATGGTGCAGATGCTCGAGCTCGTGGTGCTCGCCCGCCGTCCGCGCTTCGGCCACTGCCTCGCGCCATTCCATCTGTTCGACGAGAAAATCGTTCGGCATCAAGACGTTGTTTTCGCTGCCGACGTCGTGATCGGCCAAATGCAGCAGGTATCGGGCACGCGAAAGCGGCTTCTTGAGCGTCTGATAGGCTTCATTGACCCGCGTCGCCCACTGCAGCGAAAGGCGGCGCTCGGCGTCGCCAGCGCCGGTGAAGCGATCGGGGTGGACCCTCGACTGCATCTCCAGATAGCGGCCATCGAGCAGTGGCGCGTCTAGCCGGAATCTGGCCGGAAGCTCGAACAGCGAGAAGTGATCGGTGTTGAAATCCATGCTTTTCGATCGCGGTGCGCGTCGGGGCAGGCAGCGAGCGGTCGACGGCTAGGCCACCACCGTCAACCACCGCCTACTCAGCCCCGGGCAAGGTCAAACGTTGAAGCTTTCGCCGCAGCCACAGGCGTCCTTGACGTTCGGGTTGTTGAACTTGAAGCCTTCGTTGAGACCCTCGCGCGCGTAGTCAAGCTCGGTGCCGTCGAGATAAGGCATGCTTTTCGGATCGACGAGTACCCTGACGCCGTGCGATTCGAACTCGACATCGTCCGGTTGCGCGCTATCGGCGAACTCGAGCTTGTAGGCCATGCCCGAGCAGCCACTGGTGCGTACACCAAGGCGCAGGCCGATGCCTTTGCCGCGCTTGACCATGTAATTGGCGACGTGGCTGGCGGCCCTTTCGGAAAGCGTCACTGCCATGGAAACCTCCTGCTGTAATTGCGTTTGCGGTTCTGTGATTGCTGCCGCCCGCTCAGCCGGCAGCCTGATCAACGTGCTTTTTCTTGTAGTCGGCGACCGCCGCCTTGATCGCGTCCTCGGCGAGAATCGAGCAGTGGATTTTCACGGGCGGCAAAGCCAGTTCTTCGGCGATCTGGGTGTTCTTGATATCCAGAGCCTGATCCACGGTCTTGCCCTTGACCCACTCGGTGACCAGCGACGACGAGGCGATCGCCGAACCGCAGCCGTAGGTCTTGAACTTGGCGTCTTCGATGACGCCGCCCTTGCCGACCTTGATCTGCAGCTTCATGACGTCGCCACACGCCGGCGCACCGACCATGCCGGTGGCGACGCCCTCGTCTTCCTTGCCAAACGAGCCGACGTTGCGTGGATTCTCATAGTGATCCAGAACTTTTACGCTGTATGCCATGATGATTCTCCTTGATTCCTTGTATGTCTTGTCAATGAGCGGCCCACTGGACCGTACTCAAATCGACGCCTTCCTGGACCATTTCCCACAGCGGCGAAAGCTCGCGCAGCCGGCTGATCTTCTCGTGCAACAGCTTGATCGCGTAGTCGACCTCTTCCTCGCTGGTGAAACGACCGAGGGTGAAACGGATCGAGCTGTGCGCCAGTTCGTCCTCGCGGCCGAGGGCGCGCAGCACGTACGAAGGTTCGAGCGATGCCGAAGTGCACGCCGATCCCGACGACACTGCCAGGTCCTTGACCGCCATCAGCAGCGACTCGCCTTCGACGTAGGCAAAACTGATGTTCAGATTGTGGGGAACACGCTGCTCCATGTCACCGTTGACATAGACCTCTTCGATGTCCGACAGCCCCTTGTACAGGCGGTCGCGGAGCATACGGATACGCTCGTTCTCGGCGCCCATCTCCAGACGTGCGAGACGGAAAGCCTCACCCATGCCGACGATCTGATGCGTCGCCAGCGTGCCGGAACGGAAGCCACGTTCGTGACCGCCGCCATGCATCTGTGCGGTCAGGCGAATGCGCGGCTTGCGGCGCACGTAGAGCGCGCCAATGCCTTTCGGGCCATAGGTCTTGTGTGCCGAAAAACTCATCAGATCGACTTTCAGCGTCGCCAGATCGATGACCACCTTGCCGGTCGCCTGTGCCGCATCGACGTGAAAGATGATTCCCCTGGCACGGCAGATTTCGCCGATCTCGGCGATCGGCTGGATGACACCGATCTCGTTGTTGACCATCATCACCGACACCAGAATGGTGTCCGGACGCAAGGCTGCCTTGAAGACCTCGAGGTCAAGCAGGCCGTTGTCCTGGACGTCGAGGTAGCTCACTTCGAAACCGAGACGTTCGAGTTCGCGACAGGTATCGAGCACCGCCTTGTGCTCGGTCTTCACCGTCACCAGGTGCTTGCCCTTTCCAGCATAGAACTGTGCGGCTCCCTTGAGGGCCAGATTGTTCGACTCGGTGGCGCCGGAAGTCCAGACGATTTCCTTGCTGTCGGCGTTGACCAGCCTGGCCACTTCCTCGCGCGCTTCTTCGACCGCCGCCTCGGTTTCCCAGCCGAAGGCATGCGACCGCGAGGCCGGATTGCCGAATTTCTCGACCAGATAGGGAATCATCTTTTCGGCGACGCGCGGATCGACCGGCGTGGTCGCCGAATAATCGAGATAGATGGGCAGTTTCAGCATTGCTCTTGCTCCGGTGTGTACAGGTTGCGTGCTACGCGTGACTCTTGACTCGTTATCCTGCTGGTTTGTTCCACTTCTTTGTCCCGCTTTCCAGACCCATTTACGCTGACTGTTCAGACGACCATTGCGGTCAGTTGCTGCAATCTGAGCATCGTGGCCTGCAACGCCGCCAGAAATCCATCGACGTGTGCGGCGCTATTGCCAACCCCCAGGCTGACCCGCACGGCACCGCGTGCCAGCTCTGCTTCGACACCCATCGCCCGCAATACATGCGACGGCTCCGGGTTGGCACTCGAACAGGCGGCACCGCTGGCCAGCGCATAACCGGCGCGGTCGAGCTGGCCGACCAGGGTCTCGCCGTCGATGTCGCGAAAGGCGAAGTAGACGGTGTTCGGCAAGCGCTCGGCGGCCCGGCCAAAAAGCGTCGCGCCGAGGGCGACAAGGCCACGCTCGAGTTGCTCGCGGAGCACCCGCAGGCGCGGCGCCAGGTCGGCGAGACGTGCTGCCGCCAATTCACAGGCAACGCCAAAACCGACGATTGCCGCCACATTCTCGGTACCCGAACGCAAGCCACGCTCATGACCGCCACCCGCGATCAGCGGCTCGATGTCGAGTCGCTTGTCGAGGATCAGCGCGGCCGCACCCTTGGGGCCGCCGATCTTGTGCGCCGACACGCTGAGGGCATTGACGCCGGCGGCGTTGAGGCGGCGAAAATCGACGGCCATCTTGCCCACCGCCTGCACTGCGTCGCTATGAAACCAGGCCCCCGCCGCTCGCGCCTGCGTGGCCAGCGATTCGATGTCCTGCACGACGCCGGTCTCGTTGTTGGCCAGCATCACCGAGACGATGCTCGGCCGCTCCGCCATCAGCGTCTGGAATTTCGCCCCATCGATGCGTCCGGCGGCGTCCACCGCCAGCTTGTGCAGCGTCCAGCCACGCTTGCGCAGCTGCTCGGCAGGCCTGATCACGCAAGGGTGCTCGATCGCGCTGACCACCAGCACGCCGGGTTTCAGACACGCGGCCGCGCCCTTGATCAGCAGGTTGTTGGCTTCCGAACCGCCACTGGTGAACACCACCTCGCTGGCATGCGCACCGACCGCCGCCGCCACCTTGCTACGCGCCTCGTCGATCGCTCGCCGCGCCCCCCGACCATACTCATGGCGACTCGAGGCATTGCCGCAGAGGCCGGCAAGATAGGGCAGCATCGCTTCGACCACCGCCGGATCGGCGGGAGTCGTTGCGTTGTGATCGAGATAGACGGGAGCGAACACGGCGGCGGGCGAAGTCTTCCAGTTCCGGATCTAGCGGCCGAAAGCGACGACTTTGGCGCGCTGCCGAGCACTCGTTCGCCGCTCGTCATGCAGGACAGCGACGTCGCCGCCACCCTTGCTCACCTGCTGTGCGACGAGGTCGGCCAAGGTCACCGAAGTCAGGTAGTCGAACATCTTGACGTTCAGCGTCGCCCACAGGTCGTGGGTCATGCAGCGCTCTTCGTCGTGGCAGTTCTCGCGACCACCGCACTGGGTGGCGTCCAGCGGCTCGTCGACGGCGCGAATGATGTCGGCGACGGTCATCGCGCTGGTGGGTCGCGCCAGGCAATAGCCCCCACCCGGGCCACGCACGCTGCCGACCAGCTGATGGCGACGCAACTTGCCGAACAACTGCTCCAGGTAAGACAGCGAAATCTTTTGACGCTCGCTGATGCCAGCCAGAGATACCGGCCCTTCACTGCAGCGCAGGGCCAGGTCGATCATCGCCGTCACTGCGAAACGTCCTTTGGTCGTCAGTCTCATGCTTCCTCCTCCAATGCCACGATTACTAATAATTGTTGATTAAATTACTACACTATCCACTCTAGTGACCGCTCGCTTATTAGTCAACTATTTTACTCAAGTATTGCGGATCGAACCGATCCGCCGTTGCCAGGTCGCCATTGACGTGCACGCCGGCGTCTTCGAGCTTCTTGAGCAACAGTTCAAAGCGCCGATCGGCGTCTGCCGCGTGATCGAGCAAACCGTGAATCGCCTTGGCCAGCGGGTCATCCTGATTGGTGGCCAGCGCATACGCCGAGAAACCGAGCTGCCCGGCCATCTGCTCGCGCTTCTGATCCTGCTCGTTGTCGATGATCCGCGCCGGATTGCCGACCGCCGTCGCCCCGCTCGGGACGTTCTTGACAACTACCGCATTGGAACCGACCTTGGCCGACGCGCCGACGGTAATCGGCCCGAGCACCTGTGCCCCGGCGCCGATCACCACACCATCCGCCAGCGTTGGATGGCGCTTGCCCTTGTTCCACGAGGTGCCCCCCAGGGTGACGCCATGGTAGAGCGTCACATCGTTGCCGATGACCGCCGTTTCGCCGATCACCACTCCCATCCCGTGATCGATGAACAGGCGCCGACCGATGGTCGCGCCAGGATGGATTTCAATACCGGTGAAGAAGCGTCCGAGATGCGAGACCAGGCGGCCCGGCCAGCGCAGACCGCGCGTCCACAGCCAGTGCGCAAGACGATGCAGGGCGATGGCATGCACGCCGGGATAACAGGTCAGCACCTCCCAGAAGGTGCGCGCGGCGGGATCACGATTGAAAACTGACTGGATGTCTTCGCGAAGACGGCTGAACATGGAAAGAAAGTCCTTGAACGATGAGCGCGATTATACAATACCGCACTATTTTAGTACACTACTTCCGGCACTGGTTCCGACACTTCCGCCCGGCGCCGGCCCCGCTCCCGCCGTGCGTTCAACCGCGTCGAGCAGCCCGCGCAGGATGTTTATCTCGTCGCGCTCGAGCTCGGCGCGCCCGAACAGTCGGCGCAGCTTGGGCAGCAGCCGTCGCGGTCGCTGCGGATCGAGAAAACCACTGCTCACCATTACCCGTTCGAGGTGCCGATAGAAGCGCTCGACGTCCTCGTGCGGCGCCGGCGGCGAGGCGAAGGGCACGGCGCGGGCAAGCACCGGCGGGCGACCATCGAAGGCGGCCAGGCGCAGCTCATAGCACAGCAGCTGCACCGCAGAAGCCAGATTCAGCGAGCTGTAGTCGGGATTCGCGGGGATGAACACCGTCCGCTGGCAGCGCTGCACCTCGCTATTCGACAGGCCAGCGGTCTCGTTACCGAAGAGCAGCGCCACCTCGCCCTCGCCGGCCCAGGCGAGAATGTCGTTGGCCGCCTCACGCGCCGGCATCGCAGGTGGCCCGAGGTTGCGCTGCCGCGCCGAGAGCGCGTACACCTGCACCGTCCCGACCAGCGCCTCGTCGAGGCTGCTGCACACCTGCGCCTGCTCGAGAATGTCGTCGGCGTCGGCCGCGCGCGCCACTGCCTGCGGGTCCGGGAAGTGCTTCGGATTGACCAGCAGCAGACGCGACAGACCCATGGTCTTCATCGCGCGCGCGGCAGCGCCGATATTGCCCGGGTGACTGGTATGCGAGAGGACGACGCGAATCCGCGACAGCGGCGAGCCGGAAGAATGCGACCCTGGGGGCCTGTTCATATTAGAATCGGGGTCCTCTACACCAATCGGGCGACATCAACCGCCCGTCGCGTCTTCAAAATCATGCATCCAGCTCTGAACATCATCATCAAGGCGGCGCGTCGCGCCAGCCAGATCATCAACCGTGCCGCACTCGATCTCGAGCACCTGCACATCACCACCAAACGCCAGAGCGACTTCGTCACCGAAGTGGACAAGGCGGCCGAGGCGGCGATCATCGACATCCTGCGCGAGGCCTATCCCGAATACGGCATTTTAGCAGAAGAGTCCGGCCTGGCAGCCGGCCAGGGCGGCGGCAGCGAGTATCAGTGGATCATCGACCCACTCGACGGGACGACCAACTTCATCCACGGCTTTCCCCAGTACGCCATCTCGATTGCCCTCGCCTACCGCGGGCAGGTCACGCAAGCGGTGGTCTACGACCCGGTGCGCAACGAGATGTTCACCGCCAGCAAGGGCGGCGGCGCCTTCCTCAACGACCGCCGCATCCGCGTCAGCAAGTGCCTGAAGCTGGAACAGGCCCTGCTTGGCACCGGCTTCCCCTACCGCATGTACGACCACATCGACGCCTACCTGCGCATCTTCAAGGAACTGGCGCAGAAAACCGCCGGCATGCGCCGCCCGGGCGCCGCCGCGCTCGACCTCGCCTACGTCGCCTGCGGACGCTTCGACGGCTTCTGGGAGTTCGGCCTGTCGCCCTGGGACATGGCCGGCGGCGCGCTGCTCATCTCCGAAGCCGGCGGCCTGGTCAGCGACCTCGCCGGCAACGAAACCTACCTCCAGTCCGGCAACCTCGTCGCCGGCACGCCGAAAGTCTTCGCGCAGCTGCTGCAGGTCATCGACAGCCATCGCACACCGGGGCTGGAAGCCTGAAATCCGTGCGCGAGGCCCTCTGAGACACGCTTCCTGAGTCTCTCGACCGCTCCGTAAGAGTCTCCGCCGTGGAAACCGGTCGGAGACCGCGAGGCTCCCTCAGAGGATCCCGCGACCGGCCCCCGGCCGGTTACCCGGTGGTGGCGAGACCCCGTCCGGGTCAGGCGGCGATCACCGACAGCGCATCGTGGTAGTCGTACTTGAGGTCGTCGGCGACCTCACGGCAGGTGACCTTGCCGAAAGCGACGTTCAAGCCGTTGCGCAGGTGCTCGTTATCCTTCAGCGCCTGCCGCCAGCCCTTGTCGGCAATCTGCAGTGCGAAAGGCAGCGTGGCATTGTTGAGCGCGTAGGTCGAGGTACGCGGCACGCCGCCGGGCATATTGGCGACGCAGTAGTGCACGACGTTGCCGACCATGTAGGTCGGGTCGGCGTGCGTCGTCGCGCGGGCCGTCTCGCAGCAGCCGCCCTGGTCGATAGCGACGTCGACGATCACCGACCCCGGCTTCATGTCATCGACCAGCTGACGGGTGATCAGCTTCGGCGCCGCCGCACCCGGGATGAGCACGCCGCCGATCACAAGATCGGCGCGCAGCACGTGATGCTCGACGTTGTCGCGGTTCGAAAAGACGGTGATCACGCGCGCGCCGAGCAGCCTGTCCATGCGCCGCAGGACATCGAGATTGCGATCGATGACCACCACCTGCGCACCGGTGCCGACGGCGATCTGCGCGGCGTTCGAGCCAACGACACCACCGCCGAGAATGACGATCTTCGCCGATGGCACGCCGGCGACGCCGCCGAGCAGGATACCCATGCCGCCGTGCGCCTTCTCGAGGCAATAGGCACCGGCCTGGATCGACAGGCGCCCGGCGACTTCCGACATCGGCGCCAGCAACGGCAGGCCGCCGCCCGGCTGGGTGACCGTTTCATAGGCGATGCATACCGCGCCGCTACTCACCAGGTCGGCACACTGCGCGGGATCGGGCGCTAGGTGCAGGTAGGTGTACAGAATCTGTCCTTCGCGCAACATCGCGCGCTCGCCGGCCTGCGGCTCCTTGACCTTGATGATCATCTCGGCGCTGGCAAAGATCTCCGCGGCGGTCGCGGCAATCGTCGCTCCGGCCTTCTCGTAGACCTCGTCAGCGGCACCGATGCCCGCGCCAGCGCCAGTCTCAACACTTACCGGGTGACCGTGGGCGACCATCTCGCGAACCGATGACGGGGTCAGCCCAACGCGGTATTCGTGGTTTTTTATCTCCTTGGGTACGCCGATGTGCATTTCTGTCTCCTCATGGTGGTATCGGGGCCGCTTATCTTAGGTCATTTCCGAATGGCGAACGGGTTTTTTCCGGCTCCTGAACCTGGCGGTCCGGCATCGTCGTGCGGGGCTTGCCCGGGCAGCAACTTCCCTGCAACTGATCCCGATGCACGCCACCGGCGACGACGGCAGCAAGGCATGTGCAAGCCGCTGCACGCCTATCGCCGCCGCACGCTTGCGTATAAACTGCCCTTCTCGAACCCGGCGCGACCAGCCTCCCAACGATTGCCGCAGCCAATGACCAGCAACCATCATCAGAGCATCGACGGCACGCCTACGGCAGACGCTGGCGGCCCTGCGCTCCCCCCCGCTGCCGGGACGATCGCCGCGGAGCTGGACGGTTTTCGCCGCGAGATGCTGCGTTTCGCCGTCCTGCAATTGCGCGACCAGGCGAGCGGCGAGGATGCCGTGCAGGAAACCATGCTCGCCGCGCTGCAAGGCGCCGATCGCTTTGCCGAGCGCGCCAAGTTGAAGACCTGGGTATTCTCGATTCTGCGCAACAAGATCGTCGACATCATCCGGCGGCGAGTTCGCGAACCCATCCACGAAGCGGTCGAACAGGAAGTCGACGACAGCGACTTCGACGCGCTGTTCAAGGGCAATGGCCACTGGCAACGCGACGCGCGGCCTTCGGACTGGGGAAATCCGGAAAAGAGCTTCGAAAACCGCAGCTTCTGGGCCGTCTTCGACGCCTGCCTGGAGCGCCTGCCGCCAGCCACCGCGCGGGTTTTCATGATGCGCGAGATCCTCGGCCTGGAAACCAGCGAAATCTGCCAGGAGTTGTCGATGAGCAGCAGCAACTGCTGGGTGATCCTGCATCGGGCACGCATGGCGCTGCGCCTGTGCCTCGAACAGAAGTGGTTCAGCGCCGGCGAACGTGCCCGCCCATGAACTCGCCAGGAAGCGGTCTGCGCTTCAGCTCCCGACGACGCCGCCGTCCGCACGCCTGATCACCAGCGTCGCCGAACGCGGGCGGCCACCGGTCACCCCGGCGAACTGGTTCGCCGGCCATCCCGACCCTGCCAGTGGCGCCGCTGGCGACGACCGCCCACCGGCCACCTCGCCGGGATGCTGAACGTTGATGAACAGGTTGCGTGCATCCGGCGTGGCGCTGATGCCGGTGATCTCGCAACCCTTGGGTCCTGTCAGGAAGCGCCGAATCTCACCGCTGGCGACGTCGGCAACCAGCATCTGATTGTTGCCGAAGCGCTGGTGATCGCCACGGTTGAGGACGCTGCCGGAGACATCGGTCTGGATCCACAGGCGACCTGCGCGGTCGAACCACAGCCCGTCCGGGCTGGCGAAAGCGTCACCTTTGCTGTTCCCGCGCCTGGCCGGGTCGGGGTTTTCCGGGTCGCCGGCAAGGACGAAGACGTCCCAGTCGAGAGTGTCGGCCGCCGCGTCACCCTGCGCCTCGCGCCAGCGAACAATGTGTCCAAAGATGTTCTCTGCGCGCGGATTGCCCGGCTCCGGGGTCAGGCGCTGGCGGTTGTTGGTCAGGGTGCAGTAGACGTCGCCGCTCTGCGGATCGACGGCCAGCCACTCCGGGCGGTCCATCTTCGTCGCGCCAGCGACATCGGCGGCCTGCCGGGTGCGCATCAGGATGTCCGCCTGATCGGGGAAACCGCTGCCCTCGTCGAGACCGTGCTGCCCATGTTGCAGGGCCAGCCAGCGACCTTTCCCGTCGGCGTCGAAACGCGCCACGTACAGCGTTCCAACGTCGAGCAGGCGGCCGCCAGCAGCGGGCTCTCTGGCGTCGAAGCGATCGCGCGAAACGAACTTGTAGAGATATTCGAAGGCTTCGTCGTCGCTCATGTAGACCACCACGCGGCCGTCGCCGGCCAGCACGACAGTCGCACATTCGTGCTTGAAGCGACCCAAAGCGGTACGCTTGACAGGCGCCTGCGCAGGCTGCCAGGGATCGATCTCGACGACCCAGCCGAAACGATTGGCCTCGTTGGCCTCGGTGGCCACGTCGAAACGGCTGTCGTACTCGTGCCAACGGAAGCCGGCGCCGTTCGCGCGGATGCCATAGCGCTTCTGATCGGCCGTGGGCTCGCCAAGGCCGTTGAAATAGGCGTTGAAGTTCTCTTCACAGGTGAGGTAGCTGCCCCACGGCGTATGGCCCATCGCGCAATTGGCCAGCGTCCCGAAAACGACGTTGCCACGCCGGTCGTCACGGGTACGCATGCCTGGCGCACCGGCAGCCGGACCGGCGATGCGTATCGGCGTACGCGCGGTGATCCGCCGCGCGTACGCCGACGGCCGCACGAGCTGCCAGCGAAACGCGCCACCGAGTTCCCCGAGTTCCACTTCGACCACCGAAACGCCGTGCGCATTTTGTGACTTGCGCGTCTTGTCATGGCTCCACTCCGCCATCCCGTCGGGATGGAGGATCCCATCGTCGGTGTACTCGTGATTGATGCACAGCAGGCCGTGCGTCGACGACGGCTGGCCGTTCACGACCCTGGGAAAGAAATGCATCCCGTCATGATGCATTCCGGCCTGCTCGGCCTGTTCGGCGGCGCTGTTGCCAGCATCGGCGCGGAACGCGGGCCCGTTCGAGATCGGGTCGCCCCAGGCGTAGAGGAGTTGAACCGTGTAGCCGTCGGGGACGTGCACGGCGTCGTCGCTGGATACACCGATCGGCGTGAAGCCGATCGCTGGCCGGCCGGTCGGCCCGGCCAGCGCCGGTAAGCCGAAGAAGGACAGCGCAGCGCTGCCCAGACCCACCTGCAGCAGCCGCCGACGCGTAATCGCCGAAGGTGACAGCCGCGTGAGGAACGCCGCGAAGTGCGCGTTCGCGCTGTCGTTGCTGATCAGATCCCTGTCCATTGCTCGCGTCGGTCCGGGTTTGACGGAAAGAAGCGATTATCGCTCACGACGCGGCCAAACCATCAGCACGGCCGAAAAGCGCGGCTCCCAGCGCGCAAGCGCTTCGTCGTCGACCCTACGCTGCGCGATGCTGCTGGTCGTGTAGCTGCTCTTCGACGTGGCGCCGCAAGACATCGTTCATGCGCGTCTGCCAACCGTCGCCGGTCGCTTTGAAGTAGTCGAGAACTTCCGGGCTATAGCGCACCGTCACCGCCACCTTGGTCGGCAGCTTCTGCGGCCCGCGCCGACCAGGCTGGCGAACCTTTGCCTTGTTGGCCACACCGGGAGCGATTTCTACGGGGTGATTGGCATCGCCCACACCGCCAGGACCCTTCACGAGTGCCGCTTTCGCAACACGGGCCACTCGCCTGCGTTCCTTGCTGAATGTTGAAGACCCTACAACCGCTTCTTTTTTCATTTTATTAACCCTGGAAAGAATACTTCAAAGGGGCGCGAGCAGCGCGCTCAGCCCGGTACGAGAAAGCAGCGGCACCGCCGCCTACTTGACCTTGTAGAGCGCGGGCTCGGGCGCAATTACATTGCGTATCGCCACCTTGAGATCGATCAGATCGATATGGCCAAGCAGCAGCAGGCCGGCACGAACGAGCTGCCCCTTCTTGCTCGACACGCCGCGCCTTGCCAGACGCTTCTTGAGTTTGATCAGTTGCCGGTATTCGCTTTCCGGAATCCGCAGACTGCAGCGAAAGCTGCGCGCGGTCTTGTGCACTTTCTTCGTCTTTCGTGGCGGGACGAGCGCCGGCGGCATCGCGGCAAGTCTTCTGAGTTTGAGTTCTGTGGCCGCAGCGAGAATCGCTTCGGCGCTGGAAAGGCTGACTGCTGACGACATCGAAGCTCCCCCTGGCGAATAGCGCAACCGCCACCGTGCAGACACGCAGCTCGATCAAGCTTGGCGCTGCGGCCGGCCGGCTGCTGCAGTTTGTAACGACGGGGAGAGGATGCCCTGCTTGTGTGACAGATTGATGACGGTGCGTCGTCGGCCGTCCGCAGCCGCCGACAGCGACCGGCGGCTGCGACGGTGCTCAGTCGGCGAGCGCCGCGGCGAGCGTCTTCGCGTTCGTGCGCATCATGCCGAGATAGCTGTCTGCTGCCGTCCCCGGGGGGGACAGCGAATCGGAGTACAGGATGCCGCCGATACTGGCGCCCGATTCCGCGCTGATGCGTTCGAGCAGGCGCGGATCGCTGATGCTCTCGATGAACATTGCCGGGATCTTCTCCTGGCGAATCTGCCGGATGATCGCGCCAACGGCAGCGGCCGAAGGCTGTGCATCGGTGCTCACACCGACGGGTGCAATGAAGCGAATCCCATAGGCGCGAGCGAAGTAGGCAAAGGCATCGTGCGAACTCACGACAACACGCCGGGCCACGGGAAGCCTGCCCAGGCTGGCACGGATTTCGCTGTCGAGAAGGTCGATCTGCGCCTTCAAGCGGGCAGCGTTGGCCTGATAGGCGTTCTTGTTCGCCGGGTCCACCTGTGCCAGCGCGACGGCGATGTTGTCGACGTAGTGGCGCGCCTGAGCCAGATCCTGCCAGGCGTGCGGGTCGACGCCGGCGGCGTGATCGTGCGCAGCACGCCTGCCGGCAATCGCCACTTCCTTGGCCAGGAGCGTGACACCCTTGCTGGCCACCACGATCGGCCCCCGGTAGCCGGACGACTGCATCAGGCGATCGATCCAGCCTTCGAAGCCGAGGCCATTGACGACCACCAGCCGCGCCCGTGCGAGCGTCTTCACGTCAGCCGGAGTCGGCTGGTACACGTGCGCGTCGGCGAGCGGCCCGACCAGGGTGTACACCTGCACGTGCTCGCCGCCAATGCGCTGCACAAGGTCGCCGAGAATGCTGAAACTGGCGACCACCGGCAAGGACTCGGCTGCCGCGGCGCGGCCCGGCTGAGCGCCAAGGAAAACTACCAGGACAGCCGTCACCAGCCACCAGGCCGAGACCAGGAAGGGAGACGCTGACGAAGCGGCCAGCAGCGAGGGCCGAAGCGTGTTAAGGATCTTTTCTCTCATCGTCTTCCCGGAAGCTGGGTCAGCGTTCGAAGTGCCAGCCCGAGCGCCAGCAGCCGGCCAGTGGTCCGAGCGGAGCGACGAGCAGGGAAAGCAGGTAGAGACCCCCCAGCGTCAGCACGATCGCCGGGCCCGCCGGCAGATTCGCGTGATACGAAAGCAGCAGGCCGACAAAGGACCCAAGCAGCGCGACCGACACGGCGATGAGCAGCAGTGGTCCGACGTTGCACACCCACAGGCGCGCCGCAGCCGCCGGCAGGATCATGATCCCAACCGCCATCAAGGTTCCCAGGGCGTGAAAGCCGGCGACCAGATTGACCACCAGCAGGACCATGAAACCATAGTGTGCGAGGGGTCCGAGACGGCTGATTCGCGCCAGGAACGCCGGATCGCAGCCTTCGAGGACGAACAGGCGCAGACCGAGTGCGAGCACCAGCACGGACAGCGAGGCAAAGCCTGCGAGCAGGAGCAGCGCCGCGTCGTCGAGCGCCAGCACACTGCCGAAAAGGACGTGCAGCAGGTCGACGCTGCTGCCGCGCAGCGAGATGATCAAGACCCCTGCGGAAAGCGAAATCAGGTAGAAGGTCGCCAGACTGGTGTCTTCCTTGATCACCGAGTTGCGCGCCACGCCACCGGAGAGCACGGCCACCGCCAAGCCCGCGAGCAGCCCGCCGATGGTCATCGCCGGCAACGACAGCCCGGCGATCAGGTAGCCGACAGCGGCACCCGGCAGGATCGCGTGCGACATCGCATCGCCGGCCAGACTCATCCGCCGCAACATCAGGAAGACGCCGACCGGCGTCGCTCCGAGCGACAGCGCGAGACAACCGGCCAGCGCGCGGCGCATGAAAGCGAACTCGACAAACGGCGAGAGCAGCGGAATGCTGGCCAGGGTTTCGCTCATTGCGCGCCTTCGTCGGCGTGACAGACCGGCGCGTGCGCATCGCCACCGCGCCCTTCGGCAAGCTTCCGGGCGCGCAGCAGATTGGCCTCGCTGAGCACCGTCGCGGTGTCCCCGCGCGCGACGATCTCGCGCGCCAGCAACAAGGTTTCCGGGTACTCGCGGCGGACATGATCGAGGTCGTGCAGGACGGCGATCACCGTCCGCCCTTCGCCGTGCCAATGCCGCACCAGCGCTGCCAGGTCACGAACGCTGGCCGCGTCGATTGCGCCGTAGGGCTCGTCGAGGAGGACCAGCGGGGCGTCCTGCAGCAGCACTCGGGCGAAGTGCGCACGCTGCAACTGTCCGCCCGAGAGCGCGCCGATCGGACGGCTCTCCAGGCCGTTCAAACCGACCAGGTCGATCGCCGCGGCTATGCGCCTGTGCCGGGCGCGGTCGACACCGCCAAAGGCGCCGATTTCACGCCACAGACCCATCGCCACGAAGTCGTGCACGACCATCGGAAAACTGCTGTCGAGCGTCGTCAATTGGGTCAGGTAAGCGATCTGCTGGCGCTGCACGCCATGCACTTCGACGCGCCCTTGCAGTGGTCTCAGTTCGCCGGTGATGCCCTTGAGCAGCGTCGATTTGCCGGCACCATTCGGACCGACGATGGCCAGCAGGCTGCCGGCAGCAATTTCCCCGTGCAGGTGGTGAACCGCCGGATGCCGATTGTAGCCCAGCGTCAGATTGTCGAAACGCAGGATCGGCTGGACGCTGGATGAGTTGTTTTTGGCCATCGCTGACGCGGCGTTCAGTGCAGCGCCCAGAACACCGTCATCCACAGCAACAGCAGTGCACCGGCTGCCCAGAGCAGACGCGCAAGAGCACTGGCGCAGAGCACCGGGTTGGGGTTCTTGGCGCTTGCCGATGCGCTAGGGCTTGCAGGACGAGACATGTGCGATACGAGGCGAGGCTTCTGGACGCAGGCTGTGACCTGCCGAGGAGGGCGAATCTTGCCTCGTCCGCCAAGCAAACGCAACCGCCTGGCGAAAAGTCAGTGACCGCTCGCTTAACTGCCAAGGGCCGGCAGCCGGTCGGCGGCTCGACACCACCCAAAAACTGCAGGCATACTGCGGACCATGCTCAGAGCTCTCCTCGGCCCGCAAACGGTGCCACCGTGAACGACATCGTCGAAACCTGGCACGCACTCGATGGAACGTTGCTTGAAATGCGTCCGATGCGGCCAAGCGATGGACCTCAGGTCAAGGTGTCGCTGAACAAGCTGTCGGCCGATGCCAGGCGCAGCCGCTTCTTCGCCTCGATTGCCGAGTTCTCCGACGACGCAGTGCACCGACTGATCGATATCGATCCCGCCCGGGAGTACCTGCTGGTCGTCTTGCGCCGCGACGACAACGGCGAAATCCCGATTGCTGGCGGCCGCTTCGTTCTCGAGGATCAGCGCCCGGAATGCGCTTTCTCCCTGCTCATCGGCGATCCCTGGCAAGGGCAGGGAATCGGGCGCCGGATCATCAAGGCGCTGATTCGCGAAGCGTCACGGCGCGGCATGCGACGCATGCACGGACACGTTCTCGCCGATAACCGGCCAATGCTCGCGCTGGCACGTGCGTTACACTTCGCCGTTCGGGAAAGCGACCAGGGCGACGACGTTCTGGAGGTCGTGCGCGAGCTTCCCGTCGGCAAGTCGCCGCGCTGGACGGCGTTCTGCCGGAAATTCTGGCGCCGCCGCGGCAATCAGCGATAGTAAGGCCGACGCCTGCTGCGCTAAAGTTTCCTGGCCGCTGGCCGTTATCGTATCGTAGTCTCGCGATCCAATCGACCGCTGATGGCCGCGGTGACTACTTCAGCACATGCCCACCGCCTGCGTTTTTGCGCAGCGAGTGACCTCCAAGAACGGGACGCAGGCCTGCACGAGAGCCTGGAAGAGGCTGAAACGGCCGACCGGCTGCTGGCAGGCATCCACTACATACAAGCCGCATTGACGGCAAATTCCCCGGGAGAACGCAAATGGAAGTGGGCGGATGGAGCATCAGGACGCGCTTTGTCGTCGTATTGGTCGCGGCCGTGCTCGGCCTTGCCGCGCTCGGCCTGTACTCGCTCAACGAGCTGCGCCGGAGCATGCTCGACGATCGCAAGGACCAGATCCACGCCCTCGTCGAGGTGGCCATCGGGGTCGTCACCCGCTTTCACGATCTGGCCAAGAGCGGCGCGCTGAGCGAGGACGAGGCAAAAAGGCAGGCGCTCGAAACGGTGCGCCAGATGCGCTACGGGAACGGCGAGTATTTCTTCGTCCTGGACAGCGAGCACCACTTTGTGATGCACGCGGCGAAGGCGGCGCTGGAAGGCAAGAGCGCCGCCGACTTGCGCGACCCGAGCGGCAAACTGTTCATCCAGGAGCTGGTGAGCGTCGCACTGGGCAAGGAGCAAGGCGGCATCGTCAACTACTCCTTCGCCAAACCGGGCAGCGACAAAGCGGTCCCCAAACTCAGCTATTCCGCCCACTTCAAGCCGTGGGGCTGGGTAATCGGCACCGGCATCTATCTCGAGGACGTTGACCAGACGTTCCAGCGCGAAGCGATCAACGCCCTGATCATCATCGCGCTGGTCATTACCGTCCTCGCCGGCGTATCGATCTGGATCGGGCGCAGCGTGCTGCGCCAGCTGGGCGGCGAACCTGCCGACGCGTCGGCGATCGCGCTGCGCATCGCCGGCGGCGACCTCGGCCAGGAAATAAACGCCGGGAGACTGCTCGTTGGCAGCCTGATGCATTCGATCGCGCAGATGCAGAACCGCCTGCGTGGCATCATCGCCGAGATCGGCCAGTTGTCCAGTTCTCTGGCCAGCAGCGCCAGCGAAATTTCGGTAGCGACCGACGAAACGCGCCACGCGGCCGAGGCGCAGGCCAACTCGACGTCGGCAACGGCTGCTTCGATCGAGGAACTGACGGTGAGCATCAACGAGGTGGCCCAGAACGCTCAGCTGACCGGAGAGAACTCTCAAGCCGCTGCGAGCTGCGCTGAACAGGGGCGTGCACTGGTCAGCAGCTCGGCCGCCGAAATCGAGAAAGTCGCCGAAATCGTCGCCCGCTCGTCCGAGCAGATCCGCCTGCTGGCGACGCGTTCACGGGATATTGGCGGTATTGCCGAGGTGATCAGGGAGATCGCCGAGCAGACCAACCTGCTGGCACTGAATGCGGCCATCGAAGCCGCCCGCGCCGGCGAGCAGGGGCGCGGCTTCGCCGTCGTCGCCGACGAGGTGCGCAAGCTCGCCGAACGAACCAGCAAGGCAACCAATCAGATCAGCACCATGGTCGTCAGCGTGCAGGCCGACACCGACCTGGCAGTCGGCGCCATGGGTGAAGCCGCCCCGCAGGTCAAGAGAAGCCTCGACAAGGCACGCGAAGCCAGCGATATGCTCGAATCGATCCACAGCCAGGCGCACGAGTCGAGCGAACGAGTACAGCAGGTGGCGGCCGCGACCCGTGAACAGGCGACGGTGGCCAACGACATCGCCGGGCACGTGCAGAACATCGCTTCGATGACCGAGGAGACCAACGCCACGATGCTCAGCAATGCCGAAGCGGCCAACGCACTCAATGGCATGGCCAACCAATTGCGCGAGACAGTGGCCTATTTTCGTGTCGCCTGACGATATGAGCACGGCCGGCGCCAGGGAGACACGCAGGCCGCGGACGCCCGCTGTCAGCGTCAGGCTTTCAGCAATTCCTCGCGATTTCCCAGCCAGCGCCGCAGCTGCTGCGCGGCGCGCTCGGGATCGTCGCGCAGCAGTTGCGCCGCCATCTCCTGCGCCAGTTCGACGAGGTCGGCGTCGACTTCGAGGTCGGCATAGCGGAGCAGTGGCACACCCGACTGGCGGCTGCCGATGAACTCCCCGGGGCCGCGCAAACGAAGGTCCTGACGGGCAATCTCGAAACCGTCGCTGTGCTCGAAGATGATCTTCAGGCGTGCGCGCGCGGCTGCCGACAATGGCTGCTGATAGAGCAGCACGCAAACCGACGCATGCGCGCCGCGCCCGACACGTCCGCGCAACTGATGCAGCTGCGCAAGCCCGAAGCGCTCGGCGTGCTCGATGACCATCAAACTGGCGTTGGCAACGTCGACGCCAACTTCGATGACCGTCGTCGCCACCAGCACGTCGATCTCGCCGGCGACGAATGCCGCCATCACGGCCGCTTTCTCGGCGCCGCCAAGGCGACCGTGCACCAGACCGATGCGCAGACCGGCCAGCTCGCCGACCAAAGCCGTATACGTGTCGAGTGCCGCCTGCAGTTGCAGCTTCGCCGACTCCTCGATCAGGGGGCAGACCCAGTAAGCCTGGCGCCCGTCGGCGACGACTGCCCGCACAGCGGCAGTGACTTCCGCGCGGCGCGCGTCCGAGAACAGCCGCGTTCGCACCGGTGAGCGGCCAGCCGGTGTTTCGTCGATCAGCGACACATCGAGATCGGCGTAATAGCTCATCGCCAGCGTGCGCGGAATCGGCGTCGCCGACATCATCAACTGGTGCGGGTTGCCCCCTTTGCGCCGCAGGTCGAGTCGCTGCACGACGCCGAAACGATGTTGTTCATCGATGATCGCCAGACCCAGACGGGCAAAATCCAGGCCTTCCTGAATCAGCGCGTGCGTCCCGACGACCAGTTGCGCGCTCGTCGCCGCCTGCTGCCGCAGCGCTCGCCGGGTCTTCGCCCCGAGACGACCCGACAGGCACACGACCTCGACGCCAAGAGGTTCCAGCCAGGCACGCAGCTTGAGGCTGTGCTGTTCGGCAAGGATTTCGGTCGGGGCCATGAAGGCAGCCTGATAACCGGCCTCGATGGTCTGGCAAATCGCCAGCGCGGCGACAATCGTCTTGCCGCAGCCAACGTCGCCCTGCAGCAGGCGCTGCATCGGGAACGGCTGTTCGAGGTCGGCGCCGATCTCGCCGGCAACGCGCCGTTGCGCGCCGGTCAGCGCAAAGGGCAGCGCCGAAACGAGGGCCTTGGCCAGCCCGCCGGTGGCGATCAGCAGCGGCGCCCCCTTGCGTCGACGAGCCAGGTAGGCGCGGCGCAGCGACAGCTGCTGGGCGAGCAGCTCGTCGAATTTGATCCGTCGCCAGGCCGGATGGCTGCGGCCCTGCAGCAGGGCAGCGGCGAGCTCGGGCGGCGGCGAGTGCAGCAAGTGCACCGCCGCCGACAGGGCAGGCAGGCGGTGCGCCGCGCACCAGCCGGCGTCAAGCAACTCGCCAAGGTCGACGTCGCGCAAGGCACGCGCGACAAGCTGGCGCAGCGTCCCTTGCGCGAGGCCGGCAGTGCTCGGATAAACCGGGGTCAGTGACTTCGGCAGCGCTTCGTCGGTGCTCTCTGTGCGCAGGATGCGATAGCGTGGATGGACCATTTCGAGACCGAGAAAACCGTCGCGAATCTCGCCGAAGGCGCGCAGCGGCAGCCTCTTTTGGCGCGCGTTCTCGAACGCCCTTTGCTGGCTGCCGTAGAAGCTCAGAAAGCGCAGGCGAAGCAGGCTTCTTTCGTCACCGTGCTCAGCGCTGACGTCACTGACTGTGACCAGCAGTTGGCGGCGCGACGCGACGCTGACCACGACATCGACAACCAGCACCTCGACCTGCAATGGAACACCCAGCGGCGCCGCGGCAACAGCGACGACGGACGTCTCGTCCTCGTAGCGCAAAGGCAGGTGCAGAACGAGGTCTTCGCGCCGCTCGAGGCCCAGCTTGTGCAGGCGGCTCCTGATCGCGGGCGGCGCGTCGATCTCGTCCGCCGCCGGCATCAGCCGCCGAGGACCAGCACCGCGTCGGCCTCGACCAGCCCGTTGCGTGGCAAGGCCGCGACGCCGACCGCAGCGCGTGCCGGAAACGGCTCCGAGAAGTAGCCTTTCATCACCTCATTGACCTTCGCGAAGTGGGCAAGATCGGTGAGATAGACATTCACCTTCACGACGTCGGCCAGTGAACCGCCCGACGCCTCGGCAAGCGCCTTGAGGTTGTCGAAAACGCGCACGATCTGCGCGTCAATCCCGTCGACGACGTCCATGCTTACCGGGTCGAGTCCGATCTGACCGGAGAGGTAGACCGTATCGCCCACTCTTACCGCTTGCGAGTAGGTGCCAATCGCCGCTGGCGCGGCGCTGGTCGAGATGATCGTTCTTGCCATGGTGGTGTCCTCTACAATGGATCCGGTTGAAACAGGAGAGTGTAAATGAGCACTGCAATCATCGCCAATCTCGAAAAACTGCTCGACGGTCCGCGCGACGGCGCCCTGCTCCGCTATTCGCTGGGCAACGAGCACCTCAAGGCCGGCGATTTCGAACAGGCCGCCCGGCGCTTGCGTGAGGCGGTCGAACGTGACGCGACCTACTCCGCCGCCTGGAAGCTGCTCGGCAAGGCACTCAGCGCAGGCGCTCACCCTCAGGAAGCCCTCGCCGCCTATGCACAGGGAATTGTCGTTGCCGAAGAAAAAGGCGAC
This sequence comes from Candidatus Accumulibacter sp. ACC005, assembly GCF_907163215.1. NCBI lineage: Bacteria > Pseudomonadati > Pseudomonadota > Betaproteobacteria > Candidatus Accumulibacter > Candidatus Accumulibacter sp. ACC005. The sequence continues at coordinate 25,862 of NZ_CAJQUB010000004.1, read as the reverse complement.
GTCCAGGCGGCCCGGGAGATGCGCGTTTTTTCCCGCCGCGTGCAGCAACAACTGTCGGCGACGAGCGACTGAAGCGGCCTAGGGTTTGCCGATCCGATGCACGGTACTCGGCACATCGATGCCCAGCTTGCCGAGTTTCCGGCGCGCCGCCTCGGCTTCGGCACGATTCTTGAAAGGGCCAATCTGCAAGCGTGCCTCGACCGTCGAGGGAATTCCTTCCTGCGCCAGCCGGCCCTGCCACTCTTCGGCGAGAGCCAGATCGGAGAACAGCCCGGACTGGACGATGTAGCCCGACACCAGCCGCACGGCAACAGGAGCAGGCGCTTCGACTACCGGAGGCGGCGGCGTGGCAGCGCTTGCAGTGCCATCGCCCGGCTTCTTGACAGCGGGCGGCAGGGCCGGCGTCGCGGCGACACGTGGAGGTGGAGGTGGCGGTGGAGGGGGCGCGGAAAGGGCGCCGGGTTTTTCGCCAGCGGTGGCACCTGCCTTCGACAGCGGTCGCGTCTGCACGCTGGCGCCAGCCGTTTTCCTGGCAGCGCTTTCGCCACCGGCTTCGCTGGCGACTTCGCTGCTCACCTCGGTGGCCGCTGACTCGGTGGATACAGGCGGCGCGTCGTCCGGTGTTTCAGCCGGCGTCAGCGGCAACACCGGGTCTTTCTTCCGCACCGGTACCGGTTCGGTGAACTGCTGTCCCGTAGCCAGCGAATCATCCGGCGCGTTGGCATAATCGAACAACGCCAGCACGCCGAGGAGCGCCAGAATCATCAGACCGGCGAGCCCCATTCGCCAGAGCAGTTGACGCTTGAGATCGGCGCGCCCCTCGCCAGCCGGCTGAGCCGTGCTGGCGAGGGGCGCAACTTCACCGCGGCCCCCGGCCGTGGCCTTAGTCTCGTGTCGAGCCGCCATCTGCCCCCCCTTCTCCTCTCTCAGCTTCCATCGTGGCGATTGCGCACCAGGGCCACCACCAGATCCGCCTCGGCACGAGCAATGCCGCATTGCTGGGCGATCGTCGCCGCGTCCTGCCCCTGAGCCGCCATCTGCATGGCATCATTGTACAGCGGCGAGGCGTCGTGCCCTGCCGACTCCGCGAAGTGCGAGACCTGCGCCAACTGGCGCCGGAAGTCTTCACGGGCGGCCAACAGGTCCTGGCGCAGGTCATCGACCTCGCAGCGCAGCTGGTAGAGGTCTTCCTGCAGCGAGTCGATCTGGGCCTGCCCGGGAATCTCCGCCGGAGGCTCGTTCCACGCGAAGTCAAGCTCGTCGGCGGCAACAGGCGCTGCCGGCTCCTGTGCGCCGGGCGATTCTGCGCCAACGCCGGAATCGGTGGCTTTGGCCTCGACCTCTGCCGGGCCTGGCTCTGGCGTCACTGCCGCGGCCGCATCCACTTCCTGAATGCCGGTATACGCAGCTACCGCCGACTGGGCGAGCGACGGTGACGGCAGAGAAACCTTGAGTTCCTTCTGCAGGCGGCGCATGCGCAGAAAGATGACGACGATGTAAGACAGGAGGAGGACGATGACCAGAATCAAGCCTTCGCGCCAGCCCAGACTGCCCAGTAGCTCGAAATCCATGGCCCGCCCTAGTGACTGTGTTTGTCAGACATTATCCCGGAAACGGCCGGTCATCGCTCGCTTCGCCGCGTCGCCCCCTGTGCCGCCCCCTGCCCTGCGACGATTATGCCAGACACCTGCGTGGCGCCAATCGCCTTCTTGCCCCTTGACGTGCCTGATGAGAACTGAAGCAAGCAACCGGTGAAGCGTAGGGACGACGAGGGCGCCCGCGACCCGCGCTGCGAGCGCCCGGAAAAAAACCCTCGCCCAACGGGCGAGGACTGCCAACCCACTTGCAGCAGGTTCTACCGGAGATCTACTGGATGGACTCGAACAGCCCGGCGGCGCCCATTCCGGTGCCGATACACATGGTCACCATGCCGTAACGCTGCCGGGTGCGTCGCAGTCCATGCAGTAGCGTTGCGGTTCTGACGGCACCCGTCGCTCCCAGCGGGTGGCCAAGTGCGATCGCCCCGCCGAGCGGGTTGACTTTCGCCGGATCGAGGTCGAGCGTACGTATCACGGCCAGCGCCTGGGCGGCGAAGGCTTCGTTGAGCTCGAACCAGTCCACCGCGTCCTGGCGGATTCCGGCCTGTTTGAGCACGCGCGGAATCGCTTCGACCGGACCGATGCCCATGATCTCGGGGGCCACGCCAGCCACGGCAAAGCCGGCAAAACGCGCCATCGGCCGCAGATTGAACTCTTTGAGGATTCTTTCCGAGACGACGAGGACGGCCGCCGCGCCATCGGACATCTGCGAACTGTTGCCGGCAGTGACCGAGCCGTGCGCGGCAAACACCGGCCGCAAGCGGGCGAGCCGCTCGATGCTGCTGTCCGAACGCGGGCCTTCGTCGTTCTCGGCCAGATACTCCTTGATCTGCACTTCGCCGGTGTGCAGATTGGGCTGCCGGGCAGTGACCGCGTACGGAGAAATCTCGGCCTTGAAATGCCCGGCAGCGATTGCCGCGCAGGCTTTCCGGTGCGAGGCGACGGCGAAGGCGTCCTGGTCCTCACGCGAAACCTGCCACTGCGCAGCGACTTTTTCGGCGGTCAGCCCCATCCCGAAGGCGATCGAGTAGTTCTCGTCCTTGGCGAAGATCGCCGGGTTGAGGGCAACCTTGTTGCCCATCATCTGGTTCATCAGCGACATCGTTTCGGTCCCCGCAGCGACCATCACCTCGGCTTCGCCGAGACGAATGCGATCGGCAGCCATGGCCACCGCCTGCACGCCGGAAGCGCAGAAGCGGTTCACGGTCACCCCGGGAACGGTATTCGGCATGCCGGCCAGCAACAGGCCGATACGGGCGACGTTCATCCCCTGTTCGGCCTCGGGCATCGCACAGCCGACGATCACGTCTTCGACCAGCACCGGGTCGATTTCCGGCGCCTGCGCCAGCACCGAGGCGATGGCGTGCGCCAGCATGTCGTCGGGCCGAACGTGCCCGAGCATGCCCTTGCGTCGGCCGACCGGCAAACGCGTGGCGGCGACGATGTAAGCGTCCTGAATCTGTTTGCTCATGATCTGTTCTCCTTGCTTGCTCGGTGGGTCAGTTGCGTAGCGCTTTGCCGGTGGCCAGCATGTGCTGGATGCGCTGCTGCGTCTTCTCGTTCTTCAGCAGCGCGACGAAGAGCTGGCGCTCGACACTCAGCAGCCATTGCTCGTCGACCAGAGATCCGGTCTCGACGTCGCCACCGCAGAGCGCCGTGGCTGCTGCTTTGGCGACGGCGTAGTCGTGTGCCGAGATCATGCCGCCTTCCTTCATGTTGACCAGCATCATTTCGCAGTTGGCAATTCCGGTGCGCCCGGCAACCTTGATCTGACGCGGCGACAGACGCGGGTAATAGCCGCCCTCGGCGTAGCCGCGCGCCTCGCGCAGCGCGACGTAAAGCAGTTCCTTGGCGTTGAAGACGATCTTGTCCGCATCGACGGCGAAACCGAGTTCCCTGGCCTGCACGCCGCTCTTCGACACCGTCGCCATGGCGATGGTCATGAAGACCGGCTGGAGGAACTCGAAGGGGTCGTTACCGGCGGTTCTCGCCGCGTGCTGCGCGGCGCGAATGGCGAACTCCTTGCAGCCACCGCCGGCCGGGATCAGTCCGACGCCGGCTTCGACCAGACCGATGTAGCTTTCCAGCGCAATCACCCGCTTCGCGGCGTGCATCAGAAATTCGCAGCCACCACCGAGCGCCATGCCCTGGACCGCGGCAATCACCGGCACCTTGGCGTACTTCAGGGCCATCGACGTGTTCTGAAACTCGGCGACGTATTTTTCGAGCAGATCGAACTGACCCGCGGCGATCGCTTCGGCGACCTCCTTGAGGTTGGCACCGAAGGCAAACGGCGCCTCGTGCCAGAGCACCAGGGCACTATAATCGGCTTCGGCACGAGCCACGGCTTCCTGCAAGCCAACGATCACCTCGCGTCCGAGCGTGTGGTTCCTGGTCTTGACGCTGACGATGGCGATGCCGTCGTCGACCTGCGGCAGCGTCCACAAACGAACACCGTCGTTCTCCCAGACCGTCGCGCCGCTCACCGCCTCTTCGCTCAAGATCCGCTCGGGAAAAATCTGCCGCTGATAGACGGGCAGCCGCGAACGCGCGTGATAGGCGTCGGCACTCGCCGAGTAAGAGCCCTGTGGCGTGTGCACGCCCTTTTCGGCGACCTGGCCAAAGACCCACGCCGGCAGCGCTGCCGAACTCATCGCCTGGCCGGCGTCGACGTCGGCCTTGACCGCTTCGGCAATCGCCTTCCAGCCGGCTGCCTGCCAGCTTTCGAAGGGTCCCTGCGCCCAGCCAAAGCCCCAACGCATCGCGAAATCGAGATCGCGGGCGTTATCGGCAATTTCGGCGAGGTGGAAAGCGGCGTAATGAAAGATGTCGCGAAAAATGGCCCACAGGAAGCGGGCCTGCGGATGCGTGCTGGCGCGCAGTTGCGCGAATTTCGCGGCCGGATCGCGATTCTTGAGGATCGCCAGAACCTGCGGGTCGATTTCGGCGCCGCTTTCTCGATAATCCTGCGCCGCAAGATCGAGCACCTTGATCGCCCGCCCGTCCTTGCGGAAGATTCCGCAACGCGTCTTCTGGCCAAGCGCACCCTTGCCGATCAGTGCTGCCAGCCATGCCGGTACCGCGTAATGGCCGTGCCAGGGGTCGTCGGGCAAGGTGTCCTGCATGGTCTTGATGACGTGTGCCAGCGTGTCGAGTCCGACGACGTCGGCGGTGCGGTAGGTGGCGCTCTTCGGACGGCCAATGAGCGGACCGGTGAGCGCATCGACGACGTCGAAACCGAGCCCCAGGCGCTCGGTGTGATGCATCACCGCCAGGATCGAGAAGACGCCGACACGATTGGCGACGAAGTTCGGCGTATCGCGCGCGCGCACGATTCCCTTGCCGAGACGCGAGACCAGCCACGATTCGAGGTTGTCGAGCAGCGCCGGGTCGGTGGTCTCGATGGCGATCAGTTCGACCAGATGCATGTAGCGCGGCGGATTGAAGAAATGGATGCCGCAGAAACGTGAACGCAAGGGCTCGGGCAGCGCTTCGGACAGGCGGTTGATCGACAGCCCGGAGGTGTTCGAGGCAATGATCGCGTCCGGAGACACAAAGGGCGCGATCTGGCGATAGAGATCGTCTTTCCACTCGCTCTTCTCGGCGATCGCTTCGATGATCAGGTCGCAGTCGCGCAGTTGTTCAAGGTGCTGCGCGTAGTTGGCGGCGTCGATGTAGGCAACGCGGTCCTTGCTGGCCAGCGGCGACGGCTCGAGCTTGCGCAGTGCGTCGATGGCGCGGTTGACGATTCCGTTGGTGTCGCCTTCCCTGGCGGGCAGGTCGAAAAGCAGCACCGGCACTTCGGCGTTGGCCAGATGCGCGGCGATCTGCGCGCCCATCACCCCCGCCCCGAGTACGGCGGCCTTGCGTACGATGAAGTTGCTCAAGCTGTCCTCCTGTTCCTGTCTGTTTATCGACGCCCGCCGGGAAAGCCCCGCCGCGCTTGTGCACAAAAAAACTATCAAACGAACGTTTGAATTATACATTTCCAATGGCCTTCGTCAACAGGAACACGGGCGCCAAGCCTTCACGCCACCCGCATTGAGCGTGGCGAGCATGCGAAAAAAAACCCCGGAGACCGGGGTTTTCGTGTGCGCCGTGCCGCCTGATCAGAACGCCATGGAGTACTGCGCACCGAGAATCCAGACGCTGGAATCGTAGTTGCCGAGAACTGTGCCACGGCCTTGCGCCGTCTCGTTCTGGTTGATCTTCGTATTCGGGATGTACAGGTAGGCCGCACCCACTTCGAGAGTCTGCTCCTTGGCGGGCTTCCATTGCGTTCCGACCGTGAACCAGGTGCGATCGTTGTCGGGCAGCGACGTCAGGCGCGTGCTCGCACTCTTGACCGGAGTCTGGTCGTAGGCAATTCCGAACATGAACTTGATCGCGTCCGTGTACTTGTAGTTGGCGCCCAGTGCTACCCGATAAGTGTTCTGGAAATCGGCGTGCAGAATCTGCGCCGCGCTGCCCGAGAGAACTCCCGAGGTGCGCATGATGTCGACGTCCTGAATCGAACTCCATCCGGTCCAGGACACATCGCCCAACATCTCCCAGCGGTCGCTTAGCTGCTGCGACACGCTCAGAATGAAGGTATCCGGCACCTTGAGGTCCGCTTCAACGTCGCTCGCCCCGCCAGCGGCGGTCAGGAGGTTTGCCGTCGTATTGCCCAGCGTCGTGCCGTCACCACTCAGCTTGACCTTCCCGTCGGTATGGTACTGAATCGCCGAACGATACGAGAGCCCGACCTTGGTCGACGGTGAGAGGGTGAACAAAACGCCGATGTTCCAGCCCCAGGCGTCGTCACTGAGGCTCATGTGGCTTTCCACCCCCGCCCGACCCGGTGTAACCGCTACCTGCCGATAGTATTCGGCTTCTATCTTCTGCCAGCTGAAGCCGGCACCCAGCGACACCTTTTCGTTGACCCGATAGGCGATCGACGGGTTGATGTTGATCGTCTTGATGTCGAACTCGTCGGACTGGGCGCTACCGCGCCAGAACTTGTCGTACTTGGTGGCATTGCCGAAAGGCCCGCTCAGGCCCACCCCTATATAGAGGTCCTTGTTCAGCGCCCACGAAAGGTAGCCGTTGGGAATGAAGGCCCAGCTGCCCGCATCGCCGCCATCGCCGGCACCTGCCGCCCCACCCGCGCTGAATACGCCAACCGTGGAACCCTTGTCGTTGAACTTGAAGCTCGGCCGCACGGCCGTCAAACCGCCGGAAACTTCGCGCGCCTGCAGCTGCGTCATACCCGCCGGATTCCAGAAAATCGTGCTGGCGTCGCTGGACTTGGCCGCAGAGCCCGCGTAGGCGTTGCCAAGGCCACTGCCCGCCTCGAGCAACTGAAAACCAGAGGCGCTCGCGGCACCCGAAAAAGCCACCAGAAGCAGTGCCGGAAGCACCTTCATCGAAATCTGCCGTGCCATTTTGTCTTCCCCCTTGAATGTGATCTAAGCGTCGCTTTTTTGCCACAGAAAAATGCCCATGTACAAGCACATGCTAAGACCTACGGCCAGAAAAATCTCGAACTACGCGATGTTTGACGGCGTTCGCCCACCTCTCTGTTGCCTAATTGCAACACAGACGAGCGGTGCTTCGGTAAGACTGCATCGGTTTCGACGATTTCGGAAAAGACGCTCACCCAGTCGCCGACCGACGGCCGCCGTTGTGGCAAAGGGAAGGAATTCACGGCGACCGTCGCCGGCCGGCGGCGCGCCTTGAGCAGTGCGGGAATCGCCCCTCCCCTATCGGCAGCTATCGGCATCCTCCGCAGAATCGCCCGCCTGTCCGCCAGGAGGGCGATGTTGTTAGCCCTTCGCGCTTTTCCAGTAGTTCAGCGGCCCACCGGTAAACGGCGCGAAACCGGTACCGAAGATGACGCCGGCGTCGGCCAGATCGGCGTCGGCGACGATGCCGTCGCTGACCAGCGTCTGCGTCCGTGCAATCAAGGGTGCGACGAGCCGCTCGGCAAGACCCGCAGGCGCCGTACCGGCCGCGCCCTTGGCCGCTTTTCCTTGCGCGTAATCATAGAAACCGCGGCCAGTCTTCTTGCCCAGCTGACCGGCGTCGAAGCGCTCGCGCAGGCAGCGCGGCGCTTCGGCGGCACCGCCAGCCAGGCTCTTGCCGGCTGCCATGGCGACGTCGAGGCCGACCATATCGACCAGCTCGATCGGCCCCATCGGCATGCCGAAGGCGAGCATCGCCTCGTCGACGGTCTCCGGCGCCAGCCCCTCGTCGACGGCGCGCATCGCCTCGAGCATATAGGGTCCAAGAACGGCATTGACCAGAAACCCTGGTGCGCTCCTGACCGGCAACGGCAAGCGATCGATCTGCCGCACGAAAGCGCTGCCACGCGCCAGCATTTCGCCGTCGGCCCCGGCGGCGGCAACGACCTCGACCAGCGGCATCCTGGCCACCGGATTGAAGAAGTGAATTCCAATCAGGCGTCCCGGCTGGCTCAGGCCGCTGCTCAGGTCCTCGATCCTCAGGCTGGAGGTGTTGGTCGCCAGCACCGCGTCGGGCCTGATCACCGCGTCCAGCCGTTCGAGCAGGGCGCGCTTGGCGTCGAGGTTTTCGAAGATGGCTTCGATCACCACGTCGGCGCTCCGTGCGCCATGCCCTTCGGGGTCGGGAATGAGGCGATCCATGGCGTTGCGCAGCTCGTGCGGATCCCTGATCCTCTTCGCGTAAGCGGCGTAGGCGCGTTGCAGGGCTGGAGCAATGCGCTCCATTCCCTGATCCTCCAGGGTCACCGTCAGCCCGCGCAGCGCGCACCAGGCGGCGATGTCGCCGCCCATCACGCCGGCACCGACGACGTGCACCCGTCTAGCCTGGTGCGCACTCGCTTTTCCGAAACCCTTGAGCCGCTCCTGCAGGAAGAAGACGCGCACCAGATTGCGGGCGGTCGGCGAACGGACGATGCTGTCGATCAGTTGCGGAGCGGCCAGCGCATTGCCGTGGTGCTTTTCCCAGATGTCGATGATCGCGTACGGCGCCGGGTAATGCTCGATACGCGCGCGTTTGCCCACCTGCTTTCTTGCCCCGCGGGCGACCAGCGGGCGCAAGGGTCCGTTGAGCAGCCGTTGCAACAAGGGTGGACGGCGGCGGGGCTGATCAGAGAGCACCAGCAGCGCCGCGGCGTTCTCCATCACGCGCGCCGGCACGCACTCGTCGGCGAGACCAAGGCGCTTGGCGCGCCTGGCGTCGAGAGACTTGCCGGTGAGCATCATGTCCAGAGCGGCCTGCGGACCGATTCGTTCGGGCAGGCGCAACATTCCACCCCAGCCCGGTACGATGCCCAGCATCACCTCCGGCAGGCCAAGTCGTGTCGCCGGTTCGTCGACCACCAGCAGGTAGCGGCAGGCCAGCGCCAGTTCGAGGCCGCCGCCCAGGCAATGACCGCGCACCAGCGCCAGCGTCGGATAGCCGACCGTCGCCAGACGATTGAACAACTGCCAGCCGCGCTCGACCAGCGCAATGCCTTTTGCCGGCGTGTCGAGCTGCGTGAACTCCTGGATGTCGGCACCGGCGATGAAACCGGCCGCCTTCCCGGAGCGGAAAATGAGCCCCCTTGGCGGACTGCTGTCGAGTCGATCGAGTAGCAGCGCCAGTTCGTCCATGACCGCGCTGGACAGTGAATTGGTCGACTCGCCCGCCTTGTCCAGCGTCGCCCAGGCCAGGCCATCGGCGTCCACCTCGAACAGCCAGTTCCGATCGCTGTTGTCATTCCCGTTCATGCATTCTTCTCCTCTTTGCCGCTGGTCGCCGTCAGGCAACGGTGTCGACCAGCATTGCCCCGCCCTGCCCGCCGCCAATGCAGATCGCCGCGATGCCGCGCCTGACCCTGGCCTGGCGCAAGGCATGCAGCAGGTGCAGGACGATGCGCGCGCCGGAAGCGCCAACCGGATGACCGACGGCCACCGCGCCGCCATCGACGTTGAGGCGACCCCGCGGCAGAGCGCCAAGGGCTTGCGCCAGGCCGAGCTGTTCACCGCAGTAATCGTCCGACTCCCAGGCAGCGAGACAGGCCAGCACCTGCGCGGCGAACGCTTCGTTGATTTCCCAGAGGTCGATGTCGTCGAGCCCCAGTCCGTGCCGCTGCAGGATCGGCGTTGCCGCATGCACCGGACCCAGACCCATCTGCGCCGGATCGAGACCCGCCCATTGACTGTCGGTGATGCGCCCGAGCGGCTCGAGCTGCCACCGCTCGACGGCAGCCTGTGAAGCGAGGATCAGCCAGGCCGCACCATCGGAAATCTGCGAGCTGTTGCCCGGCGTGACGCGCCCATAGCGCCGATCGAAGAATGGCTTGAGCCTGCTCAGACCGGCGACGTTCGAATCGGCACGCACACCGTCGTCGTCGGCATAGACCCGGCCTTGGGCATCGACCAGCGGGACGATCTCGCCGAGACGTCCACCGGCACGTGCGGCGACGGCACGCTGGTGACTGCCAACGCTGAACTGATCCATCTGCTGGCGCGAAATGGCAAAACGCCAGGCGAGGTTCTCCGCCGTCTGCCCCATCAGCAAGCCGATGTTCGGATCGGTCAGGCCTTTCAGCAGACCAATCACCGGCGAGAGAAGTTGTCCCGGGCGCAGCCTGGCCAGGACGCCAGCCTTCTGGCCGACCGTCTTTGCCTGCATCATCTGCGCAAACCAGCGCACCATCGCGTCCGAATACAGCAGCGGCGCATGCGACAGGGCATCGACGCCACCGGCGAGTACCAGCTGCGAGCGTCCGTTCTGGATATTGCCGATCGCCGAATCGAGCGCCTGCATGCCGCTGGCGCAGTTGCGCATCACCGTCCAGCCCGGCACCTTGTGGCCGCAACCCAGGCGCAGAGCAACGACACGGCCGATATTTACCTCGTCCGGGGAAGGGCTGGCGCAGCCGAGGATCACTTCGTCGAGGTCTGTCGGCGCAAAGCGCTGACGGATCAGTAGCCCTCGCCCGGCCTGCACCGCCAGGTCGCTGGCCGAGAACGGCCCCGGCGCATTGCGCCCCTTGAGAAACGGCGTCCGCGAACCATCGACGACATACACCGGCTGGAATTCCATTTCCTCTCCTTTACTGACGCTCGTCACCGCTAGGCGACAGGCGCCCTCGATCGACCCTATGCGGCGGCTTTGTGGACAACCGCCTCCTGCCGCGACTGGCCGAGATGGTGCGGAAAATCGTCGACCCGGATGACGATGTCGCGCAGCTCGTTGCGCCGCTTGAGCACCGCGTATTCGGCGGCAGTGACGATGCCGGCGGCGAAAGCCGCGTGCGCCAGATCGCGGACGTTGGCGTCCGGGTTGTCGGCGAGCGCACCGGTTTTTTCCGCGGCCCGAATCCTGGCCTCGATCGGCTCCGCCTCGATGGTTGCCAGCAGCGCCAGTTCGACTGCCCCGACGGGTTCGCTAGCGACCTTCGGCAGATAGGTTTCCGCGGTCAGCCGGTCACGCGCAGCGGACGGCTCGATCATCAGCTTGGCCACCTGGTGGCCGATGCGGTCCGACGGAACGTCGTAGGGATGGCCGAGCGGGAAAACGATGCGATAGAGCATGCTGCCGATCCAGCGTACGGGGAAATTGGCGATCACGCCGTCGAAAGCCATCTGCGCCTTGTACATGGTGTCCCACATCGCCCAGTGCATCAGCGGAGCGTCGGCCTGCTGACGCCCTTCCGACTCGTAACGCTTGAGCGTTGCGGAGCACAGATAGAGCATCGACAGGATGTCACCCAGCCGCGCCGAAAGCTTTTCGCGCCGCTTCAGTTCGCCACCGAGGACGAGCATCGAGATGTCGGCGAGGAAAGCGAAAGCTGACGAGAAGCGCGTCAGCTGCTGGTAGTAGCGCCTTGTCTCCGGCGCCACATTGGCCGGTACCGGGACGAAACGCGAGCCGGTCAAGCCCTTCGCCAGCGCACCGAAAGCGTGTTTGAGCGTGAACCCGGCGTGACCAAAAAATGCCTCGTCGAAGTCGAGCAGGCCCTGCTCCGTATCCGGGTTATACGCCGCCTTCATCTCCTTCAGCACGTAGGGATGGCAACGGATGGCGCCCTGACCGAAGAGGATCATGCTGCGCGTGAGAATGTTGGCGCCTTCGACGGTGATGCCGATCGGCAGCTGCTGATAGGCGCGGCCGATGAAGTTCGAGGGGCCGAGACAGATCCCCTTGCCGCCAACGATATCCATGCCGTCATTGACCACCAGGCGCGCGCGCTCGGTGACATGGTATTTGGCGATCGCCGAAACGACCGACGGCCTCTCGCCGAGATCGATGGCACCGGCGGTCATCTTGCGCACCGCGTCCATCATGTAGGTATAGGCACCGATACGGGTGAGCGGCTCTTCGACGCCCTCGAAGCGTCCGATGGCCATCTTGAACTGGCTGCGGACGCGCGCGTACCCGCCAACCGTACGGGCGGTCAGTTGCGCCATGCCGGCATTCGACGACGGCAGCGAGATCGAGCGCCCTGCGGCCAGACACTCCATGAGCATCCGCCAGCCGTGGCCGACCATCGCCGGGCCACCGATCACGTAGTCGAGAGGCATGAACACGTCCTTGCCGCGCGTCGGACCGTTCATGAACATGGCGTTCAACGGCACGTGGCGGCGACCGATGTCGGCACCCGGCGTATCGCGCGGCACCAGTGCGCAGGTGATACCGATGTGCTTCTTGTCGCCGAGCAGCGCATCCGGGTCATAGAGGTGAAAGGCCAGGCCCAGGAGGGTGCATACTGGGCCCAGCGTGATGTAGCGCTTGTCCCAGGTGACGCGCATCCCGATCACTTCCTGGCCTTTCCAGACGCCCTTGCAGACGACGCCGACGTCGGGGATCGAGCCGGCGTCGGAGCCGGCCCACGGGCTGGTCAAGGCAAAAGCCGGTACTTCGACGCCCTTGGCCAGCCGCGGCAGGTAGTGATTCTTCTGCACATCGGTACCGTAATGCAACAGCAGTTCGGCGGGGCCGAGCGAGTTGGGCACCATCACCGACACCGACAAGGCCGAGCAACGCGTCGACAGCTTGGTGACCACCTGCGAATGTGCGAAGGCAGAGAACTCCAGGCCACCGTATTGCTTCGGGATGATCATCCCGAGAAAACCCTTGTCCTTGATGTATTGCCACGCTTCCGGTGACATGTCGAAGTCCTCGCTGGTCACCTTCCAGTCGTCGACCAGCGCACAGGCGTGCTCGACTTCGTTGTCCATGAAGGACTGCTCGGCAGGGCTGAGTTTCGGCACTGGATAAGCCAGCAGCTTGTTCCAGTCGGGGTCGCCACGGAACAGTTCCCCGTCCCACCACACCGTGCCGGCCTCCAGCGCTTCGCGCTCGGTGTCTGACATCTGCGGCAGAATACGCTTGTAGGTGGCGAAGACACGACGGCTGATCAACGCTTGTCGCCAGGGACGAACGCTGACCAGTACCGTAATGCTCACCAGAGTGACGCCGATGAGCAGCATGATGATCGTGGTGATCATGGCTGTTTCTCCTGTAAATGATTTGCGGTCCGAGGTTCCCGGTCACCTTCGCTGGGCGGCACGGGTGAAGCTTTCGACGAGTCCGGGGCCGACGGCAGTGGTGCGCGCAGCCCGCCGAGCAGAAAAGGCATCAAGCGCTGGGCCAGGCGTCTGGCCAGCGTGGCGTCGTCGACGGTGTCAGCCGCCCCCTCGCCGGCCAGGTCGCCCAACTCGCAGCCGGTGACCACCCGCAGCACATCCGTACCGGCGATCGCGTAGGACATGGCACCGAGCATGAAATGCAGCCGCCAGACGATCTCGGCTTTCGGGACGTCGGGCAAGGCGCTGTACAAAGCCTGCTTGTAGCGGTGGATCACTTCCGCGTATTCGCTGGCAAAGAAGGTGCGGATGAACTCCGCCGGCTCGGTCAGAGTGCGACCAAGCAGGCGCAGGAAAGTCATTCCGCCAAGCGATGGCTGCTCACCAATGCGCAGCAGCGTGCCAAAAAAGGCTTCGAGGATCTGCGAGGGTTTCAACGGCGCGCCAGCGGCCTCGGCCTCGAGCGCGTCGAGCGCGTACAGACGCTCCCGATTCAGCCAGCTGAGCCGGCGGCGAAAAACCTCGCGTAGCAGCGCTTCCTTGGAACCGAAATGGTAGTTGACGGCCGCCAGGTTGACGTCAGCGCAGGTGGTAATCACGCGCATCGACGTCCCTTCATAGCCATGCTCCATGAACAGCCGCTCGGCCACATCCAGGATGCGTTCGCGAGTATCGTGATTGGTCTTCTGGTCGGACATGAGAGCGCAGGCCCCAAAGTGTTCAGGCTTGAATGCTTCGACGAACCGGGAGTAGCGGGAGTAGCGGGAGTAACGAGAGTAGCAAGATTGCCGACAGCGCCTGAGGCCCAAGGCTTCGCTCAAACGTTCGTTTTAATGGTAGGGTGAGCCGCTGGCGAATGCAAGGCTTTTTTCCATTTTTCTGTGCCGGCCTCGAGACCCTCGGCGGCAACAGCAGGCATACTGCAGCGCTGGCCAACCACCATACGTCATCACTCACATGCGCCGTTCCGCCACTTCCAATGCAGCCCTCGATCGGCCACCGCCTGCCGACACGCATCTATGGCTGACACTGAACAAGCTCGTTCCGTATCTGTGGCAGTACAAATGGCGTGTCCTCCTGGCGCTTTCCTGCCTGTTCAGCGCCAAAGTGGCAAACGTCGCCGTACCCCTCGTTTTCAAGGACATGATCGACGCGCTGAGCAGCGAGCAGCAGGCTCTGGTTCTGCCGGCCCTGCTCCTCGCCCTCTACGGCGCGCTGCGTTTTTCCAGCACCCTGTTTACAGAATTGCGCGAAATCCTCTTCGCGCGCGTCACCCAACGCGCCGTTCGGCGCATTGCGCTGGAAGTCTTTCGCCACCTGCATGAGCTGTCGCTGCGCTTCCACCTGCATCGCGAAACCGGAGGGGTGTCGCGCGATATCGAGCGCGGCAGCCGATCGATCTCCAATCTGATCAGCTACACGCTGTATTCGATCCTCCCGACGCTGGTCGAAATCGGCCTTGTCCTGGCCATCCTGTTTGCCCGCTACGACAGCGTCTTCGTCCTCATCACCCTCGCTTCACTGAGCGCCTACGTGTTGTTCACGGTAAAGGTAAGCAACTGGCGCATCGCCATCCGCCGCAAAGTCAATGAAACCGACTCGGCCGCCAATACGCGCGCCATCGATAGCCTGATCAACTACGAGACGGTCAAGTATTTCAACAACGAGGAATTTGAAGCGCGGCGCTACGACCAGCAGCTGCGCAACTGGGAAGACGCCGCGACGAAAAGCCGCATCTCCCTGTCCTGGCTGAACCTTGGTCAGCAGGTCAGTATCGCCCTAGGGGTGACGGCGATGATGTGGCGAGCCGCCGCCGGCGTCGTCGACGGCACGATGACCATCGGCGACCTGGTTCTGGTCAACGCCTTCCTGATTCAGCTCTACATGCCGCTCAACTTTCTTGGTGTCGTGTACCGGGAAATCCGACAATCGCTGACCGACATCGAGCGCATGTTCGGTCTGCTCGAAGTCAACCGCGAAATCGCCGACGCACCTGCTGCCAGGGTCCTGCCGCCCGGTCCTGTGCAGGTCGATTTCGGCGCAGTAGACTTCTTCTATGAGGCGAACCGCCAGATCCTGCATGGCGTCGATTTCAATATTCCTGCCGGCGGAACGCTTGCCGTGGTCGGCGAGTCCGGCTCCGGAAAATCCACCCTGGCGCGCCTCCTGTACCGCTTCTACGACGTCAGTGGCGGTCACATCCGGATCAACGGCAGCGACTTGCGGCAGCTTACGCAGGCCAGTCTGCGCGCTGCGATCGGCATTGTTCCGCAGGACACCGTGCTCTTCAACGACACCATCTACTACAACATTCAGTATGGCCGCCCGGACGCCAGCCACGATGAGGTGTTGGCCGCAGCTGCAGCCGCGCAACTCGCGCGTTTCGTCGAACAGCTCCCCGAGGGCTATTCAACGCGCGTCGGCGAACGGGGCCTCAAACTCTCCGGGGGCGAGAAACAGCGCGTGGCGATCGCCCGCGCGCTGCTCAAGAACCCGCCCGTGTTGATTTTCGATGAAGCCACCTCGGCTCTCGACTCGAAAACCGAGAAAGCGATACAGGCCAGCCTCGACAACGCGGCCCGCGGGCGAACCACCCTGGTCATCGCGCACCGCCTGTCCACCATCATGAATGCTGACCAGATCCTGGTAATGGACGCTGGACGTATCGTCGAGCGTGGATCACACCCGCAACTGCTACAGGCGGGAGGCCTCTACGCGCAGATGTGGGAACTGCAGCAGCAGGAGGAGACGGCGCCAACAGCGGCGTAGCTCAGCCGTAGTGGCCGGGCGGGCCCCCGCACGGCGATCGGCCGACGACCACACACGTTTCGCATCGCGCTCAAGCAGGCAAAAAAAACCAGGCCGCAAGGCCTGGCTTTTTTTGCCTGCGGCTGGCATGCCGCCGGCCCGCGTGTCCCAAACTCTACTCGGCAACCACCGCAGCCGCCTCGGTTTCCGGCCGGTCGAGCAATTCGACCAGAGCCATCGGTGCGTTGTCGCCGACACGGAACCCACACTTCAGGATCCGTAGATAGCCGCCATTGCGCGCCGCGAAACGCGGTCCGAGCTCGTCGAACACCTTGACCACCATGTCGCGGTCACGCAGGCGATCGAACGCCAGACGCCGGTTGGCAAGGCTTGGCTTCTTGCCCAGAGTGATGATCGGCTCGACCACCCGGCGAAGTTCCTTCGCCTTGGGCAGCGTCGTCTTGATCACCTCTTCACGCAGCAGCGATACGGTAATGTTGCGCAACATCGCCAGACGATGGGCGCTGGTACGATTCAGTTTGCGAAGACCCAAACGGTGACGCATATCAATTCCTTCCTGTTCTTGTCCGGCGACTTATTTCTCGAGCCCGGCCGGCGGCCAGTTCTCAAGCTTCATGCCCAGTGTCAGGCCGCGTGCGGCCAATACTTCCTTGATTTCGTTAAGCGACTTGCGCCCGAGATTCGGCGTTTTCAGCAGTTCGTTCTCGGTCCGCTGAATCAGATCGCCAATGTAGTAGATGTTTTCCGCTTTCAGACAATTCGCCGAACGCACAGTCAGCTCAAGATCGTCCACCGGGCGCAGCAGCAGCGGATCGACCTGCACCGTTTTCTGATACTCAACGGGCAACGCCGTTCCAGCAAGATCGGCGAACACCGACAGTTGTTCCATCAGAATGCGGGCCGCGGTGCGGATCGCCTCTTCCGGTTCAATCGCTCCGTTAGTCTCGATCTCCATGATCAGCTTGTCGAGATCGGTCCGTTGCTCGACACGAGCGCTCTCGACGGTGTAGCTGACCCGACGGACCGGGCTGAACGAGGCGTCGAGAACCAGCTTTCCGATGCTCTTTCCGCTCTCGCCAAGGTCGCGAAGATTGCCCGCCAGGTAGCCCAGCGACCTTTCCACTTTCATTTCCATGGCCAACTTGCCACCGGCTGAAAGGTGCGCAATCACGTGTTCCGGATTGATGATCTCGACGTCATGAGAAACCTCGATATCCGCCGCCCGAACGACGCCTTTGCCTTCCTTGCCCAGACGAAGAACCACCTCTTCACGATTGTGCAACTTGAAGACCACGCCCTTGAGGTTGAGCAGGATATCGACAACATCCTCCTGAACGCCGTCGATCGACGAGTACTCGTGGAGAACCCCATCAATACTCACCTCGGTCAGTGCGTAGCCCGGCATCGAAGAGAGCAGAATCCGCCGCAGCGCATTGCCCAGAGTGTGCCCATAACCGCGTTCAAACGGCTCCATGACCACCCGCGCATGCACTGGCGACAAGCTCTGCACATCGATGATGCGCGGTTTAAATAGTCCACTGCTTTGCATGTACTGTCCTTTGCCTGATGCCGTCAAGCCTAGCCACTACTACTTCGAGTAAAGTTCGATGACCAGACTCTCGTTGATCGTCGGCGGCAGTTCGCTGCGCTCCGGATGCGCCTTGTAGGTGCCTTTCAGCGCCTTAGCGTCCACTTCAACCCACTCCGGAAAACCCCGCGATTCGGCTGCTGCAAGCGCCGCCTTGACACGCAATTGGGCCTTCGCCTTCTCGCAGACTTCGACGACGTCGCCTGGACGAACCTGGTAGGAAGGGATGTTCACCCGACGTCCGTTCACCAGCATGCCATTGTGCCTGACCAGCTGACGTGATTCTGAACGCGATGCTGCGAACCCCATGCGATGGACGACGCTGTCCAGGCGAGCCTCCAGGAGCTGCAGGAGCACCTCGCCGGTCACGCCCTTGCGCCGGTCTGCTTCCTTGTAAACCTTGCGAAACTGTCCCTCGAGAACCCCGTAGATGCGGCGAATCTTCTGCTTCTCGCGCAGGTGGACACCGTAATCGGACAGACGCTGCCCCGACTTCTGGCCGTGTTGGCCTGGCGCATACGAGCGACGCTCAATGGCACACTTGTCGGTAAAGCACTTCTCACCCTTCAGAAACAGCTTCTCGCCTTCGCGGCGACACTGACGGCACTTCGGATCTAGGTTGCGAGCCACTCTATCTTCTCCTTAAATCCGACGCTTCTTCGGCGGACGGCAGCCGTTGTGCGGGATCGGCGTGACATCGGTAATCGCCGTGATCTTCATGCCAAGTGCATTGAGCGCGCGCACCGACGACTCACGCCCGGGGCCGGGGCCCTTGATGCGCACCTCGAGGTTCTTGACGCCACATTCGACAGCCACCTTGCCCGCCGCTTCAGCAGCCACCTGCGCCGCAAACGGGGTGCTCTTGCGTGAGCCCTTGAACCCGGCACCGCCGGAGGTAGCCCAGGACAGGGCGTTACCCTGACGGTCGGTGATGGTAATGATGGTATTGTTGAACGACGCATGAATATGGGCAACGCCCTCAGCTACGTTCTTCTTTACCTTGACTTTCTTGCGAACTTTTCCAGCGGTCTTGGCCATAGTCAGATCCTATTTCCTAATCACTTCTTGCCGGCGATCGGCTTACGCGGACCTTTGCGGGTACGGGCGTTGGTCTTCGTACGCTGACCGCGAGACGGCAGGCCCTTGCGATGACGAAGGCCACGGTAGCAACCGAGGTCCATCAAGCGCTTGATGCTCATCGTGACTTCGCGGCGCAAATCGCCCTCGACGGCAAATCTGCCGATCTGATCGCGTAAACGCTCCAGTTCGGCTTCCGTCATGTCCTTCATCTTTGTGGAACGTGAAACACCAGCAGCATCACAAATCTTCTGTGCGCGCGGACGCCCAATACCGTAGATCGCGGTAAGCGCAATCTCGGCGTGCTGGTGGTTCGGTAGGTTTACGCCTGCGATGCGGGCCATTGATTCACCCCAAGTAATCGAAACTTACAGTTATACCTTCAACCGACTGACGACCCATGACTCGGGCCGCAGCGATCAACCTTGACGCTGTTTGTGACGCGGATCCGTACAGATCACACGCACAATGCCGTGACGCCGAATGATTTTGCACTTCCGGCAGATGCGCTTCACAGAGGCCAGCACTTTCATTGTTAACTCCTGATTCTCCGGCAGCAGGCGCAGCCAGCCTGAAACCGAATTGTTGCGTAGAGATTCTTCACTTGGCGCGGAAGACGATTCGCGCTCTGCTCAAGTCATAGGGTGTCAGTTGAACGGTCACCTTGTCCCCTGGCAGTATGCGGATGTAGTGCATGCGCATTTTCCCGGAGATAAAACCAAGAACCACATGGCCGTTCTCGAGCTTCACCCTGAACGTTGCGTTGGGCAGGTTCTCGACGACCTCACCCTGCATTTCAATCAAGTCTTCCTTTGCCATCCTATTTCGCCGGTAACCCGGAGCCTTTGAAGTTAGCCTTCTTGAGCAGGCTCTCGTACTGGTGCGACATCGTGTACGCCTGCACCTGGGTCATGAAATCCATCGTCACAACAACGATGATCAACAGCGAAGTACCGCCGAAGTAGAAAGGTACGTTCCACTTCAGAATCATGAACTCCGGCAGCAAGCAAACAATCGTGATGTAGCAGGCGCCAACCAAGGTCAGGCGCATCAGTATCCTGTCAATGTAGCGCGCCGTCTGATCGCCTGGACGAATCCCAGGGACGAAAGCACCGCTCCTCTTCAGGTTGTCCGCTGTTTCTCTGGAGTTGAAGACAAGCGCCGTATAGAAGAAACAGAAGAAGATAATCGCTGCGGCGTAGAGCATCACGTAAATCGGTTGCCCTGGTGACAGCGCGCCCGCAATATCCTTCAGCCAACGCCCGGACTCGCCGGCGCCAAACCAGCCGGCAATGGTTGCCGGAAAGAGGATGATAGAGGAGGCAAAAATCGGCGGAATCACTCCCGCCATGTTCAATTTCAACGGCAGATGAGAGCTTTGACCACCATAGACCTTGTTGCCCACCTGCCGCTTTGCATAGTTCACCAGAATCTTGCGCTGCCCACGCTCGACAAACACCACAAAGGCGGTGACCAGGACCACCAGAACACAGATCACCAGCGCCGTCAGCGGATGCATCGCGCCGGTACGCACCAGTTCGAGGAGCCCTCCGATGGCACTCGGCAAGCCCGCGGCAATACCGGCAAAGATGATCAGCGAAATGCCGTTGCCCAAGCCCCGCTCGGTAATCTGCTCGCCAAGCCACATCAAGAACATCGTCCCGGTGACCAGTGTGGTTACCGTCACGAAGCGAAACATCATCCCCGGGTCAAGCACCAATCCCGGCTGCGACTCGACCGCCACGGCGATACCGATACCCTGAAAGAGGGCAAGAGCAACCGTACCGTAGCGCGTGTATTGCGTGATTTTCCGGCGCCCGGCCTCACCCTCTTTTTTGAGGGCTTCAAGCTGCGGACTGGCATGGGTCATCAATTGCATGATGATCGACGCCGAAATGTACGGCATGATCCCCAGCGCAAAAATCGTGAACCGCGACAAGGCCCCACCGGAGAACATGTTGAACATGCCCAGGATGCCGCCCTGTTGCCGACTGAAGAGCTCGCCCAGGACGTGCGAATCGATTCCGGGCACCGGGATGTGCGAACCGATCCGGTACACAACCAGAGCGCCAAGCAGGAACCATAGACGGCGCTTCAGATCGCCGAACTTCCCGCCTTTGCTGACCGTGTTAGGACTAGTTGCCAAGAAATATCACCCCTGCCAACGCGTTATTCGGAGATGCTGCCGCCCGCGGCTTCGATCGCCGCCCGAGCGCCGGCAGTCGCGCCAACACCCTTGAGCAAGACTTTCCGCGTGATCGCACCCGATAGAACAACCTTTGCCGACAACACCTGTTGCGGCACCAGATTCGCTTGCCGAAGCGTTGCCAGATCAATCTCATCCACCGGCAGGCGCTCGATTTCGGACAGCCTTACTTCGACGTTACGGGCGCCGGTCATTGACTTGAAGCCGCGCTTCGGTAGCCGGCGCTGCAACGGCATTTGACCGCCCTCGAAGCCGACCTTGTGGAAACCCCCGGCACGGGACTTTTGACCTTTGTGACCGCGCCCGCAGGTCTTTCCCCAACCGGAACCAACGCCTCGGCCAACGCGCTTCTTGTCTGCGCGCGCGCCGTCGCCGGCTCGAACAGTATTCAGTTCCATCTCAGCCCTCACACTTCAAGAGATAGCCAACCTTGTTGATCATCCCGCGAACCGCTGGAGTATCTTCGAGTATTGCACTGCTGTGCATACGCCGCAGGCCCAGGCCACGCACCGTCGCACGATGCGATTCCTTGGTGCCGATCAGGCTTCTGACAAGCGTCACCTTCACTTTTTTCTCAGCCATCTCTTACCCCTGAATCTCTGCCACGGTCTTGCCCCGCTTGGCCGCAACCTCGGCAGGCGTAGTCATCGAGCGCAGCCCGTTGATCGTCGCGCGGACAACGTTATAAGGATTGGTAGACCCGTGCGCCTTGGCGACCACGTTGGTCATTCCGATCACATCGAATACCGCCCTCATGGCGCCCCCGGCGATGATACCCGTACCCTCCGGCGCTGGCTGCATCATCACTGTCGACGCGCCGTGACGTCCGAAGACGGTGTGCTGCAGGGTGCCGTTCTTGAGGCTCACCTTGATCAGGTTGCGCCGCGCTTCTTCCATGGCTTTCTGAACGGCCACCGGCACTTCACGAGACTTGCCCTTGCCCATACCAACGCGCCCATCACCGTCGCCGACGACGGTCAGCGCCGCGAAGCCGAGAATCCGACCACCCTTGACGACCTTGGTTACGCGGTTGATCGAGATCATCTTCTCGCGCATGCCATCATCGGGCCTGTCCGACTGCTGAGGTTTTCTGCCTTGAGGTCTAGCCATTGATTACTCCAATTCTTTGCAGGGTGCGGCGATCAGAACTTGAGGCCGGCTTCACGAGCAGCCTCGGCAAGCGCCTTGATCCGTCCGTGATACTGAAACCCGGAACGATCGAACGCCACCTGCTCGACCCCCGCTTTCCTGGCGCGCTCGGCAACCAGCTGACCAATCGCCTTGGCGGCGCCGATGTCGCCACCGTTCGGCAGGCTCTTGCGCACTTCCGGCTCGAGCGATGAGGCGGCCGCCAGGACTTTGGTCCCGCAAGCCGAAATCACCTGCGCGTAGATATGGCAGTTGCTGCGGTGAACCGAAAGACGCACCGACTTCAGCTCGGCAATCTTGGCCCGGGTTTTGCGAGCCCTGCGCAAACGCGCCAGTTTCTTGTCAATCATCTCAGCACCCTTACTTCTTCTTCTTCGTTTCTTTGATCACGACCACTTCGTCGACATAGCGCACACCCTTGCCCTTGTAGGGCTCGGGCGGACGATAGGCGCGAACCTCTGCAGCCACCTGGCCCACGAGCTGCCGATCCACTCCCTTGATGACGATTTCCGTCTGAATGGGGGTCGTAGCCGTAATGCCGCTTGGCAACTTGTACGCAACCGGATGCGAGAATCCCAGCGTCAGATTGAGCGTGTCGCCTTGCGCCTGAGCTCGATAGCCAACGCCAACGAGACTCAACTTGCGCTCGAACCCTGCACTCACTCCGGTCACCATATTGGCCAGAACGGCACGCATCGTGCCCGACATGGCAACAGCCTCTGCCACTCCAGCCACCGGCTTGCACAATAGACTGCCATCCTCAAGAGCCACCGAGACCGCCGGATTGACGGCAAACTTTAAAGCCCCCAGAGGGCCGGTCACTGAAATCTGGTCGGAGGAAATATCTACCGCGACACCCTGCGGCAGAACGATTGGTTTTTTGCAACGCGGGACATAGCTACCCCTTACGCGACGACGCAGAGCACTTCGCCGCCGATATGGCTGGCACGTGCCTTGCGGTCAGTCATGACACCCTTCGGTGTCGACACGATCGCCACACCAAGACCGTTCATGACCGGAGGAATGTTGTCGGCGCCTCGATAAATACGCAGGCCGGGCCGGGAAACGCGATCGATCCGCTCGATCACCGGACGACCGGCGTAATACTTCAGGCCAATCTCCAGAATCGGCTTGCCGTCGTTCGGCTTGACGCTGAAATCCTCGACATAACCTTCGTCCTTCAACACCTGGGCGATGGCAATCTTTACTTTTGAAGACGGCATGGCGACGGAGGCCTTGTTTGCCATCTGGGCATTTCGGATGCGTGTCAGCATGTCGCTGATCGGATCGCTCATACTCATTCTGTTCTCTCCCTGCCTACCAGCTAGCCTTGATCATTCCGGGGACTTCACCTTGCATGACGAAGTCCGCGAAGCTTGCACGACCCAGACCGAACTTGCGAAAAACACCGCGCGGACGACCGGTCAGTGCGCACCGGTTACGTAGCCGAACCGGGCTTGAGTTGCGTGGCAGCGCCTGCATTTTCAGCCGCGCCTCGAAGCGATCCTCAACGGAGAGGCTCTGGTCATTAATGACCGCCACCAGATCGGCACGCTTCTTGGCATACTTTTCGACTGTCTTGCGCCGCTTCTCACCGCGGTTGATCACCAGAGAGTTTTGCCATTTCGTCTCAGTTCCTGAAGGGAAATTTAAACGCGCCAAGCAAGGCACGCGCTTCGTCATCGGTCTTCGCAGTAGTCGTCACGCTGACATTCATGCCGCGCAGCGCGTCGATCTTGTCGTACTCGATTTCCGGAAAGATGATCTGCTCTTTGAGGCCCATGCTGTAGGTTTCCGCGACCATCGAAACCCCTTGCCCGATATGCCACGAAAGTCACGCACCCGAGGCAACGCCACAGTTACCAGACGATCGATGAATTCGAACATACGCGGACCCCGCAGAGTCACCATGCAGCCAATCGGGTAGCCGGTGCGAATCTTGAAGCCGGCGATCGACTTGCGAGCCTTGGTCGTAACCGGTTCTGGCCGGCAATCTTGGTCATGTCGCCAATCGCGCTCTCGAGCACCTTCTTGTCTGCAACCGCCTCACCAACACCCATGTTCAGGGTCACCTTGGTGATCCGCGGCACTTCCATGCTCGACTTGTAGCCGAACTTCTCGGTAAGCTCCGCCACCACGGTGGTCTTGTAGTAATCCAATAAACGTGCCATGACTACTTCCTTAGCCCGCCAACACTTCGCCGTTCGACTTGAAAAAAGCGCACTTTCGTACCGTCTTCAAGCTTCCTGAAGCCGACACGATCCGCTTTCTTGGTCGCCGGGTTGTAGAGCGATACATTCGATACGTGAAGCGGCATCTCTTTTTCAACGATGCCGCTGACGACACCCTTCACCGGATTCGGCTTCGTGCCATTGCTTCTGACGCGATTTTTTCGACCCAGCCACCAGGGACGTGCTCGGGCCGGCATCTAGGTCCGCTGCTCACAGCCCGCGCTTTCCCTTGTCGTTCAGCAATGACGAAGACGTCATCGCCTTACGAATTTTTTCCCATGACCTCCTTCACAGCATTCCGGGGCCAGGGAGGACGATCTTCAGAACGATCGCCCGCGCAACTCGCGCGTCACGGCCCGAAGATACGCGATTACAATCGGCTCCATCTTGTTTATCAGGAGGACCAGACGGGCGTTCGTGGTCGAACTGACCAAGGGAGCCATCCATGCGGCGTACGGCCCTTCTTGGCCGTGCGCCACGACCCAGCGCATGGAGACGCTCACCATTCTTGACCAGGGTGTCACGCGCCCGGCGAATCCTTGGTCGGTGACCTTGATAATGGTCGGCCGACACCCGGCCCGTAGCGGAGCTTGGAGCCAGCCCAGCACTTTAAGGACCCACTCACCGAAGCGCGCACCGGTGTGTCGGCGAACGTCGGAGAATGTTGTACTTGAATCATCTGTCCACTTCCAACTTGGCCCGCAGCTGCGGGTCAGTCTTGGAACCCGTAGCGTAGAAACGCCAAAGGCAGTGGGGAAAAGTCAGCCGAGCGCGGGGGAGGCGGCATTGATAGCCGCTTCTCTTTGAGAACCAAGCAAGCTTTTAAATGGAACGCGCGGCGTTCCAAGAAGCTTGGTGACGCAACCCACGCCTTGCTCTGGATAGCGGGCAGGCACTCCTGGATTTCGACCAGGTCGCCAGATCTTGGCATCCCATTGCGTAATCATGCGCCATTGGTTATTGTCGGAGCGCCATCACTGATTTGTCGTAAATTCGCAGGCTTGAAGCGGGAAGTTCGACGGACGACGGTTTCACCGGTCTTGTCCATCGATCGCTGACGAAGCGCCCGTACCCGGGGCGCTTGGTGGTGTCTCGCTCATTGTTGAACTGCCTTTTCAATACGAAGAAGCGTGCGTACGGCGCAATCTGGCGACGCACTTTACCGAATCTGACGGTGTGGGACAACTGCTGAGTGGACACGCATCCGAGACCAAACTGTGCCTTCAGCAAGTCCAGCAATTCCTTGTTTCAGTTCGTCGACGGTTTTTGCTCTGAGTTCACTGACTTTCATGATCAACTACCATACGCCGTTACGAAAAACCGTCGGAATCGGCAGCTTCGCACAGCCAGCGAAGAACGCTTCACGCGCCAGGCCTTCGTTCCCTCGTTCACCATCCATCTCGGAGAGAACCTGACGGGCTTGATTCCGCGAACCACGTATTCCGGGTTTCCCTTGCCGCTTACAATGCGCACTTCGGCAGGTTTCTTGAAATCGGTGGTAGCGGAAAGATCCGGATCCAGATCCTGCCACCCGGCGCTTGCGATGGGGGCGCGTCATGGCCGGCGAGCGGCTTCGAATTGAACGAGCGTCAGCCGAACCACCGACCAATAGATTGAGCCCGAATCCCGTACGAAACTTACGTTGGCGCCGCGCGTGCCAGGCCAGTGTACGGGCCTTTCTGCTCTTTGCGGTTACTTCTTTCT